>NZ_JBSICD010000002.1:0-331131 GCF_058246155.1 Providencia sp. UF-183 | reverse complement strand
AAAAATTCGGGCTCCATGCGCTCGGGGGAGCTCATCATTAAATAAGCTTTTAACAAGGCGTAAGTGGCAGGCGTGGCGTCGGCGCGAGCGGGGCTATCAGGGGGGAGCTCGGCATACTGCTGTAATTTTGCTTCCAATTGCTGGCGAGTGTTGTCGCGCAACAGGGGTAAAATGGTTTGGGTGTAGGTGGGCCATAACTGGTCGAGCAGGGCATCATTGTGGTTTAAGCCAAAGCGCTGCCACACGGGGGTAAAGTGGGTGGCACGGTGGTCGAGTTTTCCTAACATTTGTTGGAAATCGAACTGGGCATTTAGGCGCTCGGCGGCGCTGCGCTGGTTATCCACGGCAGCAAATGCCAGCTGCTGGCTGTCGTTAATCAATTGGCGGTTGGCAAAATACGACACCACCAACCCCACGCCCCACACTGCCATCGCCGTGGCGACCGCGTATTGCATCACGCGCTGCGGGTTGATGCCTAAGTGTGACGGTTGCAATGACGGGGCGATATCGCCTTGCACTGCAAGCAGGCTTTTCCAGCGGTTATCTTCTTGCCATGTATGGGGGTGAAGGGCCTCACTCGGTTGGGTGACGGCGGTGCTAAATGCTAACCCTGCAAAGGGTAAGCGACGAATGCCAGAGGTCAATGGGGCTAAGCGAACGGCTAACTCTTCGCTGCCGCTCCCCCGTAAAAACTGCGCTAAAATCAGCCAATAAGTGTGCGTTAGGTTGACAGACAGGGCTTGGGCGCCATGCAATGACAACAGCGGAACCAGCTCACGCAGCGCGGGGGTGAGCTGCTCGGGCTGGCCGTAAGGCTCGGTTAAACACAACACCGCAGGTGCATCGGCACTGCAAAGCTCGGGGTTATCGCTAACATTCCACACCCACACAGGGGCTTGCCACTTAAGGGCTTTAAACAGGCCATAAATAAAGCGGCTCGCCATATCGGACGTCGCCGCATTGAGGTGGTGAACGTTGAGGGTGCTGTGCATCAATTGGTCTATTACGGTGTTTTCGGTGACCCAAATCAGCGCATCCACCGGCCGACGGCGGCGTAATTGTTTGAGCATCAACACATTTTCGTCATTGACGGTGGCCGCGACCTCGCCCCCATAAATCAACACGGTGCCATTGCTTTCCTGCCAAATTTCGTGAGACAACCGCGGCGCCAGTTTATCAACGGCGGCGGGGGAGCCGATAAGCAGTTGGATGGCGACTTTTTTACGCCAAAAAAGGCCGTAGTGGGATTGGAGGTAGTCTTTTAATTCAGCGGAAATTGTTGCGCGGTTATCAATCACCTTAGTTGATTTATTAATTGGCTGATTCAGTGGTTTATAGCCAATTTGCTGTATCTTTTGCTTGAGTCTATTTAGGTTGGGATAAAACATAATACTCACTAAAGCCACGGCAAAGAAAACAGATAAAATAGTCAGAAAGTAATTAATATTAAAAGCATAGGACTGATGAATTATAAATGCGATAACCAATATTAACGCCATAAAACCAAATAGGAGTAAAAATAATGTCCATCGTGATAAATGATTAGATGATTGTTCCATATTAAGACCTGTCGCTAATATAAACAGCATATCCCGTATTATCGGGGGTTATGTGGACTAAAACTTGATCAGTTTTTGTCTTCTGAGCAATGTCAGAGACAAGGGATAAATAGGTAAAAAAGGCATTAGGGTGTGATTTAGCATAAGATAAATTGATAGAGTTAATGGGGCGAGCCCTATTAAAATCAATTTGGTTTTCGGCATAATCCAGTAAAATTATTTCTGTTTGTGGCTGGCTTATATTAGAAAGCCAAGTCTGAAAAAAGTTTTTTCGTGATATTCCGCTGTAATTAACAAATTTATTAAATTCAGTACCAAAGGTGTTGCTATCGAAAGTCATGACACGTTCTATCGCGATAAGCTGATTTGCTGATTGGCATATTTTATTGTCTTGGCTAAATAACTGAGCAGAAACAAAATGGCTATATGCGCCATCTTGCTGAATAGTGATCACTAAAAATGTATTTCTATTCTCATTATCATAATTTAAAAAAAGAGGCTCAAATGAAGATAATAGAATAGGTTTTAGGTGCCATTGATTGAAAACTAAGACATCAGGTGAATTGATGCCAGAATGGCAGATTAAATAAATGACAGATAATGTATTTCGGTAATTTTTACACTGTTTTTCAATTTTTTGATGTATTTCACTAAATAATTCCTCATCTATTTCCTGTAATAACGGCCGGGGCTTTTCTGGAAACATAGGGATGTCTTCTGAATGTGTTAAAAAAACATCAGTACCTTGTTTGTCAGGTGTATAAATCACATTAGCAATCGACATAATAGAAGACTGGCTCCATGCTTGCCATTGTGATTTCGTGACATCCTTTTCATTTTCCCAATTATCATAGGTCATTAATGAATGTTGATAGCGTATATATAAAAAAGCGAGAAGAATAAAACCAATCAGTAAAATAGCGGGAACAGTCAATAAAAGTAAGCGTGTTTTTTGTTCTGCTGAAAGCGTTAAACTGTATGTATAAATACCCCCTATAAGAAGCGTGAATGCGGCAATAATTGGCTTATATTTAGGTGGGGTTAATTTTGTTTTATTTGGAATAACGGGGATTTCCCAGCGCATAGCGTAATAACCTTTGATAAGTTAGACAATATTGGCAGTGGGCTCTGAACTGATAACATGGCAACCACAGGCACAAAGGCACTGGTCAATAACAATTGCGATATTATTTTCAAACGCAGAATCAGACCCTTGTATAATGGTATTATTACCGTGCTTTGAGCATGATATTAAGTCACCAACCAATGCAACTTGTTTGCCGTTAATAAATAGGGTTGATGAAGCAGAAATAACGTAGCCACCATGTGTGTTTCTATCACCAAGACAGACCATTCCTTTCATAGTAAACCAACTTAAATTAAATAGTTATGATTAATAAATATAAATTAATGGCTATTCTATAAGCATTAAAATAGTCATCAGATAATTTTAAAGCCCTTGTTCTTTACAATCATTATCTGTTAATAAAGATAAGCGAATAGAAATATCTTTATCAGCAATTTCAGGTATGACTAAAGGGTGCCCGTCTTTATCTAAACGGCCATAATAATCTTTACCTTCCGCAGTGATTTTATAGCATTGTCCTTCATTAGAGTCGCCAAAAGGGCTTGCTATCGTAATGTTTTTATTTCGCTCGGTGGTTGCTGTTTTTGTCACACAACCTGAAATGGCGGCGATGCTGATAACTAAAGAGGACAGTGTAAATAACTTTAAATAATTGTGCATAATAGTTCCTTGAAATAAACTAAGAAATAATTAAGGTGGTTTTAATTGTTGCTCTAGCCATAAAGCAGAGCAGGGGTTAGCGATTTAAATTATGTAATATAAAAATTATATTATTAAAATAGCTGATATAATATATTAGTGAGTTGCAGTATAATTGCTTGGTGATAACGGTCTAATTATTATGTGGTAAAGACTAAAATGCATTGGGTTTATAACGCAGAGACCCGACAATGCGATCCCAAATTTCAACCATTTGAGCATCATTGTAAGTCGTTTTTTTATTGTCGTTAAATAAGGTGATGCTTAAAAAGGGTTTGGAAAATGAAGAGGTACCTTGGTTCGCTTTTAACAGAAAATAATAGTAGGGGAAACCTGACTCCACTTTATTTTCTTTTTCATTATAAACGTCTTGTCGGCCTGCCATTAACCATTCTTGAACTGGAACATCATTAGGCTTTAACTCACCTTTTTTAAAGGTGTGCATATTATTTAATATCATTGATTTTTTTATCTCTGATGACCGACTTAATAGGGTATCATCAGCCGCTGTTACATGGTCTTCCATAATGGCGGATAAGCCGAAATCATTATTTTCATATAAAAAATATAATCTTTCGTTAGGTTGACTTTTATCATCAAGTATAAATCCATTGGGAATACAGACGCCTTTCCCTTTTGGGATCTCATGATCTAATCGCCCGCTCATTCGTGAAATCAATGATTGCATTGCAGCTAACTTGGCTGGTTTTTCATTCATATCAAACTCAGAAAAGCCTGCTTTTTCATATGTTTCTTTTCTAGCAGAGTGTTTCGGATTTGATAAATCCAATATGTCTACAGTAATAATAAATGCGATATGTTCAGTATATACATGAGCTTCAAGCGTACGGCTTGAGTCATCCTGTCCTGAATTATTTCTATCAAAAATAACGCCTTTACCGTTTGGCAATTGAATGATACTTTTAAGCGCAGGGGCATTTTCTTCACTTGGTTCCCATTCTCTTAATTCTTTTTCCCGTAATTCAATTCGTTGCCTAAATGCTGGTGGATAAATAAATTGACTTTCAATTTTAAAATCACCAATAAAGATTTTGTTTTTAAGCTTATTGTTAAATGATTCAGGAACATCTATCACATAGCGCCCAATACATTGTGGTTTTGCGTTTTCAAATAATAAGTCGATCACAATTTTTTCCTTATCAGTTAATGGAGAAGGTAAACTCTCACGAGTTAACCAAAAAAACGCCACAATAATTATCGCAATCAACCCGATTGCTATTTTTTGTGTTTTAGTTAACTGCACGGATATTAATCTCTAACATTATTTTACTGACTGACGGAAATAGGATATTTAATGCATTCATGGTGTTGCATTTATTATTTAAAGTAACCGCGTATTGAATAGCCAATAATAGGTGGCGGTTGTGTAACTGACTGACTAACAACCACCTAATTATCGCTTTTGCATAGGTTAAAATGCATTGGGTTTATAGCGCAGAGACCCGATAATACGATCCCAAATTTCAACCATTTGTGCTTCGCTATATGAGGTGAATTTGTTTTGATTATGTATACCAATATTCAATTTAGGGATTATGTTAGTTGCTGTTGCTTCATTAGCAAAAAACTGAAAGTCATAATACCGCAGGTTGGGTATTCGCCTATTTTCAATTTTAGAATAAACTTCTTGTTTTTTTGTCACAAGCCACTCTTGTGATGGTATACCATTAGGTGCTAGATTACCTTTTTTTATCGTCTGATACCCTTGCTGATAGAGCATTGGTATTATCTCACTATCTCGATTTAATAGAGTATCATTAGAACCTAAGTAACGATTATCAAATTCTAATGATAAGTAAAAATCTGTATTCCCATAGAGAATAGTCGCTTGTTGTTGATGTTTTTCAGTGTCATCTAAAATAAAACCATTAGGAATACAGGTGCCTTTTTCTATAGGGATTTCATGATCTAATCGTCCACTTAACCGAGAAATAAGAGAGCGCATAGCGATTAATCGAGAAGGTTTCTGATTTGATTGGAACTCGCTTCCACCCCGAGCTAAATATTCAGCCTTTCTTTTTGTGTATTTTTTATCGGAGAAATCTCGGATATCAGTAGTAATAATAAATGCAATATGATTAAGATAGATATGTGCTTCTAATACTCGGTAGGCATCATCAGTGGCAGGTTTATTTCGATCAAAAATTACGCCTTTACCATCAGGTAATTGAATGATTTCTTTAAGCATCGGGGCATTTTTTGCGCTTGTTTTCCATTCTTTTAACTCTGCTTCTCGGAGCTTAATACGTTGTTTAAATGCAGGGGGATAAATAAATTGGCTGTCAATTTTGAAATTATCAAAGTAAATATTGTCTTTTAGCTGATTATTAAATGATACTGGCACATCAATAACATAACGACTAATACATTGTGGTTTGGTTTCTTGAAATAATGAATCTATCACCACTTTTTCCTTGTCAGTCAGTTGAATGCGGGCTTGCTGTTCTGTAAAAAGAATAAGCCCCACCAGTATCATTATCACGGTAAGTGTTATTGCACCCCAATAGAGGTTTTTTTTAGTTAGCTGCACGGATATTAACCTCTAACATTATTTTACTGACTGACGGAAATAGGATATTTAATGCATTCATGATGTTGCATATATTATTATTTAAAGTAACCACGTATTGAATAACCAATAATAGGTGGCGGTTGTGTAACTGACTGACTAACAACCACCTAATTATCGCTTTTGCATAGGTTAAAATGCATTGGGTTTATAACGCAGAGACCCGATAATACGATCCCAAATTTCAACCATTTGAGCATCATTGTAAGTCGTTTTTTTATTGTCGTTAAATAAGGTGATGCTTAAAAAGGGTTTGGAAAATGAAGAGGTACCTTGGTTCGCTTTTAACAGAAAATAATAGTAGGGGAAACCTGACTCCACTTTATTTTCTTTTTCATTATAAACGTCTTGTCGGCCTGCCATTAACCATTCTTGAACTGGAACATCATTAGGCTTTAACTCACCTTTTTTAAAGGTGTGCATATTATTTAATATCATTGATTTTTTTATCTCTGATGACCGACTTAATAGGGTATCATCAGCTGCTGTTACATGGTCTTCCATAATGGCTGATAAGCCAAAATCATTATTTTCATATAAAAAATATAATCTTTCGTTAGGTTGATTTTCATCATCAAGTATAAATCCATTGGGGATACAGACGCCTTTCCCTTTTGGGATCTCATGATCTAATCGCCCGCTTAGCCGTGAAATAAGAGATAGCATAGCAGTGAGTTTTATTGGTCGAGTATTTGTTTCTATTTCGCTAAATCCTGAAACTTCTATATAAGATTTTTTTTCATCTGCATATCTGGGGGCTGATAAGTCTCGTATGTTTGTTGTGATAATAAATGCAATATGGTTGATATATACATGTGCTTCTAATGTACGATATGCATCATTAGCCCCTGGTCTATTTCTATCGTAAATAACGCCCTTACCGTTTGGCAATTGAATGATGTTTTTAAGTGCAGGGGCATTTTCTTCACTTTGTTCCCATTCTCTTAATTCTTTTTCCCGTAATTCAATTCGTTGCCTAAATGCTGGTGGATAAATAAATTGACTTTCAATTTTAAAATCACCAATAAAGATTTTGTTTTTAAGCTTATTGTTAAATGATTCAGGAACATCTATCACATAGCGCCCAATACATTGTGGTTTTGCGTTTTCAAATAATAAGTCGATCACAATTTTTTCCTTATCAGTTAATGGAGAAGGTAAACTCTCACGAGTTAACCAAAAAAACGCCACAATAATTATCGCAATCAACCCGATTGCTATTTTTTGTGTTTTAGTTAACCGCACGGATATTAACCTCTAACATTATTTTACTGACTGACGGAAATAGGGTGTTTAATGCATTCATGGTGTTGCATATATTATTATTTAAAGTAACCACGTATTGAATAGCCAACAATAGTGGGTGGTTGTGTTGACAGCGGGTAATTCACGGTACAGCTATCAGACTAACAACCACCTAATTATCGCTTTTGCATGGATTAAAATGCATTAGGTTTATAACGCAGAGACCCGACAATACGATCCCAAATTTCAAACATTTGCGCTTCGCTGTATGAGGTGAATTTATTTCTGTTATTCATAAGAATATGTAATTTAGGGATAGTCAAAGAACCCGTTGCTTCATTAGAATAAAACGTAAAGAAATAATACGGTAAATTAGTGATCCTTTTGTTTTCTGATTTTGAGTAAACGTCTTGTTCGCCTTTTACCAGCCATTGTTGTGATGGAATATCACTGGGGGATAAATTTCCTTTTTTAATTGTTTCTCTGTTTTGTTGGCGTATGGCTGCATTTATTTCAGTACTTCGACTAAGTAAGGTATCATCAGAGCCTGCAAAGCGGTTATCCGATTCAACCGAGAAAATAAATTCACCTGTATCGTAAACAAAAGAAACTTGCTGCTTAGTTTTTTCATTGTCATCTAAAATAAAACCATTTGGAATGCAAACGCCTTTTTCCATCGGAATTTCGTGATCTAAACGGCCACTTAACCGCGAAATTAATGAATGCATAGCGATTAGCTTAGATGGTTTTTCATTTGACTGAATCTCAGTGAATCCTCTAGATAAAAATGCTAATTTCTTTTTTTCATATTTTTTATCAGAAAAATCTCTGATATTTGTAGTAATGATAAAAGCGATATGATTAACATAAACATGAGCCTCTAACATTCGATATGCATCATCTGACGTTGGTTTATTTCTATCAAAAATAATCCCTTTGCCATTGGGTAGCTGAATAACTTGTTTCAGCATAGGGGCATTTTCAGCGCTGGTTTTCCATTCTCGTAATTCTGTTTCACGTAACGCAATACGTTGTCGAAATGCTGGGGGATAAATAAACTGACTTTCAATTTTAAAATCGCCAATATACACACTGTCATGTAGTCGATTATTGAATGACTCAGGAACATCAATAACATAACGGCCAATACATTGGGGTTTGGTTTGTTCAAATAAATTTTCTATCACCACTTTTTCCTTGTCAGTCAGTTGAATGCGGGCTTGCTGTTCAGTAAAAAGAATAAGCCCCACCAGTATCATTATTACGGTAAGTGTTATTCCACCCCAATAGAGGTTTTTTTTAGTTAGCTGCACGGATATTAACCTCTAACATTATTTTACTGACTGACGGAAATAGGATGTTTAATACATTCATGGTGTTGCATATATTATTATTTAAAGTAACCGCGTATTGAATAGCCAATAATAGAGAGTGGTTGTGTAGACAGCGGGTAATTCACGGTACAGCTATCAGACTAACAACCACCTAATTATCGTCTTTGCATGGATTAAAATGCATTGGGTTTATAACGCAGCGAACTGATAATACGATCCCAAATTTCGACCATTTCGGCATCACTGTATATTGTTTCTTTATCATTGTTAAATAAAGTTATACTTAAAAATGGTTTAGAAAAAGAGGATGTACCTTGATTTACCTTCAAAAGAAAAGAATAATAAGGAAATCCTGATTCTTCGTTATTTTCTTTGTTATAAACTTTTTGTCTCCCATACATTAGCCATTCTTGAGCGGGAACGCCATTGGGTTTTATTTCACCTTTTTTAAACGTGTGCATATTATTTAACACCATCGATTTTTTTATTTCAAAAGATTTATTCAATAATATTTCATCTTGAGGTGTCTCGTGATGATCCATGTTAAGTGCTAAACTAAAATCACTATTTTCATATAAAAAATAAATATCTTCTTTTTGTGTATTTTGAACATCTAAAATAAAACCATTAGGAATGCAAACCCCTTTTTCTGTGGGAACGACATGATCTAACCGCCCACTTAATCGTGAGATCAAAGATTGCATAGCCGCTAATTTAGCTGGTTTTTGGTTTGATTGAAATTCTGTTCCGCCTCTGGATAAAAAACTAGCTTTTCTTTTTTCATATTTTTTATCAGAAAGATCTCGGATATCAGTAGTAATTATAAACGCGATATGATTAACATACACATGGGCTTCTAATGTTCTATAAGCATCATTAGATCCGGACTTATTCGAATCGAAAATAACGCCTTTTCCATCCGGCAACTGTATAACCTCCTTCAGTACAGGTGTGTTTTCTTTACTCGTCGTTCTCTCTCTTAACGCCTTTTCTCGTAACTCAATTCGTTGCCGAAATGCAGGAGGATAAATAAATTTGCTCTCAATTTTAAAATCATCAATAAATATCTTATCCTGCAATTTGTTATTAAATGATGCTGGAACATCAATAAGATAACGACCAATACATTGAGGTTTCGCTTTATCAAACAGAGTTTCTATCACAATCTTTTCCTTGTCACTTAACGGAGCAGGAGCAACTTCACGAATGAGCCATAAAAATGAAATGATGAGCATAGCCAAAATTATCATGAACCATGCTTGTAATTTAGTCAGCCGCACTGGCATCAACCTCTTGTACAATTTTAATAATCGACCTTAATGTAAATTTAATGGCATCACTAAATTCAGAATAAGCCGTATCATCTAATGCATAAGCATTTTGATGATCAACATTTGTCGCCAAGACACTTTTAATTGACGGATGTATTTTTATTTTATTGAGTGACTCAATGGGAACAGTGCTATCACCTTTGCCTAACGACGAAACTAACTCATAAACATTATCGTCATCTATTTTGTAATAATAATGCGGAACATCTCCTGTAGGAATAACATACATTTTACCATCTGATTGTTTTTCAAATCGAACATTTTTAACGGGCGGTAAACGTCGCAATGCATCCTCACTCAGTTGTATTTCTCGTTTATATGAAACACGACTCCATGAAAGATAATTATCGGATTCTTTTTCATTACCATAAAATACGTACGTGTTAGGGTGATAAAAGCCTTTTTCCTGATGCTCCATAAAAGGTCTAACCGAACCTTCCATTAATTTATCATATTCATCCCAATTACTCGTGACCTTCGCATTATCGGAATCAATGATGTCGGATTGATACAGTTTCCACCACACATCATTACGTAAGTAAATTTCATCAAAAGGATCTACTTTAGGATATTCACTCTCACCATCAATTTTTAACCATCCTGATGGGTATGACGGATACGGCAGTAATTGTAATGGCGCTGGCGCTCTTGCTAAAACAGGCATTAATTTTTCTGCGTTTCCTCCTAAAACTTGCCCTGGAATATCTTCTTTACCCGCTCCGGTTTTCATTCGGCGATAAGCTGCTGGAGACCCCAAATCAGGGATAACCCCGTGAACAACCCCTAAAACCTTATCTTGGCAGCCTTTAAATGTAGACTCTTCAGGAGGATTCATTGCATAACGAGCGACTAACCCCCCCATAGAATGCGTGACTAAAATGACTTTTTCTACTGCTAAACCATATCCATGCTTATTTTTGTAGATATCTAAAACATCATCAATATATTTAGTCAGTTCTTCAGCGGATATAGCATTATCCTTCAACCAATTATAGCCAAAAACATGAACAGAAAAGAGGAAGCGTTTAAAGTGCGTTAGCTCAGGATCGGTTAGCGGAGAGTCATGAGTATCCCCTAATTCTCGGCTAACTAAGTTAGTTAATACACCTGAACGTTTGAATTGTTTTAGTTTAGCGTCAGAATACATACGATAAACATCAGTTTGCCAATCATCCAACAAAGCATATTGAAAAAATTCTAAGAATTTTCCATAGCTTAAATATAACGCTTCACCCCAATGCCGCTCGTGTCTAGTAGGGAGTAGTTTTCCATTATCAGGAAAGAGAGAATGAACTCGAGAGCTAATACTTGTTTTCCTGTTTTCAACAGTAGTAGTATCTGGGTTTAAAGTTTTTCTACGTTCATGACCGTCTTTCGGGACAAACCAAAGGGTATCAGCCCCCTTAATCGATTCCGCTTTCCAAGAATCTTCACCAACATCACTTTTAAGATTTGTCCCCATGACCCCAGGGATAAAAATAATAGGTATTACCTTTGTTGGCGGAACAATGCATTTAGCTTCTGCATTGAGTGATTTATGTTGAAGTTGAATATCAACCCAACGGCATTTCCCGTTTTTATCCCATTGTGGTAAGTAATACGAAATATGTTGGCATTCACTGGATATTGCTGAATTGTCTGATTTATCTGTCATAAAAGCTCCTAAAAATAAATTCTCTGACCGTTAGAACGTCACTACTTACCATCAAGTTTAATGTCGAGCTGATCTAGCCCTAAGCCCTTACGTTCAGATAAATTTCCTTGGGCATCACTTGCACTGGTACTCTTTGTGCCTTCGGCATAAATACCAACAGGTTTTGGTAGATGAGGACTGCCTAAATCGCCTAAATTAACCAATTGAGGCTTAATAGCAAACTCAGAGCTTTCCCATGATTGCATTGCGACATTCATACTTTGCCCTCCGAATTTCTGCCAGACGGCACTGCGCTGGATAATTTTATCGGGTGCTGCACACTCCACGGTGCCATCTGCGATGCGAATATAACCGCCGCCACTGGTTAAAATAATTTCCTTTTTGGCTTTAATAATCACTTTGCCATCATGGCTGCTAATGCTTAAATCCTTTAACGCATCTAAGGACATTTCATCGTGCTGCGCTTCAATGGCGATTTTGCCTTGATTCGCAAAAATTTTGATCCCAAGCCTTTGGGCAAACAGGCTAATAATTTCCCCTGCGGCAACGGTGAATTTTTTGGCAATACTAAAATCTGCACTATTACGGGCGGTATTGATGATATTTTCCCCTGCGGAGGTTTGAATACTCTTAGGGGAGGTGTGTGCAATGCCCTCAGGGGATGAAATCAGCAGGGCGGCTTGCTTAAGTTCGTTAAGCGTTTCAGATAAAAGGTCTTTTTGTGTTTGCAAATCAGCAAGCTCAGCCTTTGCAACGTTAGCGGCTTCTTTTAATGACTCGGTAAGTTGTTGGGCTTGTTTTAACTGGGCAATGGCCTCTTCCATCGCCAGCACATCCCCGCCGGCTTTTTCTTGCTTATCGGTGGAGATAAACAACCCTTTACCTGCCCGAATTGCGCCCCAGCTGTCGGTTCGCAGCTCAAAGCCATCGCCGCGTTTTTTTCCCTCACTATCCACCAAATGCCCCAAATTGAGCTGGGTTTTACCGCCGTATTCGGTGCTGACTTTAATGTGCTCTTCTCCGCGACGGTCTTCCATGCGCAATTTGTTATTGGCAGGGGTGCGAATCACGTTACGGGTGCGGTTGAGCTCCGTGATGTGGTCGGGGTGAACGGAATCATGCAGGGCGTGGGCGATATACGGCCTGTCAGGGTCACCCTCGTGGAAGGCAATCGCCACTTCGGTGCCTTGAATTAACGGAAAATGCATTCCATAAGTTCTGCCCGCGTAAGGCTTGGCAAGGCGCACGGGCATGCTCTCAAACCCCGCGGGCTTGTCGTCACGGTCGGCATCAAACTTAACCCAATAATGGCCGTTTTCGTTTTGGCGGGCGTAGATGTCGCTCTCTATCGGGCTGGTGACACGGGCGGTTAAGGTGCCTGAAATCACCGGGCGAGGCTTCAGCTCAGGGCGCCAGCAGATGGCTTCCGTGTACGGCACGGCATCAAATTTCACGATAAGTGCGTTGGCCCGGCTGGCAGCAAAGTGCAAGCGGGTTAATAACACGGGGGATTGAAATACCGTCGGCAGGGTGGAAATTGGCGAATTATCAGTGATTTCCAGCACCATCAACGGCACCACATCGGGGGCGGTGGTTTTCCCGTTTAGTAAAGTTTGGCACGCCAGAAAGCGCTCGAGGTCTAAGTGTGCCCAAAAGTTCGCGGTTTCAGGCTCGGGCTGATATTTGTCCCCGCGAGTGAGGTGGCGCGCTTTGTAGTGGTAGACGTCACCGTATCTCGGCGTCTCATTTTCCCCGTGGCTTCTATCCACCACTCTGGAAACCAGTGGGTCATCGGCAATCAGCGGGTTGTAATCTTTGGTAAAAACACTGTTTTCAACCACTTGGTGGCGCAATGCTAAGCCCCAAACGCTGTCGGCGTGGTTATCACTGAGCCCTGATGGGCTGTTTAATGGCAGGGATTTGCCGTAAATATAGCCGCGCTGGCTGTCGGTAAAGTTAATTACCTCGGTTTGGGTATCAGGTTGCAAGGTAAAGTGATAAAAAATCCCTACCTCGCTGAGCAAACGCTCAATAAATTGCTTGTCATTTTCGTTAATTTGGTTGATTTGCAGGCGCTTGGGGTATTTTTGTTTCAACGTAAATTCAAACTGCCAGCCTTTAAAGTTGTGGTCACGCAGGACTTGCTCTACCACTTGGGGTATTGATTGGTTGATAAAAAAGCGGTGGGTGCGAAATTGATGGCGCAGCAGGGCAAAAAATGGCTCGATAACCAGTTGGTAGCGCGCTTCGTCCGCAGAGCCCGATAAGCGCTGGAAATCCGTTACGGTGCCGTGTACCCGCTTGGTGACGGTGCGCGTTGGCACGCCCAACATGGTGGTAGCAGGGGCGTTAAAGGTCAATGTGGTATAGCGTCGCAGCAGTTGCTCGGGTTGCAGGTCTTTATCGGTGCTGGTAAAGGTGATTTCGTAGCGATAGGTGTCGCTGACGGCTTCATCCCCGGTGAAGTGCTCCACATCCAACAAGCCTTGGTAGCCTTGCACGTCAAGCTGGTAGCGGTTTTGCCCAGGTAACAGGGCTTCGGCGATTTCAGTTATACTCATAATGTGACTCCCTGATCGTCAAAACTCAGGGTTATACCTTCTTCTTCATCATAACCAAGAGTGATGGATTGAGCGTTCTGCTGCGTGGATTGGCGCATCAGTAACTGCTGGCTAAGAACGGGCAAAATTTGCTGGTTGAGCAAGCTATCAATATTACGGGCGCCAGTGTCGGGTAGCAGGCAGGCGCTGACTAACGTGTCGTACAGCGCTTCTTCAACGTGCCCCGTTAAACCGTAATGCAGTTGCAGGCGTTTGATGACACTACCTAGCTTCATTTCAACAATGGTGCGCAGGGCAGTTGGCCCTAATGGGCGGTAAATCAGGGTTTGGAAACGGGCTAATAAGGCAGGTTGGAAATGGTCGCGCAGTGTGGGGCGCAACAATTCATGCAACTCGCTGTCGCTGGACTCAGGGAATTCCTCAAGTTGTTGCATCAACAAATCACTGCCTAAATTGGCGGTCATTAAAATCACCGTGTTGCGAAAATCGATTTCGCGCCCTTCACCGTCACGCATAAAACCGCGGTCAAACACTTGGTAGAACAGGTTGATCACGTCGCGGTGGGCTTTTTCCACTTCATCAAGTAATACCACGCTGTAAGGGCGCTTGCGGACGGCTTCGGTTAGCACACCGCCTTGCCCGTAACCCACGTAGCCTGGAGGTGAACCTTTAAGTTGGCTGACCGTGTGGGCTTCTTGGTATTCCGACATATTAATGGTGACGAGGGCTTTTTCACCGCCAAAGAGTTGGTCTGCCAGTGCCAACGCGGTTTCTGTTTTCCCAACACCGCTTGGGCCGACCAATAAGAACACGCCTTGTGGCCCATTTTCAGAGGCTAAGCCTGTTCGAGCGGCACGTAGCCGCTGCCCTAAGGCGATAAGGGCACTTTCTTGCCCCACCACACGCTGGGCTAAGTTATTTTCGAGTTCAAGTAAGCCCGTTTGTT
Organism: Providencia sp. UF-183; assembly: GCF_058246155.1. NCBI lineage: Bacteria > Pseudomonadati > Pseudomonadota > Gammaproteobacteria > Enterobacterales > Morganellaceae > Providencia > Providencia sp. UF-183. Next base: position 316,125 of record NZ_JBSICD010000002.1, on the reverse strand, counting down.
CATCTTTGAGCAGGCTTGAAAGGGGCACGCCAGTCCAGTCTGCTATCACCGTTGCGACAGTGCGCACGTCAACATCAGGGCAAATCAGCGGTTTACCTTGTTGTAAGTGGTCTAATTGGCCTTGTACCTCAGTGACGTCTTTTTCTTCGCTTCGTAAGGTCATTAATTGGTTGATTAAGCTTTTTTCTTGCTCAAAACGGTGTTTGATATCCGCCAGTTGCTGTTCAATGTCTTGTTCTTCTGCGGCCAGTTTATCAAGGGCGGGTTGGCTGGCCGTGTTACCAATGGCGATATCGTCATTAATGGCTTGCTGTTCCAGTGATAACGCTTGCTGGCGTGATGCTAAGCGGGTGAGTTCTTCAGGCAACGTGTCTAAACTCATGCGAATACGGGCACTGGCGGTATCCAGCAAATCGACAGCTTTATCGGGCAGTTGGCGGCCCGTAAGGTAGCGACGTGACAACGTCACGGCTGCTTTGACTGCATTATCGGTAATATGCACACCATGGTATTTGGCGTAGCGGGACTTTAAGCCACGTAACATGAGGCAGGCTTTTTCGTCGTCAGGCTCGTCCACTTTGACCACTTGAAAACGGCGTTCTAATGCGGCATCACGCTCAAAATACTGTTTATACTCAGACCATGTTGTGGCGGCGATAGTGCGCAATTCGCCACGAGCTAAGGCAGGTTTAAGCAAGTTGGCTGCATCGGCGCCACCTGCTTGGTTGCCTGCGCCAATGATGGTGTGGGCTTCATCAATAAACAGCAAAATAGGGGTTGGGGATTGCTGCACGGCTTCAATCACATTTTTAAGGCGCTGTTCAAATTCCCCTTTAACCCCTGCGCCCGCTTGCAATAAGCCTAAATCGAGGGTGCGCAATGCGGTAGTTTGCAGGCTAACAGGGACGTTACCCTGAGCAATACGCAAGGCCAGCCCTTCGACCAACGCGGTTTTCCCGACGCCCGGTTCGCCCACTAAAATGGGGTTGTTTTTACGGCGGCGGGAGAGAATATCCACCATCTGGCGAATTTCGTCATCACGACCAAACACGGGGTCGATGGTACCCTCACGGGCTTTTTCGGTCACATCAAGGGTAAATTTGTTTAAAACGTCAAGTAAGGCGTCATTGAGTGGTGTACCTGCCACGCCAGATGCGGCCTGCGGGTTGTTATCGGTTTGGTTGGCAGGCTCTGCATGGGTAGGGCTGTTATGCACCGCCAATTGCTGTACTTCAGGGCGTTCATCGGATTGCGCATCCAGTAAAGGGCGTAATCGCTGTAATTGGGTGGCACTCAAGGTCATCAGTGGCCATAAGTTTTCGTTAGGTAACAACGCTGGCTGTTTGATGATTGCGGCTAATAAATGGACGCTGCGAATATGTTCCACATCTTCATCTAAAGAGGCATTAATCCACGCTTGTTGGATCAACGTTAATAAGGGTTTGGCAAGTTGTGGTCGGCTATGTACAGAGCGGGGGAGCTGTTCAATGCTATCCAATAAGCTTTGCCATAATGCGGTCATGTCCCACTCATAGCGACGTGCTAACACCATAATATCGCTTTCACCAAGTTCGAGGAGTTTAAGTAACCAATGCTCAATCGTTATTTCTGCATGCGCACGGGTTTGGCATAAGGAAGCCGCAGCTTCTAATGCGTTGGCACAAAAAGGGTTTAAACGACGTAACAGCATAACGGGGGAGTTTTCCATGTTCTCTTCTTCCTACAAATTGGCTATTTGATATTTACCGTGAAAAGGGGGGGCCGAGGTACGCTACCGCCCTTTCCCTTTCGCATAGGGGCATAAGCATTTGTGTTATTGGGTTTGTGTGTGGGAAAAATAAAAAAAGCAGGCGACTAGCGCCTGCAATGCGAAAATTAAGCGGTTGATCTCTCATTCCAAGAATCAGAATGAATGATGTTGCCGTCTTTAAAGGTCCACGTAATTTTTTCATAACGCAGCTCGATTTCTTCGAGGTGGTTATGTTTTTCTTTACTTGGCTCTTTAACGTCGTGCATTTTTGGCGCGACTTTGACGACTTTGACGTTTTCAAGGGTGGTGTTGAAATATTCAACTTCTTGGCCTGCATCATCAATGCGGTACCATTTGAACTCGGCTTTTTTCAGCGTTTGGCCAGTGGTGACCGCTTTGTATAAGTAAGGCGTAGAGGAATCAATTTCTTTAACGAAAATGAAAGGCGTATGGATACGCGTGCCGGTTAACTTACCAGTGTTGTTATCCGTTGGGATATACAAGTTATGGTCTTGAGCCACGATTTCGATGCTGCCTTCACGGTCTTGTACATTGACAGAACCTTTGATGTCCGCACCGCCATCATCTTTAAGCCATAGGTAAATAGGAATAGCCATAAATTACTTCTCCATAATAGTGAAATGTGTGTCCCTGTCCTTCAGGGACACGTTTTTACTCATTCGATGCCTGACAAGCATCCACTTGGGGCATTAAACGAATTTCGACCCGGCGATTTTTCGCGCGTCCTTCTGCGGTGTTGTTGCTGGCAATAGGGTTAGCTTGCCCGTTGCCTTGTACCGCAAAACATGAAGGTGCGATGTCGCTGGTTTGTATCATCCAATCACGCACAGATTCGGCGCGTTGCAGTGATAGTTTTTGGTTGTTTACTGGGTTACCTGTGTTGTCGGTATAGCCCGAGACCACAATCAGCCAACCGGATTTTGCGCGGATATGGATCAGCGCATCGATTAACACTTTGGTTGCGCTCGGTTTTAAGGTGTATTGGCCGACATCGAACAGCGATAGGCTGTCGAGGCTTACCATCTCAGGGGCTTCTTGCACAATGACGGGTGCAGGTGGGGCGGGAGGTGCCCAACTGCTCAGTAAAGCATGCAAGTGTGGTAATAAATAACCACCTTGGTATAAGGCCAGCGAATATCCCGCGGGCACACCTTCACGTTGCCAATGGGACAGCTGAACGGCATCGGTTTGAAGTTGTTGATAAGTCACTAGCTTTGGTGCTAGCGGCGTATCCGAAAGTTGAATAAACCGCGCGGTGTCTTCTCCAACATGGCGAACTAGTTGGCGGTTATTGTGGTAACTGCCGCTTAAGGCGCCCACTAAAAACAGACCGCAGATAATCCCAACGGCACCCATTAAACGTTCATAACGGTTCAGGCTAATATCGTGGTGTAAGCGTGTGAGTAAAATATCGGGCAGGGGTAAAAGTGGCACATTTTGCGTCGATGTTAGCGGTGCTAAGCCTGTTCTTCGCGTAATAAATTGCTGCCATGAATTATTTTCCACGCTGGTAATGGGAATGAATTGTATCGCCCAAGCGGAAGGCACTAGCTTACGCACACCGGCTTGTTCCACGGTTAATTGCGGGGTAAATACTTGTTGCAACCAATCCAGTAAGTAATCAAAGCCTAACATGGTGTGAAGTTGTTGGTGCTCGCTGGTAAAAAATTGCTGAACCCACTCGGATAAAGGTTGCACTAAACTGCCATTTTGCTCGACTTGAAACTCACGCTGGTGATTGAGTAAGGTCAGCCAAGGGCGCTCTTCGTGTCGGTATTTTGCATAAGGATCCGTCTGCTGAATGGGGGACAAATATAGCGAAACCCAAAATGGCAGATGAACACCCGCTTTGCTGCGACTTTCGCTAATGGCACGTCGCCAATTGAGCATCTCTTGGGTCAATGTTTCTTGTAAAACCAGTTGTTCAGGCAATACCGCAAATAACACGGAGAGTTGCCCAAGCTGGACTGGCGAGGTTTCCACCACAGTTTGCGTCACATCAAGTAACATGACGGGAGAGGTGATAGACACATACCACGCTTGGGACGTTTCACGGTGGGTTAACCCGTTAGGAAACAAAGCCTCTGATTGCCCACATACCAGTACGATAGCTTGTTGGTATGACGCAGGTGGTAACATCGTACTAACTTGTTTTTCAAGGCTTTTGGAGTGTTGTTGCTGTTTAAAACGCCAATACCATGCAACGCCTGCTATGACAATAGCCAACGCGCTGAGAAACAGGGAAACGGTGTTTCCTAACGGCCAGAATCCCCAGACTAACCACAAAAAAAGCAGGGTTGCCAGTAAGATGACCACGAATTTAATCGAGTTTTGCATTACTGTCCTTGAGGCATCCATTGTTGCAGTAAATGCTCGAGTGAGGTTGAGAAACCCCACCACATAGCGAAGATCACTACCGCCCCCGCCAGCCAGCTAAGCCAATATAAACGGCGGCGGCTAAAGCGCAGTTTCGGTTTTATGACCAAAGGGAGTTTAGATATGGTCTGAAAGCGAGGGAGCATGGCATTGAGCTGAACCATAATTTGCTCGCGCTCGGGGTGGTCAAGGCGGCGAAATTTCCCAACAAAACCTAAGGTTAAAATACGGTAAAAACAGGTCAGGGCAGCTTGGTTGGGCGCGGCTTCCGAGAGTAGCCCTCGCAAGCGATCCCAAATCTGTTCACCTGCATCTAACGTATTGAAATAACGTGCTTGTAAAGGTGACTGAACCCATGCTTGGTAACCGAAGTCACCTTTTTTGCGTTTCAAGACATTTTCATCAAGCAAGGCACATTGGGCATAGAGCATATGCTCTATGGTGCGCTCATCATACCCATGTTGAATAAGCAATTGACGTGTATGATCAATAAGTTGGCAAGCATGATGATAAAGATCATCGCCGTTGTTGATCTGCACGCCGTGCTGTAATTGGCATACCATTAGCCATGTATCGGCAAAAATATTGTCGAGGATTTGTGTTGCTGTGTTTTTACTCATGAATGAACCACCGCGAATAATTCAAGCTGGATATCCCCGAGCGTACTTGGGACATAAAACGAACAATTTCCTGACTCCAACATGGCAATACCCGCAGGGCTTGATAAATCAAGGGCAAAATATTGGTTTTCGAGTCGCAGTGGTAAGGCAGTTGGGACGTGGCTTAATGCACGCAGAGGAATACCGTTTAGCGCAACGTTCACCACATCGGCAACATCATCAGCACTCCCAGCCTTACATAGCAATGGAAATTGTGTGGCTAATACGTGTGTTGGTAGTGATGAACGAACGGACAAATAGAAATCTGCGCTATCTCGTAAGCGGCCATCATGCAGCTTGCCTCTCCAGAAAGGTTCTTCTTTGACAAGGTCAATGGTGACGATGCGTGAGGGCAAGCTGGCTTCTAACAAGGTATTGAGCAACATAAACAGCGGCGGAAAAACCGCTTCTGGTTTTGCATGTTGATATTCAGGAATGCTCTCAATGTGATGGTCGAGGGAAAATGTGAGTAACCCACCCGCCAAACGCACCAGCTCCCGATACAACATTTCAGGGTGACGATTCAACGATGAACGTAGCTCATTAAGAACAGGCTCGGCGCTATTTAACGCATTGAGCAACCAAAACAGAGACACATCAGCTACCGCAAAATCCGCCATTTTTTCATTACTTTCACGGCGTAATGTCATTAAACGACGGCGTTTTGCCACTAAGCGATGCATAAATTCAGTGAGTAGTGCGACGAGTTCTTGGTTACCTTGGCAGCTTAATAGCGGCGGAATGAAGGTGGTGTCAAACATCCAACCACCTTGAGCATTGCGGACTAACCGTGCGACAGGGCAAGTGATGTAGTGGCTGTTTTCATCGTGCGCAAATCGTAGACTGACCGCATGGCGCAAGACCGCAATATCGGTTTGCTCGTGGCCCACTAAGTCCTGAACGTTGACCCACTCTTGTGCAAAACGACGAGGGCGCTCTGCGTTCGCCTCGGATAATAAATTCCCGCCATTTGCCAGTAACAGGGGAAGCGCGATAACAATATCTAATACTTGTTTATCAGCATGTTCACTGAGATCGACGACAGGGGGAAGGTTATCAGAAAGCGTGCTGTCAATCAGCGTACCATCTGGCAGGCGTACTACCATTTTCTGCGCACTGAGTCGTGAAATGGTTAACGCACTTTCGTCGAACTCGGTGCTGATCACCCCCCAAGGGGAGGCGATCGTCATACCGGCAACAACATCAGTAATGTGGCTATCCCAGCGGGCTTGCTGCTGAAATTGCTGAGGTGTCAAAAACGCACCATCAGTCCACAGAGGACGGTAGATTTTCACCAGACAGTCCTCTTACGCTTTTGCTTTTGGCATTTGTGAAACTAAAGAGAGATCAACATCCATGCCTTCAACTTGGAAGTGTGGAACGGCGTACAGTTTCACACGGAAGAAACCAGGGTTATCTTCAATGTCTTCCACAACCACTTTTGCATCACGCAGTGGGTGAGAAGCTTGTAAATCATCACTCGGGTCGGTCATTTCAGTGACTAGCCCACGAACCCAATTGTTTAACTCAAGCTCCAGTAAACGGCGGTCTTTGGTGGTACCGATATTTTCGCGCTGAATTAATTTTAAGTAATGGGCGATGCGTGATAACAAGAAGATATACGGTAAGCGCGAGTTAATACGGCTGTTTGCAGTGGCATCAGGAGTATCGTAAAGTGCTGGCTTTTGCGCTGAATTTGCAGAGAAAAAGCATGAGTAATCGCGGTTTTTATAGTAAGACAGTGGAATAAAACCGAGGTTAGAGAACTCAAACTCACGGGTCTCAGGGATCATTACCTCAGAGGGGATTTTTACCTGACTGCCAGTGCCTAAATCAAACAGATGAATAGGGAGGTCTTTAACCGCACCGCCTGCTTGTGGGCCACGGATCTGCACACACCAGCCATTGTTAACAAAGCTTTTGACCATATTTGCCGCAAAAGCAAAGGTTGCATTCGTCCACAAATATTTTTCGTGATCAGGGCCTTTGACTTCTTCAACATAGTTAAAACTGCGTACTGGTACAGTGTCTGGGCCATAAGGTAGACGACCTAATACGCGCGGCATCGTTAAGCCGATGTAACGTGCATCGTCAGAGTCACGGAACGCTTTCCATTTCAGGTATTCTGCGCGATCGAAGTAGTTGCCAATATCTTTGATAGCCGCGACTTCTTCCATGGTGTCTTTTCCAAAGAATTTCGGGCCAACAGAGCCGATAAAAGGCATGTGGGCAGAGGCTGAAACTTTAGAAATACTGCGTAATAGAGCGATATCTTGCGCACTTCTGTCAAACTCATAGTTTGAAATCATCGCGGCGATTGGCTCACCACCTGGGGTGTCATATTCCGCAATGTAAGTGTGCTGATACAAACCGCTTTGAATGACCTCAGGGCTATCTTCAAAATCCTGACGTAAGTCGTCTTTTGAGACATCAAGGAGTTCAATTTTCACATTTTGGCGAAAATCGGTGCGATCCACTAAGAATTTTAAGCCGCGCCACGTGGACTCAACTTGTTGAAATTCAGTATGGTGCATGACTTCATCGAGTTGCTGGCTGATTTGTTTATCAAGTTCTGCAATATGGTGGTCGAGCAGGTTACGGTCTAAGCGCTCAACCTGTTGACCCGATGATTTTAAGCGATCAAGAAACACTTGAACGGCAACAGTGACGCGCTCATCTGCGGTTGTATCAGCGAGTGCTGCGTTATCTTGGAACGCATTGATATCACTGATTTGTGTTACAGGGGTGAGGTTGATTTTTTCAAATAAAGAGGCGTAGATACCGTGGTTAGTCGTATCGTCCAGTACAGTTGTGGTGTTATTTGAGGTTGTTTCGTTATTCACTGACATCAGCATAATCCTGTGTTATATCCAAATTAGTCTTTTTTCGGGGCCAGTTGAGCCAGTTCTTCGCGTAATTCATCGCTTAACGTTGGGTCTTTAAGGATGTTTTCGAGTTCACGACGGAAAGTAACGTTATCGAGCAGATTGGATTTGAGGTCACGTAACAGGTTACGCATAGCCAACATGGCGCGAAGTTGAGGAATTTGGCGTGCCACTTGTTCAGGCTCAAAATCTTTCATATTTTTGAATGAGAGGGCGATACTTTCTTCTGTTCCATCCCCTGCAAGTGTATTTTTAACCGTGAGGTTGACGGTTGGATTATGTTCCGCCAATACACTATCAAAGTTATTTTTATTGATATTTACCTTTTCACGTTCAGATAAAGCGCGCGTATCTTGTCCGTGGCTATAATCGCCAACTGCTAATAACTTTAGCGGTAATTCAACTTTCTTTTGTGCTCCACCCGTGTGTAAATCTAATTTAATATTGACCCTTGCTTTTGGTACTTCATTTTGGAAACTGTCTGACATAAGAGAAATTCCTTTACTGATTCACGTATATTATCTGTTTAATATTGGTAAATGGTTGAGTTTAAATAATGTAAATTTAACTTAGTGCGTTTTTGTACTTATATAGCGATTTAAAAGACAAATCAACTTTTCTTATCAATATTTGGATAATGATAAAAAAGGTTTTTTTAGAGGAATAGCTAAAATGAAAGCATTAATAATGTTAATTAACAGAGGGTTAGATTTTTTGGGGTATATAATAAAGTTATCAAATAAATATTTTAATTAATTTGTAACATTAGATTTCAAATGATTTTTAGAATTATAGATTAATGAATTTACTCTTATAAAGGGTGTTTGTGGAATGATTTATGTAAAAAGAGAATGCGTTGGAAAATATCTCTTATTAATTGAAAGTTGGTAAGTGTTTCGAATAAGAAAAAATATAATAAGAATTGATATTGTTTTTTAGAGTGAAAATTAAACAAAAAATAATTTCACTTGTTTTTTGTGTAAAATATAACGAGAGATAAAAGAGTATTTACTCATTAATGGTGTTATTTTGAAAGTAATGACCAAAGTTATTGACATAATAAATTATGTTACATATTAGATTGGTTGAATAAGCTACCTATACTAAAAAAATATATAAAGCCTATTTTAAGTTTACTTAATGGGGTAATTTGAAAAAATACAGTGAGTTGCTTTTGTGGAGCCATTGAAAATGAAAATCTGCAGAGGGACAAAGCTGTACTTAGCATGCTTTTTGGGGTATTCAGCTAAAGATGATACCGCGTTTACAGAAACGCCTTAGCTTCTTTGATAAGCGAATAAGTCACTCGGTTGGCTGGTAGAGATGAATGAATGTGCCGATTAGCAAAAATGAGTGATAGGCTTGAATGAGAAAAACATCAAGCCAACAGGGTGATAAGTCTTGTTTTTACACTCAAAGCGCATCTAACAGATAGGCTGTAACTCATCCACCTTCCTGTTTGACAAAATGTGCTCTTGATTATATTCGATGGATAAGGGCGCAGCTAAAGCTGATAGCTGCGCTTATGGCCTTAATAGGCGTTAGGCCGAACTTTAAAGGACTGTAAGACCCTATCCCAGATTTCCACCATTTGTTCATCGGTATAATCTTTTACGGTCAATATCCCTGAGTTATGAAGTAAAATAAGGACTAAAGGCTGTAGGTATGTCACATGCTTTTCATTCGCATTGTATTGGAAACGGTATTTTTTATCGCCATCCTCTTCACCAGAGACGAGCCATTCTTCACCTTGGATTGTATTATATTGCACTTGGCCTTTTTTCAATGTAGATGCCCCCAGTTGCCGCATAACGGGCTTAATTTCGGATGAGCGTTCAAGTAAGCTTTCTTCTTCACTACCCAGTAAATTATCCATTACAATTGCCCATGCAAATTGACTGTTTTTAAATAGCATAGATAATTTAAATTTGTGGTCACGTCCGTCATCCTGAATAAACCCATAAGGAATACAAATTCCTTTTTCGGTGGAGATTTCATTTTTTGGACGACCGTGTAATCGAGAAATTAATGATCGCATGGCCGCGAGTTTTTGCGGTTTGTCGGTTAGATCCCAATTATTATCTTTAAATCTTTTTTGTCTTTCTAAATATTTAGAATCAGTTATATCACTTATATCTATTTTAATAATGAATGCGACATTATCAATATAAACATGCGCCTCTAATTCCCTTGCAGAATCTGGTTTAATGTTATCTTTGTTATGTTCAAAGATCACACCATTATTCAATCGAGTTGTTTCTTTCAAAAATGGCGCATTAGAATTATTTCTTACTGATGAATTCTTTAACTCATCCTCACGCAATTCAATACGTTGTTTAAATGCAGGCGGATAAAGGAACTGACTTTCAATGGTCATGTTATCAATATTAATAATGGAGGACAGCTCTTGCGTTAACGCTTTCGGATAATTAAAGGTATAACGACCCAAACAATAGGTTGGTGCATCATCAAACAGAGAGTTAATCACAGCAGGATCCTGTTCATTGAGAGAATATGAATAGGTTTTGTTGGGCACAGTGCACGCCGTTAAAACACTAAAGATAAAAGCCCCAAGCGCGATGATTATAATCTGTTTTTTCATCATATTCCTTTACCTTACTGTTTGACAAAATGTGCTCTTGATTATATTCAATGGATAAGGGCGCAGCTAAAGCTGATAGCTGCGCTTATGGCCTTAATAGGCGTTAGGCCGAACTTTAAAGGACTGTAAGACCCTATCCCAGATTTCCACCATTTGTTCATCGGTATAATCTTTTACGGTCAATATCCCTGAGTTATGAAGTAAAATAAGGACTAAAGGCTGTAGGTATGTCACATGCTTTTCATTCGCATTGTATTGGAAACGGTATTTTTTATCGCCATCCTCTTCACCAGAGACGAGCCATTCTTCACCTTGGATTGTATTATATTGCACTTGGCCTTTTTTCAATGTAGATGCCCCCAGTTGCCGCATAACGGGCTTAATTTCGGATGAGCGTTCAAGTAAGCTTTCTTCTTCACTACCCAGTAAATTATCCATTACAATTGCCCATGCAAATTGACTGTTTTTAAATAGCATAGATAATTTAAATTTGTGGTCACGTCCGTCATCCTGAATAAACCCATAAGGAATGCAAATTCCTTTTTCGGTGGGGATTTCATTTTTTGGACGACCGTGTAATCGAGAAATTAACGATCGCATGGCCGCGAGTTTTTGCGGTTTGTCGGTAATAGGTATATTATATTTCTGATCCCTTATCTGCATATTTTTATATTTAGGACTAGATACATCCCTTATTTCAGTTTTGATAATGAAAGCAATTCTATCAATATATATATGTCCTTCCAAAATTCGACCAAAATCTGGTGTTGTAGAATTCTCGTTGCTGTCGAATATAACTCCATTATTTAATTTAATGACCTCTTTTAAAAAAGGAGCATCAGAGTTATCAACTACACGTTGACTCTTTAATTCATCCTCACGCAACTCAATACGTTGTTTAAATGCAGGCGGATAAAGGAACTGACTTTCAATGGTCATGTCATCAATATTAATAACGGAGGACAGCTCTTGCGTTAACGCTTTCGGATAATTAAAGGTATAACGACCCAAACAATAGGTTGGAGCATCATCAAACAGAGAGTTAATCACAGTATAATCCTTTTTATTAAGAGAATACGAATAGGGTTTATTCGGCACGGAGCAAGCTGCTAAAGTGCCCATCAAGACTAAACAGAAAAAAACAATCAGCCCTTTTTTCGTCACGGTTTCACCTCATCTGTTTGCAAAATGCGACATAATGAACGCAAGGTAAATTTAATGGCGGGGGAGATATCACCTGTTTTTTCATATGTCTCAAACTCGGCATCCCCTTTCAGAGGGGCAAACTGATAGGCATTCTGGTGGTCGACATTCAATTTTAAGATCTCTTTGAAGCGTGATTTTGCCTGTAAGTTGATAGAGTATTGGGGGACCGTGCCATCACCAGCTCCACCCTCATAATCATATGAAAGGGTATTTTTCCATTGATAACTGGATTTGACTAATGTGTACTCACGCTTATCGCCATATTCCTCTGTTGCTCGGCTGTCATCAGAGACCCATAACCAAGAGGTTTTATCCCGTAATTTCCATGTCACTGTTTCATCTGAACGACGAGCGTCTTTTGGGTCAAGTTTATCAAAATACGCCCCGTAAAATTGGTAGGTATTGGTATGGTATTGACCGTCCATTTTTTGAATGAAAGGGGAAACTTGCCGTTCAATTATATTTTTATAATTAATAAAATTGCCTTTGCTAGCGATATCATTTTTATCAAGAATGTCTGATTCATACATCCGCCACCATACATCATCTTGAAGATAAATTTCCTCAAAGGGATCACCATTTTGAGGCAGTAATAAATCCGTCATTCCATCAGGGCTGCCTTTTTCAATTCGTAACCACGGTTTTCCGTGGTTATAGTTTGCTGATGGTAAAAGTTGTAATGGCGCTGGGGATTGCGCTAATACTGACATCAAACGCGTAGCACTCATACCCAACACTAACCCCATTGGCATGGAATGCTCACCAATTTTCATCATTTTATAGGCAGTGGGTGACCCCAAGTCCGGCATTACACCATGTACAATCCCGAGGATTTTATCTTTGTATGGTGTGGCTAATAATTCCGAGGCGTAACGTGACACTAGCCCGCCCATTGAGTGGGTTACCAGAATGACTTTCTCATGCCCCTTTTCAAATGCCAGTCCATGTCCGACTCGCCCATTAGCATCATAATTATACATTTTCAACACGTTATCGATATAATCGGCAAGTTCTTGTGCGGACTGCGCGTTGTCTTGCAGCCAGTTATAACCAAAAGCATGAAGCGGAAGTAGCAAGCTGCGAAATTTAGCCGCTTCTTTAAGCGAAAGCGGGTTTTCATCATCAGGTGACAGTTTCTTGTCTAAAATATGTTGAAAAATAGACGCTGAACCTTTGCCAGTGCCTTTAAAATACTCCGTTGCTGCATCGACAGTGGCGATACCATCACTTCGCGCTTGGTTATAATAATCTTCCCATATCAGCAATTCTTTTTGTAATTTGTCGAGAGGCTCTGCATATGAAAATTGCAATACGCTTCCCCAGCCACGTTGTTGGCGAGAGTTAGCAAAATAAGTCGACTCTTTATCATTATCTCCCACCTTTTGATCAAAATCCGTCACAACTGCGTTAGGATCTAATAACTCACGACGGCGCTTTCCTGATGTAAAAACCCATCCCAGTGCATCCCATGCCTTTAATGTCAGATTACTGCGTATTCGCCAGACCGAATCGCCTGTATCTTTATGTTTTAAGTTAGACCCCATAATACCGGGTAAAAAAATGACAGGAACCACTTTGGTGGCAGGGACATAGAGGTAAGCTTTGGCATTCAGTGACTTGTGTTCAGTCGTACACTCCCAAGCAACCCGTTTTTTCTCATCAAACTCACAAAAACAGTGTTGAATATGCTCTTTTTTTTCATCTTGACTCATTATTTATCCTTTAATTGTAGGTCATATTTTGAATGTTATTTTGGTAATAGTGATGAAAATTTGACTTACGCTAACAGATTGAGAAGGTTAAAAACAAATTAAATATTGAAAAAATTTAATGAATGAGAGATGAACGAGATTTATCTGAGGTAGAGTACGTCATGAGTCGCTTTTTTGTGCGATATGAGGAAATACCAATACGATAGATAACTAAATACCCATGTTGCCAAGGTATATCTAGTGTGGGGGCCAATAATTATCTTCAGGATACTTTGAGGAAAAAACAGCATAAAACCCAGTTAATATTATGAATTTTATGCTGTTTTATTATGAAATGATGCTTTATGAAACAGTATAGGACTTAAGTGTAGGCTTACACATTAAACAAGAAGTTCAGGACATCACCGTCTTTAACGATGTAGTCTTTTCCTTCTGCGCGCATTTTACCTGCCTCTTTTGCACCTTGTTCACCGCGGTACTGAATGAAATCCGCAAATGCGATGGTTTGAGCACGGATAAAACCTTTTTCGAAGTCAGTATGGATTTTACCAGCCGCTTGTGGCGCGGTTGCACCGACAGGGATTGTCCATGCGCGAACTTCTTTAACACCCGCGGTGAAGTAAGTTTGCAGGTTTAGTAATTCATAACCAGCACGAATAACGCGGTTTAAGCCTGGCTCTTCGATGCCTAAATCTGCCATAAATTCGTCGCGTTCTTCATCATCTAACTCAGCGATGTCGGACTCGATAGCCGCGCATACAGGGACAACCACAGAGCCTTCGGCTTGTGCAATTTCATACACTTTGTCTAAGAATGGGTTATTTTCAAAGCCATCTTCATTGACGTTCGCGATATACATGGTTGGTTTTAACGTTAAAAAGCTTAAATAGCGGATTGCGGCTTTATCTTCTGTGGTTAAATCCAATGTACGCAGCATGCCTGCTTGCTCTAAATGTGGCAGGCATTTTTCTAACGCTTCTAATTCCGCTTTCGCGTCTTTATCGCCACCTTTAGCGCGTTTTTGTACGCGGTGGATAGCACGTTCACAGGTATCAAGGTCAGCTAAGGCTAATTCAGTATTGATAACATCAATATCTTCAGCGGGGTTAACTTGGCCAGCAACGTGGATAATGTTGTCATCTTCAAAACAACGTACAACGTGGCCGATAGCTTCAGTTTCACGGATGTTAGTTAAAAACTGGTTACCGAGACCTTCACCTTTTGATGCGCCTTTAACCAAGCCTGCAATATCCACGAATTCCATGGTGGTTGGTAAAATACGCTGTGGCTTCACGATTTCAGCTAATTGATCAAGACGTGGGTCTGGCATTGGCACAACACCCGTGTTTGGTTCAATTGTACAGAAAGGGAAGTTGGCTGCTTCGATGCCGGCTTTGGTCAATGCATTAAATAATGTGGATTTACCCACGTTTGGCAGACCAACGATACCGCATTTAAAACCCATATGTTTCTCACCTTAAATAGCGAGGGGCAGGCGAGTGCTGCACCCAATGTTTAGAAATTGGCGCTGATTATACACAAAAAGTCGATTTTGATGAAATGAACTCTTATGCAGTCGCTTTAAAGCTATGTAAACGGTTAATCGCTTTGTCCATTCCATCAGATAACAGAATGTCTGTGCACCTTACCGCTTCATCAATCGTATCATCAATCAGTTTTTGCTCAGACATCGGTGGCTTACCTAAAACGAAACCGACAACCTTGTTTTTATCGCCCGGATGACCAATACCAATGCGCAAACGGTAAAAATTTGGGTTATTGGCAAATTTGCTCTGAATGTCTTTTAACCCGTTATGGCCGCCATTACTACCACCAAGCTTCATTTTTGCCACACCCGGTGGGATATCAAGCTCATCGTGGGCGACTAAAATTTCATCGAGGTTAATACGATAAAAATTTGCGATGGCTGCGACGGCTTTCCCACTGAGGTTCATAAAGGTGGTCGGTACTAATAAGCGAATATCATTACCACCAAGATTAATGCGTGCGGTATAGCCGAAAAATTTCGGTTCTTCTTTTAAGGGTTGATTGTGACGTTCAGCTAACAAATCAACATACCATGCCCCTGCATTATGGCGGGTTTGTGCGTATTCAGCCCCCGGATTTGCAAGGCCAACAATTAATTTAATTTTGCTCACGGCGACTATTTCACTGTCAGTTTATGGAATTAATCGCCTAGTTTACCTTGTGATGGGGAGGATGTACAAAAATCCGATAAAAACATCACGTTCATTATAGTTGCGTTATGAACTATTCGTTTTTTCTGTATTTTTGATAAAAAGCACTTTATGGGTAGATATTATGGACAACTTTGTACCTTGTGATGCCTATCGCAAAAAATTTTACTTAATGCACTATAATCCTTACATAAATATAAAGAATCACCGAATTAATTTACAGATGCTTGCTTATCAGTCCACTGATACTGGAGGTAGATATGAAACGGAAAAGTGCTCATTTAATTGGTAATGTTCTCATGGGATTAGGGATGGTCATGATGATTGGGAGCATTGGGGTTAACCTATTCGCCCATGTGATCAATTTTGGCTTGTCTGAACTGGTTACTAACGGCTCACTCTTCGGAATTTTCGTGGGTGCGATGGTGTGGCTAGCAGGGGCGAGAGTTGGGGGACGTGAGAAAGTTGCAGACCGTTACTGGGTATTAAAACATTACGGTCGTAAAGATAATCACCGTTATCCATAATTATTTAGCTTATTAATAAGCCAGCGATAATTTTAGGTGATAGTTAGCTGGGTGATAGTCGATGTTTTTAACGTCAAGGTCGCCTAGCTGTATAGGTTTTGTGTCTGTTTTTTTAAGCATTCACAACAAAGAAGTTGGTTATTTTTATGGCGTAGAGGTTGAGTGAATAAAAAAAGCCATAGAAATAGGTATCTATTGTCTATACGCGCTAAAAACATAAAGCCCCTACAGATGACTGCAGGGGCTTAATTTTTGGCTGTGATTTCATTCCATCACTGTAAGAGCATGAATAACCTGACGGTAATTAGTGCTCGAACATTGCTGAGATTGACTCTTCGTTGCTAATGCGACGAATAGCTTCAGCCAGCATGCCTGATAATGTTAAGGTGCGAACGTTAGGCAGCGCCTTGATTTCAGGTGACAGTGGAATAGTGTCACAAACAATGACTTCATCAATCACTGAATTTTTGATGTTGTCTACAGCATTGCCTGAGAAAATCGGGTGAGTTGCGTATGCGAACACACGTTTTGCACCACGTTCTTTCAGCGCTTCAGCCGCTTTACACAGAGTACCACCGGTATCAATCATATCGTCAACTAAGATGCAGTCACGACCTGAAACATCACCGATAATGTGCATAACTTGAGAAACGTTTGCGCGAGGGCGACGTTTATCAATGATTGCCATGTCGGTGTCATTCAGGAGTTTTGCGATAGCTCTAGCACGTACCACGCCGCCGATGTCTGGAGATACAACGATTGGGTTTTCCAAGTTTTTCTGGAGCATATCTTCCAGAAGAATTGGGCTACCGAATACATTATCAACAGGAACATCAAAGAAGCCCTGGATCTGCTCTGCGTGAAGGTCAACAGTGAGAACACGGTCAACGCCAACACTGGACAGAAAATCGGCAACAACTTTAGCGGTGATTGGTACACGGGCAGAACGTACGCGACGATCCTGTCTTGCATAACCGAAGTAAGGGATAACAGCGGTAATACGACCAGCAGATGCACGGCGCAGGGCATCGACCATAACAACCAGTTCCATTAAGTTGTCATTAGTTGGTGCACAAGTTGACTGGATGATAAAAATATCACCACCGCGAACATTTTCATTAATTTGAACACTGACTTCGCCGTCGCTAAAACGACCAACAGCCGCGTCTCCAAGATTAGTGTAAAGGCGGTTAGCAACACGTTGTGCTAGTTCCGGTGTAGCGTTACCAGCAAAAAGCTTCATATCGGGCACGAGAAAAACCTCAGGCTTGCGTCCAGAGAGATATTGTTGACCAATAGCAATGAGCGTTGTTTCATTACTTATTGGTGCAATACACGGGTTATCCCAGCGCGGAAATTGTGCAGTGGGGATACGTTAGCGCCTTGAGCGACGAACCCTTGCACCCACGATGGGGCTTTATTTAACACCTTAAGGGCATTCGCTTGTGTTTCAAATTCAGAAAAAACACACGCGCCTGTTCCTGTTAGGCGAGACGGAGCATATTCTAACAGCCAAGAAACAAGCTGTTCAACCTCACGAAAACGTTTTCTTGCGATCGGTTCGCAATCATTTGCGTACGGAGCCAGTAATAATGCGGCTAGGGAGCGTTTTGGAGAATTTCGATTTAATTGCGGATCTGTGAAGATAGTCGGAGTTGATATTTCAATTCCGGGGTGAGCAACCAGATACCATTTCTCTTTAGGGGAAGCTTTGGTTAATATTTCACCGATTCCTTCAGCGAATGCAGCATGGCCTCGAACAAACACAGGCACATCTGCACCGAGCGTTTTGCCAAGCTCAGCCAAAACCTCATCGGACACTTGTGTACCCCAGTGTTCATTGAGGGCAATCAATGTGGTTGCCGCATTCGATGAACCACCGCCAATACCACCGCCCATCGGGAGGATTTTATCAATCGCGATATCCGCACCAAGGGGCTGAGCCCAATTGAGCGTTTCACGGCAATAGCGTTGTAGTAATGTGGCAGCCCGCAAAATTAAGTTCTTTTCGGGAGGAACCCCAGCCATTTCAGTTACTAAATTCAGTTGATCATCATGGCGTGTGGTAATCGTGATTTCATCGCCATAATCTAAAAATTGAAACAGCGTTTGTAGCTCATGATAGCCATCTGGGCGCTGTCCCGTGATATACAAGAATAAATTTAATTTAGCAGGAGAGGGCCAAGTTAATGTCATTTTTTCAGTGTCCAGCTGTCCATTTTCAATTTAATTAATCGGTCGCCTTGGCGTAGTTCAAGGTAATTTGGCAGCATTGGCGAGGTTTTGGTGTCGTAGGAAATATAATCTAACACCCATTTTTCCCCATTTTGTTCAAACGTCACGTTTTTCAGTAAGTGGTTTTCATCTAAGGTGAAATCCGTCGCCCGACCCGGAGAACCCACTAACCACGCAGTTAAGTCATCTAGCGGGATTTCCATGCCAGTCAGTTGATAGATTAACTCGCTAGGGACATCACTCATATGAGTTTGCCCATCTTTGGTGGTTAAACGCGCCAAATCAGGCTCAACGGTGAGTTCTAATTCACGGCTTCCCAGCGGGTTTGTCAGCAATAAACGATACTTTTCGGGTGTATATTGCTGCCAGAAGAATTTTGCGTAAGTCTTGGTTTCGCCGCCATTATAAACGAAAGAGCCACGTGTTTGATAATCACGCAGTTGATTCAATTCTTGCTGGTGGGCTTTCCATTGCGCGTCAGACGCTGAACCTGTGCCTTTGGTGGTATTTTGTGACGTAGTGACACAAGCTGTTAATAAAAGGCAGGAAAGAGGCAAAAGCCGCCAAAAGCCTTTTACAGGGTGAGTGAACGACAAAACTTGGGTTAATTGCATAGTCAATCTCAACGTTTTAGGGCACAGATAACATCATAAATTAAAGCGAATTACGCTAGGTTATACATAAGGTAGCGTATTGATGGGCAAAATTGTGCGCTAATCTGCTGATTGAATCAATCAGAATAGGGTTATTTCCCGTAAAGTTGATTAAAGCAATAGGACATCACCATTTGCTTTCTGTGCGAAATAATTGCATTCTTTATGCATGTTATTGTAGTCGTTAGCGTTGTGATTAATAATTTGCTAACAATAAAATTAAAGGAACGATAGGTTTCAATCATGAAAAATAATCGTTAATACCTTTTTTTTCGTTTATTTTTTGGGATTGGTCATCTTTCTGAATGATAGAACCTTGCAAGGCGTAGAAAGCGTCGCGAGGATCATCTACAATAGTCGTATATAAATAGCAGTAATGTTCTCTTTATTAATAATGAGCATAACGTTACTGACAAAATAATTAGCAATGTAAGCAATGTGAGTAAGTCGTAAAGCGCAATGACCTTATTAGCCTTAGGCATCAATCATAAAACGGCACCAGTTGCCCTGCGTGAGCGGGTGACTTTTGGTCCTGAAAAAATCGACCATGCACTTGAGGATCTTCTTAAACAACCTCAAGTGAATGGCGGCGTTGTGCTGTCTACGTGTAATAGAACAGAACTGTATTTGAGCCTTGAGTCGCAAGACAAAGCGCAAGAGCAGCTGGTTAAATGGTTGTGTGATTTCCACGGAATTACCCCAAAGGATTTGCAGCCTAGCCTGTATTGGCACCAAGATGACCACGCCGTTAGCCACTTAATGCGAGTGGCAAGTGGCCTTGACTCCTTGGTATTAGGGGAGCCGCAAATTTTAGGCCAAGTGAAAAAAGCGTTTGCACTTTCACAAGATAGCCATTCGTTATCCAGTGAATTAGAGCGTTTATTCCAAAAATCATTTTCTGTCGCCAAACGCGTGCGAACTGAAACAGATATTGGTGCGAATGCGGTGTCTGTCGCGTTTGCAGCTTGTACTCTGGCTCGTCAAATCTTTGAATCACTCAAACATTTGAATATTTTGTTAGTCGGAGCAGGGGAAACTATCGAGCTCGTAGCTCGCCATTTGCGTGAGCACGGCGTGCAAAAGATGATGATAGCCAACCGAACCCGTGAGCGTGCTGAACTGTTAGCCAATGAAGTTAACGCTCAGGTGATTTCATTATCGGATATCGATAGCCGCTTAGCTGAAGCTGACATCGTGATCAGCTCGACCGCCAGCCCGCTGCCAATTATTGGTAAAGGCATGGTTGAGCGTGCAATGAAAGTCCGCCGCAGTAAGCCAATGTTATTAATCGATATTGCTGTACCGCGGGATATCGAACAAGATGTTGAAAAACTTCGCGATGTGTACCTGTATACTGTTGATGACCTTGAGTCCATCATTGCGCAAAATTTAGCGCAACGTAAAGCAGCAGCGGTTGAAGCGGAGTTTATTGTTGAACAAGAAAGCAGCCATTTTATGGATTGGTTGCGTTCACAAGCCGCAGTGTCTACAATTCGCGATTACCGAGAGCAAGCTGAGGCAATCCGAGCTAATATGGCCGAAAAAGCTTTAGCAGCTGTTCGACAAGGCGCTGACCCTGAGCAAGTGATTATGCAGTTATCGCAGCAACTTACCAACCGCCTTATTCACGCTCCGACCAAATCGCTGCAACAAGCAGCGGGAAATGGCGATGTTGAGCGTCTAAATCTACTTAGGGACAGCTTAGGGCTGGACCATCAATAACCACTTTTTAATCATAGGTCTTATATAACGAATGAAGCCTTCTATTGTCGCAAAACTAGAAGCATTACAAGAACGCTACGAAGAAATCGAAGCGCACCTTGCAGATGCGGGTGTGATTGCCGATCAAGACCGTTTTCGAGCTTTATCAAAAGAATATGCGCAATTATCAGATGTAGCGAAATGCTTTAGCGCATGGCGTACAGTGCAGGACGATATCGAAACGGCAGAAATGCTGTTAGACGATCCTGAAATGAAAGAAATGGCTCAAGAAGAGCTTAAAGAAGCCAAAGCACGTAATGAAGAGCTTGAGCAACAACTACAATTATTGTTACTTCCTAAAGACCCTGATGACGAATATAACTGTTTCGTAGAAATTCGTGCAGGTGCAGGTGGTGATGAAGCCGCAATTTTTGCTGGCGACTTATTCCGTATGTACAGCCGTTATGCAGAGAATAACCGCTGGCGTGTTGAGCTAATGAGCACCAGCGATGGTGAGCATGGCGGTTATAAAGAAGTTATTGCAAAAATTTCCGGTGACAGTGTTTACGGGCGTTTAAAATTTGAGTCTGGTGGACACCGTGTGCAGCGTGTTCCTGAGACTGAATCTCAAGGCCGTATTCACACTTCTGCGTGTACTATCGCGATTTTGCCTGAATTGCCAGAAGCTGAGTTACCTGAAATCAGCCCTGCGGATTTACGTATTGATACTTTCCGCTCATCAGGGGCGGGTGGTCAGCACGTTAACACCACCGACTCGGCAATCCGTATTACTCACCTTCCTACAGGGATTGTGGTGGAGTGCCAAGACGAGCGCTCGCAACATAAAAACAAAGCGAAAGCGATGTCAGTATTAGGTGCGCGTATTCGCCAAGCCGAAATGGACAAGCGCCATGCAGCTGAAGCGTCAGAGCGTCGTAACTTGCTGGGTTCTGGGGATCGCTCAGACCGCATCCGTACTTATAACTTCCCGCAAGGTCGTGTCACGGATCATCGCATCAACTTGACGTTATACCGTTTGGATGAAGTGATGGAAGGAAAATTGGATGCATTAATCCAGCCTATCATCAACGAATACCAAGCAGACCAACTTTCTGCACTTTCTGAGCAGGAATAATGCAGTATAGCGAATGGCTAAAGCAGGCAGTCAGCAGACTGTCTGCAAGCGATAGCGCAAAGCGGGATGCAGAAATCCTGCTTGAACATGCCACGGGTCGCAGCCGTACCTACCTTTTTGCTTTTAGTGAGACTGAACTTAGCGCGTTAGAACTGCAGCAAGCTGAACAGCTATTGCAACGCCGAGAGAAAGGTGAGCCAATTGCCTATATTATCGGTGAGCGTGAGTTTTGGTCGTTACCACTTTATGTATCACCTGCCACATTAATTCCAAGGCCAGACACAGAATGTTTGGTCGAACAAGCATTAACACGTTTAACAAATCAACCTTGTGATTTATTGGATTTAGGCACAGGAACGGGCGCGATTGCTTTAGCCGTCGCCTCTGAGTTGCCTAACAGCCACGTTATTGGCATTGATTTCAATCCTGAAGCAGTGAAGTTAGCGCAACGAAACCAACAACGTTTGAATATTGCCAACGTTCAATTTATGCAAAGTGATTGGTTTACTTCCCTATCATTTCAACAATTTGATATGATTATGAGTAATCCGCCTTATATTGACGAAAATGATAATCACCTGAGTGAAGGTGACGTGCGTTTTGAGCCAGCTACTGCATTAATTGCAAAAAATGAAGGGCTAGCTGATTTGGCATTGATCATTGATAAATCAAAAAACTATCTTAAAAATCAAGGTTGGTTACTTCTTGAACATGGCTGGACACAAGGTTCGGCCGTGCGTGATTTATTTGCAAAACATGGGTACACCCAAATTGAGACGTGTCTCGATTACGGTGGGCAAGAAAGAGTTTCACTCGGTCAATGGAATGGTTAAGTGGGCACAGTAGTGGGAATGTAATGAAGACCATAGCGAATATTGAATTTAATCAGCTCCCCTTAAGTGAAGGGATTATGACCGTTTCTCAATGCATCCGTCATGATTTCCCGTTGATGAAAGTCCAAGCTCAATTAGATAGCCTTGTCGTATCTGCAAAATCGGTCATCGATTTACACGCTGATAATGAAACTAAAGTGGAACAGTTAGTTACACTGTTTTATCAGCAGTGGTCATTTGGCCCGGCACAGGGCATCTATGCATTATCAGATATGCTTTGGCTTGATAAAGTATTAGCGTCTAAACAAGGTACACCCGTCACATTGGGTGCTATTTTGTTGTATATCGCTCAGCATTTAGATATTGATATCCGGCCTGCCATTTTTCCAACCCAATTATTAATTATTACGGAAAAACGGGATGGAAAACCGTGGTTTATTAACCCAGCGAATGGCGAGTCGCTATCACTTCATACATTGAACATGTGGCTAAAAGGTACTGTTGATCCTTTCTCTGAGTTTTTCCAAGATCAACTCGATGTAGCTGAAAATAGTATTATTATTCGCAAGATTTTTGACACGCTAAAAGCGGCGCTGATGGAAGAGAAAAAAATGGAGGTCGCGTTGCGAGTGTGCGAAACACTGCTGACGCTAGACCCTGAAGACCCTTATGAGATTCGTGATCGCGGGTTAATACTGGCGCATTTAGATTGTAATCATGTGGCGTTAAGTGACCTTAATTATTTTATCGAGCACTGCCCAGAAGATCCTGTATCTGAAATGATTAAAATTCAAATTTATTCATTGGATAATCATCCAATCGTATTACATTAATTAACGCAATGACAGACAGCCTGTCTTAACTTTAAAGGTAAGAGTATGCAACAGAAAGTAGTCAATATTGGTGATATCAATGTCGCGAACAACTTGCCATTTGTGTTGTTTGGTGGAATGAACGTCCTTGAATCTCGCGATATGGCAATGAAAGTGTGTGAGCACTATGTCACTGTAACGCAAAAATTGGGCATTCCTTATGTGTTCAAGGCGTCATTTGATAAAGCGAATCGCTCATCTATCCACTCTTACCGTGGTCCAGGTCTTGAAGAAGGGATGAAAATTTTTCAAGAACTGAAACAAACTTTTGGCGTAAAAATTATCACTGATGTGCATGAGCCTTCACAAGCCGCACCAGTTGCTGAAGTGGTTGATGTCATTCAATTACCAGCATTTTTAGCACGCCAGACCGATCTCGTTGCTGCGATGGCAAAAACGGATGCTGTCATTAACATCAAAAAACCACAGTTTATTAGCCCGGGCCAGATGGGTAATATCGTTGAGAAGTTTATTGAAGGCGGTAATGACAAAATTATTCTGTGCGACCGTGGTGCAAACTTTGGTTATGACAACTTAGTTGTTGATATGCTTGGGTTTAATGTCATGGTGCAATCATCTAAAGGCTGCCCAGTGATTTTTGACGTGACCCACGCACTGCAATGTCGTGACCCATTTGGTGCAGCATCAGGTGGTCGTCGTGCTCAAGTTGCTGAATTGGCGAGAGCAGGTATGGCAGTGGGTATCGCTGGCTTATTCCTTGAAGCGCATCCAGACCCAGATAACGCACGTTGCGACGGTCCATCAGCATTACCTTTAGATAAACTGGAACCATTCCTCAAGCAAATGAAAGCTATTGATGATGTGGTGAAAGGGTTCCCTGAGTTAGACACTAGCCGTTAAGTTTGGTGTAAATGCAACTCACTGAAGTCGTTTCCATGTTCGGCGCTGACCTCCAGCGCCGATATGGTGAGAAAATTTATAAAATTACCTTGCACGGGGGCTTTAGCTGCCCAAACCGCGATGGCACCCTTGGCCGAGGGGGCTGCACCTTCTGTAATGTGGCCTCTTTTTCCGATGAGAGCCAATCTAGCCAAAGCATTAGTGAACAAATATCAGACCAAATCACCCGCATTTCCCGCGCTAAACGCTATCTTGCTTATTTTCAAGCCTACACCAGCACCTATGCAGAAGTGCATCTACTCAAACAGTTGTATGAAGAGGCATTGCAACAAGCCGATATCATTGGCTTGTGCGTAGGTACACGCCCCGATTGTGTGCCTGAGTCCGTTTTATCGCTATTAAGTGAGTATAAACAACAAGGTTATGAAATTTGGCTCGAGCTTGGGTTACAAAGTGCTCATGATAAAACATTGCATCGGATTAACCGTGGTCATGGGTTTGATGCCTACCAACAAACGACAAAAAAGGCGCGTCGACTTGGCTTAAAGGTGTGTACGCATTTAATCTGCGGCCTACCTGGTGAGAATGATCAGATGAATATGCAAACCTTAGAGAAGGTGATTGAATGTGGCACAGATGGTATCAAACTACATCCTTTGCACATAGTTGAAGGCAGTGTGATGGCTAAAAGTTGGCGAGCAGGGCGTTTATCAACATTATCGTTAGACGAATATACTGCTATTGCTGGCGAAATGGTACGCCATACACCGAAAGACATTGTTTATCATCGCATTAGCGCCAGTGCAAGAAAGCCGACTTTACTCGCACCGCAGTGGTGTGAAAACCATTGGGTTGGCATGAATAATTTATATCAATACTTTTTACAACATGGTGGGCAGGGGTCTGCACTGCCATAAAAAGAAAAGTGGTCGATGATTTTTGATATTAAATTAAACCGCTATGAGAAATAACATAGCGGTTTAATGTCACTTTATATTATTCCGCTGCTAATTTTTTAGCCTGTTCAATCGTTTTAGTCGCTTCGAGTGCGTTATCCATAGAGTTATGGAAGCTCAATACGCCATCAATGGGGGCAACTTTGGCGCGAGCCAAGGTTTTTAGCGGTTGGAATGGAATATCACAAACCATCACATGGGTGTCTTTACGCACTGCGTCAATGAATTTTTCAAAGGCTTCTAACCCCCCTGCATCCAGCACGGGTACTGCATCCCATTGCATGATGATGGTTTTATATCCTGCACTTTTTACGCGCAACTCATCGAAAATACGTTCTGCAGCGGCGAAAAAGAGTGGGCCATTAATACGCACGACTAATCGGCTATTTTCTTCATCCGTTTCAGCTAGTTGTGTTGAACGTGTCATATTCGCAATACGGCGCATAAATAGCAGTGATGCCAACACGATACCCACAGTAATGGCAATGACCATGTCGAATAGAACAGTTAAAGACATGCATAACAGAAGAACGATGATGTCGTCTTTAGGTGCGCGTTTGATGAGATAAACCACTTTCCCAGCTGCGCTCATATTCCATGCCACAATCAACAATAATGCTGACATTGCCGCGAGAGGTAAGTAAGAGAGCATTGGTGCCAGTACAAGTAAGGTCAGCAACACTAAAATTGAGTGAATAACCGCAGAAATAGGGGATGTGGCTCCCGCACGGACGTTGGCAGCAGAGCGGGCAATTGCTGCCGTTGCAGTGATCCCACCAAAAAATGGTGCTGCAATATTACCAACGCCTTGGCCAATGAGCTCACTATTTGAATGGTGCTTTTTACCTGTCATATTATCAAGTACAACAGCACAAAGTAGCGACTCTATCGCGCCCAATACGGCCATCGAAAATGCTGCTGGCATCAGTGCGGTGATCATTGCCCAACTAATTGGCGCACTACCGGGCAGTTCCCACGGCAAAATAAATTGCGGCAAAATAGGGGGGATACCACTCCCTTCAGTGCCATCAGGCAGAAAATAACTAAATTCAGAACCAATCGTGGCGACTTCTAACCCAAATAATGAAAGCACCCACATGACTAGCGTGCCAACGACAAGCGCAGGCAAGTGACCCGGGAATTTTAACTTTAACTTAGGCCAAAAGATTAAGACAAGCAGTGTGGATAAACCAATCAGTGTGTCACTGTATTGAAACGTTGGGAACGTATTACCAATGGCAATCAGTTTATCAACATAGTTCTCAGGAACATGTTCCATCTGCAAGCCAAAAAAATCCTTGATTTGCATGGTGGCAATAGTGATGGCAATACCTGAGGTAAAGCCCAAAGTCACTGATACGGGAATATATTCAATAAATTTACCAAAGCGGGCAAAACCCATTGCCAGTAAAATAACACCCGACATCAGCGTGGCAACTAACAAGCCACTGAGGCCAAACTGTTGTGATACAGGGTATAAAATAACCACAAACGCAGCGGTAGGGCCTGAAACGCTATAACGTGAACCACCCGTAATAGCGATAATAATACCCGCAATCGCAGCGGTATAGAGGCCATATTGAGGGGGAACACCACTGGCAATCGCTAAGGCCATGGCTAATGGAATGGCGATAATCCCAACAGTAATACCCGCAATTAGGTCTTTTATAAACCGTGCTGCGGTATATTTTTCTTTCCAACATGAATCGATTAATGCGCTAAAAGGGCGCAACCTATTAATATTTTTTGTACTCATTATACCCTACCAAATAACAGGGTGAAAAATAAACGAAAATGTATCTATAAGGATACGCTTAGCTAAGCTCAAAAAATCTGTTATGTATCAATGAAACGCCAATTATCATAACGTTTTCAGTAACAAAAGTAAAAACCATCTAATTTACGGGGTAAATAAATTCAATATATATTTATACATATTAAAGCTGATCTGGAATCTATTTGGTAAATAATAAATTAACAAAATTTAAAATTTATAGTAATACTAAATTATAGATTGAAAAATTAATATTAGACGAGCGTTATTATATTGCTATTACAGTCACTAATAGCCATGCCCAAAGGATAACAACAGACAAGAGAGCACGGTTAAATAAGGTCTTTGTACCTTGCCAGCGCTGCTCCATCGTACGGTTATTGGGCTTGTTAGGCATAAAGAAACTTAGCGCATAATCAAAGGGTTCAGTCATTCCTTGCTGATAAATTATTTTGAAAAAATGGTTATCAAGCCACAAACGATAAATATAATAGTGGCAAATGATAAATAAAATCATGCTGATAAATAAATAATACTTCCCGTTATTTATTCCTAAAAAAAGACTAAGTTGAAAAATTAAACCCAGCACAGAGCTAATCGCTAAATAGAGCCAGCTTCGAGTCAATACTAGAATGACTTCGCCGCAGTTTTTATCGGTAAGTTGGTTCATTTTTGCGTCCTATTTAAATGATAACGTGCAAACCAGTTATTTAATTGCTCTTTAGTTGCTGGGTTTAAAATAACTTGTGGCCTTGCGTGTTCTACCATTTCAACGGCTTTATCTATTGTTTGAGCATCACCATGGTGAACTAACCACGCAACAGCAACGGTGGCACTGCGTGAATAGCCTAATTTGCAATGAATATAGACAGCACCATGCTGGGCCAAGGTATCCATCATATGCACAGATTGCTCAATATCTTCTGCGCTTAGTGGTAACAAATCGATTTGTGGCTGGCTACAATATTTCAGCCCTTTGCTAAAAGAATTGCGAGGCCATTCGCAAGTCATGTCTAAAACGGCGGCGGTTTGCAAAGGATAAAGCGGGCGGCCTCCCAAAACGATATGCGGGCTCACGATACTGGGTTGCCGACAATGTTTTGCAAAGTAATGATAGGTCCCCCAAGCAATGAGGCGATAGGGTAACAATAAAATTGCAGCGGATGGGGAGATCTTGCCATCGGGTGTTTTTTGAAAAACGCTGGCACCAGCACCTAAGTAACCGAGGGTAATAAATAACAAAGCAATCGCGGGCCACAGCAACACCCAAGCAGCGCCCTGAATTAAAAAAGCGAGTAAAAAACACGCTATTGAGCCAAGACCGTAATTTTTGCTCATTTTAAAACTACGTGGCGACCCAGTGTAGTGCCATTGCCAGCGTGTATTAATAGGTAACAAATAACTGACAAGCAAGCCCACCGCAAAGCCAGAAATAACATCAATAAAATGATGCTGCCATGTAGTGAGGACAGAAACTAAGATTAATACAGACCAACCGTGGAGCAACCAGCGCCATTGTGTTGGCGTATGAGCTCGAAAACATAACCATAGGAGCCATAACAAAATGATATGTAATGAAGGGGCTTGGTTAAACGGCAGATCAAACAGTTCTAAGCTATCAAACATCCAACCAAAAGCGCCATCCGTCGTGGGGCGCGGAAAACTAAATTTAAGTGGAAATAACAAGAAACCAACGCAGGCACAAACAGAAGCAGCAATTAATCGTAGCCCATGAATTGTTTGCTCACGTCGTGTTGTACAGATAAATAATGATAACCCATAGAATAGGTCAATACTCCAATAGGGAATAATGGTCCAAGGCACAAATGGGATGTGTTTCTCCCATGCATACACAAAGGAGGGGACATTGGTTAAGGTGGCTGTGTAATTATTGACTTGCCCATAAGTGAGAAAGAAAAATGGTGCTAAAAATATCAGCCACAATAGGCCAAACAACAAAATTTGTCGTTTAGATGATGGCTTAGTGGATTGATGGTGGGCTGTCATTGTCCTTTTCAATATTCCTTTGTGCTTTACAAGACATTTAAGGGGAAATCGTGAGTACTGCAATTAATTGTTTATAGGAGAAAATATCTATTTAACTGACAACATAGGGGCTTTGATAAAAAGAAGCAATAGAGATAGCCAATATTAGCAAGATTGAGGTTGGCAGAACTAACGGCAACCAACCTCAATGGCAGGTTAAGAAATTAACGGCGCCTTGCTATTGATACGCTGAATATTCCCCAGTTATCAATAGACTGGTTTAGTTTTTCGAAACCTGCCTCGTCGACTAATGCATCCATTTCGCCTTGGCTGCGGCAACGCATCACCCAAGCTTGCCCGCCTTGGTGGCTGGGTAAAACGCGGGCAATCATTTCCACTTGAGGGTGCCATGGTTGGCAAGTGTAAATGAGGAGTCCACCTGAAGGTATTGCTCTTGATAACCCATCTAATGAAGCTTTAATTAATTTATTGCTTGGGAATAGTTCGTATAACCCACTCACGACACCCAGCGTTGGCGCAGGTGTTACTGACGCTAAATCATCAGCGTCGAAGGCATTACCTTCAACAAAACGGATTTTATCTTCAAGGAAACGCTCTTTTATGTGTAAGCGGCCTTGTTCTACGTTAATTGGGCTGTAATCACGTAAGAGAACAGATTCGACTTTGCCATAATCGTTAATTGCATCAAAGATATAGCGGCCTTGACCCGCTGCAATATCCATAATTCGTACTGGCATATTGTTATCGGTTAAGTCGCGAATAGCTTGGCGTAAGGTATTCTCAATATTAACTTTACGCTGGCGGATCCCTTGCCAGCCAATACTATTGAGGTATTGCCTGTCAATTATGCGCCCGAATAGGCCTTTTCCTTCGGCTTTGTCACGATAAACATAGTCTAAGGTTGAGCCTGAATCGAAGCCTTTATCGTAGCCTATGCGGACGCCTTCAGAAGCTTTGCCTAAGGTGCTCATTGATTTACTCATAATTTTGAAGGCAAGGTTTTTTGGGCACCATTTTGGTAGTGGCGTCGCCAGTTTGCGGTAATTTTCTGCGCTAGTGCTCCATGTATCTTCATACTGGTAATCGTGTCGGTAAACAGGGAGATTAAATAATTTACCAATAAAATCACGTATTTTTTCGATAGGAATATGCCTTTCTTTTTCACCTAATGTATCGTGATAAAAGCCCGGCAAGATGTGCTTTTCTTTGATTGGTGTATTTAAGCGCTCAAAAAACTGATGCTGTGGACGGTGATGGACAACATGGTCGCTGCCAGATATAAACAAC
This sequence comes from Providencia sp. UF-183, assembly GCF_058246155.1. Classification (NCBI taxonomy): domain Bacteria; kingdom Pseudomonadati; phylum Pseudomonadota; class Gammaproteobacteria; order Enterobacterales; family Morganellaceae; genus Providencia; species Providencia sp. UF-183. The sequence goes on along the minus strand of NZ_JBSICD010000002.1, from coordinate 285,875 downwards.
TGAGTTGGCAGGGTAATTGCGCTGGCATCAGCAACGACTCTATCTGCCGTTTTATACAATTCGAGTAAGATATTAACGGCAATAGGACGAGTGATCAGCGGGTCTCGGTTAAATGAATCAATACGCTGCTCATCATGAGTTAGAAACTTCGCTTTGACATAAGAATTCACATAGAACAAACCTCGCACTTTTTGCATCAAAGCTAACCCTGTGCGGGCAAAAGGCACATACAGTTTAACTTTAAAAGCCGGTGAGGCTAAAACCATTCCACGAATTTTTGGCGCATAGTCGTGTACCCATGCTGAGACTAAAACAGCGCCTACGCTTTGCCCAATGACAATAATATTTTCTAAGGGGATTTGATATTGGGTGGATACATATCGAACAAATTCATCAACATCATGTATAGATGTTCCAAGGGAAGGGCTATAGCCCCTTGGGCCTTCATTTCGTCCATGTCCCCGCGCATCCCAAGCAAACATGGCGTAATCAGGAAGGTTTAATTCATCAACGAGGTGTGCTACACGGCCTGAATGCTCATGGCCTCGATGGAATAGAATAATGGCTTTATCCGTCGGCACTTGTGTTGGCCAATGACGATAAAAAAGTGGCGTGTGATCGCTGGTCGTAAATTGCGATTCTAAAACAGGGCGTTGCGTCAGATAATCTGTCTGAGCGTTCATAATTATTCCTTAATTATTGTCCGAAGGCGTGCGAAGTTCATCCAATGCACGGCGAATACGGTTATAGCAGGTATAAAGCAGCAACAAAGATAGAATAACAAAGAGATAGTTTACCCAGCCTGCAAGCAGTAGCTGCGGGAAAATGCTCACGAACAAACCAAGGGCGCCAAAAATAAAGGCACGGTCGCTTTTCCCGATAGGGCCGTCATAGCGCCTAGAAGCGCCTATTGCTTGTGCGGTAACACCAATAAATTCAGTGAGTAATGAGAGAAATAAAATAAGTAAAATTAGCCAAATCGAGTGAGGGAAAATAATGGCGAAAGGTAGGTATAGCGCAACATCAGAAACAACATCGCCCAACTCATTGAGTATCGCACCTAAGTGGCTTTTTTGGTGATGATCTCGCGCTAACATGCCATCTATTGCATTGAGCGCCATGCGAATAAACAACACAAACGGCAATAAAATAAACAGATGTGGATTTGGGAAGAAAAACAAAACTAACCCGACAATCACGGATAACAATAATGCTGCCAACGTTACCTGATTAGCAGTGACCCCAGCATTAAATAATTTACGGACTATCGGGCGAAGCAGATCTTGAAATTTTGGTTTCAGATCATAAATGGTCATTTTTTTTCCTTTTATATGCCATGCAAGAGCACTTTTCTTTGTGACATATCAATACGCTATTCATCAACAGCCGCAATAAGAGCTATCTTAAGTTAATATATTTCACGTAGGGATATAGTGAAGATGAAAGGGAGGTTTTATTGATTAATATATTGAAATGGCAGGGAAAAACAATATATCAACAAACCTTAAACCAAGTTTGTTTAATATTAAGTAAAAATAGTAAATGCGCAATAAGATACCCGATCATGCGATTATTTTTTGCTTATCAATCGTTGAGCGCATGCGTTTAAACTGGCTGGGCGTCATAGTGGTCATTTCTTTAAATTTTCGGCAAAAAGCACTGTGATCGGTATAAGCGCACTTTATCGAAATATCAGTAATTGAAAAATCATCTTCTAATAACTCAATCGCATGTTCGAGACGTTTTTTCTGGATATATTGTTGAGGGGTAATTAAAAAAATGGCTTTAAATTGACGATTTAATTGTGAAAGTGAAAGTCCTGAAATGTCGGCAAGTTCCGTGATTTTAATTGCGGTATCAAAATGGTCACTAATATAACGCTCGACTAGGCTAAGCTGGTTATTCAGTTTTGGGCTGACAGACTTAATATCTTGTAAATCTACAGAAATCCCAGCCACACCAATCACTTGATTGCGCGTGTTAAATATCGGTACTTTTGTCGTTAAACACCAACCAAGTAACCCCGCTTTATAAAGATGCAGCTCAAGCTTATTTATCACACTGATTTTCTTTTCCATCACAAGGTAATCTTGCGAACTATAGCTTTGCCCTAGTTCTGCGTGGAATAACTCTTCGGCACTTTTACCAATTACATCATTAATTCCCTTCATTTTACAGCGGGTTGCCAGATTATCATTGGCAAGTAAATAGCGTGCATTATGGTCTTTTACAAAAAAAGTGACATTGGGAAGCGTATTAATTAGCGGCATGACTAAACCGAGATGGTTTAGTAAAACGTCAATGTTATCAACGGGAAAAAGCATATTTTCCTGACTGATTAATAATAACTTATTTAGATTGATCATGCTGCGCTCCCAAATATTAAATTATTGTTACTAATTTTCTTGAATATTTTTAGATTGTGCAGAAAAACGCATAAGTTCGATGGAAAGATATCAAGATTGATTAACAAAAATCAAGCAATCTATTAACAAATTATGGTTAATAGGGTGCTAATCAATGCAATCTAAATATTCTAAAATTGAAGTAATAGATTCCCATACCGCAGGGGAGCCAACGCGCTTAGTGATTGATGGGTTTCCACCGTTAGGTGACGAAAGCATGGCCACCCGCTTGGCAATATTGCGTGATAACCATGATGAATGGCGAAGAGCAATCATTTTAGAGCCGCGGGGTAATGACATATTGGTCGGTGCACTGTTGTGTAAACCACAAAACCCACAAGCAGCGGCAGGGGTGATCTTTTTTAATAACGAAGGTTACCTTGGGATGTGCGGGCATGGAACGATAGGCTTAGTCGCCTCCTTACATTTTCTCGGGAAAATCTCTTATGGAAAGCATTTGATTGAAACCCCTGTAGGAGAGGTCACGGCGGAACTGCACAGGGATGGTAGCGTGAGCATCCAGAACGTGTATTCGTATCGTTATCGCAAAGGGGTACAAGTTGATGTACCCGATGTCGGCATTATCACAGGCGATATCGCGTGGGGCGGCAATTGGTTTTTTCTTGTGGAAAACTCACCCGTTTCGATTGATTTTAAAGAGGTTAAATCGTTAACAGAAGTGAGCTTAAAAATTAAACAAGCACTTGTTGACCAAAAAATATTTGGTAAAGACGGGCAAGAAATTGATCACATCGAATTATTTGGTTCACACCCAACAGCAAATAGCCAAAGTTTTGTGTTATGCCCCGGTGGCGCGTATGACCGCTCGCCGTGCGGCACAGGTACCAGTGCCAAGTTAGCTTGTCTAGCGGCGGATAAAAAACTCGCAGCAGGCGAAATTTGGCATCAAGCCAGTGTAATTGGCAGTGAGTTTCAAGGGAGCTTCCAGCCTGCGGATGAAAACGGAATTGTCCCAACCATTCGCGGAAATGCCTATATTAGCGGGCAAAATACGCTGCTTATTGATGAGCAAGACCCATTTCGTTTCGGTATTTCGGTTGCGTAAGGGGATGGCGATGAAGCGTCAATATTCAGTGATTGTTGTCGGCGGTGGAATTATTGGCCTTAGCATCGCGCTTACAGTACAAGCTAACGGTACCGACGTTCTGCTGGTGGATAAAAATGATATTGGCTCAGGGGCATCGTTTGGTAACGCAGGGCACATTGCGACAGAGCAAGTTTTTCCCATTGCAGACCCTTCTGTTTTGAAATCGATTCCGAAAATGTTGCTCGATCCACTTGGCCCATTGCGTATGGATTGGCGTTACTTATTGCCTCTCACGCCTTGGATGTTAAAGCTATTAGGTAATATGCGTCATAAGCCGTTTACCCATATTCACCAAACATTAATGGCATTAAATAGTGCGGCTTTTGGCTCATGGCAGGCATTCATTCAAAAATGGCAACTTGATGACCTCGTTAAAATGCAGGGGTCATTATTAGTGGCTGAAAAAAAGGAAACCCTTGAAAAGCTCCATCAGCATAGCGAGTATTTGCAAAAAATTAACGTACACAACTCAGTTATCAATCAGTCGGAGTTACTTGAGCGTGAACCTGCACTTGCTACGAGCCAAATTGGGGGGGTATTTTTCCCCAATACAGGGCATGTGGTTGATTTAGCAGAATTACATTCGAAGCTTGCACATTCATTTGTTGAGTTGAGTGGAGATATCTTGACTGACTGTGAAGTTACTGCGATATCCTCGACATCAAATAAAGAAGCCTCTATCACCACAACCCAAGGGAAATTTACAGGGCAAAAAGTGGTTATCTCAGGCGGTGCATTTTCTAAGTCATTAGTCAAAATGGTCAGCCGTATTAATGTGCCCCTCGAAACAGAGCGAGGCTACCATTTAATGCTACCCCAAGAACAAAGTCTACTGAGTATTCCTGTATCCAGTATGGACAGACGTTTCATTATGACACCGATGGCAGGGGGACTGCGCCTTGCTGGTACGGTTGAATATGCTGGGTTAAAGCGCCCTGCAAATATGCAGCGAGCTCGCCACTTTTTGCCATTGGCTTCCCCCATGCTAAAGGCTCCTTTAAATGACGCACAATCGTCACCGTGGATGGGGTTTCGCCCGTCAACATCTGATTCATTGCCAGTCATTGATAATAAAGGCCCATATATTTTTGCCTTTGGTCACCAACACCTAGGGCTCACACAGGCGGCTATTACCGCTGATCTTGTCAATAGTTTTATTCACGAGCAGCCGACCGCTATCGACTGCACCCCTTTTTCTATTGAGCGATTTTTATAATTCTAAGGAGAATTCAAATGAATTTTCATGGCATTTTGGTCCCTTTAATTACCCCTTTTCATGATGATTACTCATTAAATATTAGTGCATTAGCTGATTTAACTGAAAAACTTATTGAGCGAGGTGTCACGGGGTTAGTGGTCTGTGGCACGACAGGGGAATACTACGCGTTAAATGAAGATGAGCGCAAAAACGTTTTATCAACCGTGAGCAAAATTGCGAAGGGGCGCGTAACGTTGATTGCAGGGATTAATGATTTATCAACGGAAGGTGCGATCGCCCGCGCAAAACAAGCAAAAGACCTTGGATATGAAGGTTTAATGTTATCACCACCACCGTATAGTTTGCCTGATCAACAAGGGGTGTACGGCCATTATAAAAAAGTGGCAGAGGCTACAACGCTGCCGATCATTATGTATAACTTCCCTGCACGAATTGGTATCGAAATTGAATATGACACAGTGGTTAAGCTGGCGAAAATCGACAATATCGTTGCCATTAAAGAAAGTAGTGGAGATTTCAGCCGCGCCTTACGCCTATTACAGACACCGTTTAATAACTTTGAGGTGATTTGTGGTTGTGATGACCAACCCGTTGACTTCTTCTTTTGGGGTTCAAAAAGTTGGATAGCAGGTGCGGGCAATGTGTTCCCTGCGGAGCAAGTCGCTATTTTTAAAGCAACGCAAAAGGGCGATTGGCAAGAAGCAAAAAAAATCATGAATAAAATATACCCAGGAATCTATTCCATGGAGTCCGGTGATTATAACCAAAAAGCGAAAGCAGGTTGTTTAAATGGCACATTTAACGCAGGCCCTGTGCGTTTGCCGTTAACCAACTTGGCTGCTGAAGCTAAAGGTGAATTCGTCAAATTAATCAAACGGTAAGGGGATAATAATGAGACTAAACCAACAGCAGGTTTTTGACCTCGCTAAACAAGGGAAGCTGTGGGCGGGTAATTTAATTGATGGGGCGAAGGTTTCTCAGGCTAAATTAGAAAACCGCACACCAATCGATAATAGCCTTATCGGATATATCGCTGATGGTGAGGCACAAGATATTGATGCAGCTGTGAAAGTGGCGCGAGATGCTTTTAAACGTGGCGAGTGGAGCGCACTTTCCCCCCAAGAACGCAAAGAGATAATGCTCAAGTGGGCAGATTTAATTTCTGAACACAGTGAAGAACTCGCTGCACTTGATTGCATTGATGCAGGAAAACCCATTACGGAATGCATCAATACCGATATGCCCGCAACGGTTGAAACCTTTTATTGGTATGCCGAAGCAATTGATAAGTTGTTTGGCAAAATAGCGTCAACAAGCCAGCAAGAACTCGGGTTGATTGTAAGAGAACCCATTGGTGTTGTAGGTGCTGTTCTGCCATGGAATTTCCCTGCTCAAATGTTTGCATGGAAAGTTGCACCTGCTCTTGCTATTGGCAACTCAGTGATTGTTAAACCTGCGGAGCTAACCTCATTAAGCGCGTACCGAATGGTTGAACTGGCGTATGAAGCAGGCGTGCCGAGGGGGGCATTAAGTTTAGTTTGCGGATTGGGTGAAAAAGTGGGAGAAGCGCTGGGGCGCCATCCAGATGTGGATGTGGTGTCATTTACGGGTTCAACCGAAGTGGGGCGCTTATTTTTAAAATATTCCGCAGAAAGCAACTTAAAGGAAATTGTCCTCGAATGTGGGGGTAAAAGTCCACAGGTTGTTTTTGAGGATGCTAACCTAGATGCTGCTGTTCCCCATATCATGGCTGCCGCCTTTTGGAATATGAGTGAAAACTGTAGCTGTGGTTCTCGCTTAATTGTGCATGAAAATATTAAACAAGCACTGTTGGATAAACTGGCGGTTGCAGCAAAAGAATGGAAAGTGGGAGACCCGAGACAGCCGGATGTATCAATTGGGCCAATGGTCGAAAAAGCGCATTTTGATAAAGTGACATCGTTTTTAGCGACCACACAGCAAGAGGGGGCAAAGATTGTTACTGGAGGCAAAATTCACCATGAAATAGGTTCTGGTTGGTATATCGAACCTACTATTTTCGATAATGTAACGCCAGATATGACGTTGTTTCAACAGGAAGTCTTCGGCCCTATCTTAGCGGTAACGTCATTTAAAACGCAAGAAGAGGCCATCGTACTTGCCAATGATACACAGTATGGCTTAGCGGCTTCGTTTTATAGTCAAAATATTCACCAAGCCATGCGCGTTGCCCGCCAAATCAATGCGGGAACGGTGTCTGTTAATGGCTTTAGTGAGGGCAATATTACCACGCCATTTGGTGGTTTTCGTCAATCGGGTTTTGGCGGGAAAGACAATGGATTAGAGGCTTTTGAGCAGTATAGCCAAACCAAAGTTATCTGGTTTGTTCATCAATAAATTACGTTGACCTGAGCCTACAAAGCTCAGGTTTTTTTTACCCTGCAAACACACAATAAACAATTACAATAACGAAGGAGTACAAAATGGAAGCCATCGTTAATACCGTCGTTGGTTACATCTGGGGTAATGCACTGGTGTTCTTATCACTGGGCGTAGGACTCTATTTCACTTTAGCGACACGCGGCGTGCAATTTCGCTATCTCATCAAAATGGTTTGTTTATTAAAGGAAAATAAAGCGTCAAAAGAGGGGATTTCATCCTTCCAAGCCTTTTGCTTAGCATTATCAGGGCGTGTTGGGGTGGGTAATATTGCGGGTGTTGCAACAGCGATTGCCGCGGGCGGCCCGGGTGCTATCTTTTGGATGGTCGTCATGGGGTTATTAGGCGGTGCGAGCGCCTTTATTGAATCTACGCTTGCTCAAATCTATAAACAACGTTCAGATGGGCAATATCGCGGCGGTTCCCCTTATTATATTGAAAAAGGGCTAAAGCTTAAGCCGTTTGCCATTATTGTTGCTGCGGTGATTTGCTTATCTTATGGCGTCTTAGTGCCAGGTATTCAGGCTAATACGATTGCAGATTCTTTCCAAACTTCATTTAATCTTCCACCTATGGCAACAGGGGCGATTGTCACGGTATTAATGGCATGGCTTATCTTTGGTGGCGTAAAACGTATCGCGAGCGCGGCAGATAAAATTGTTCCCTTGATGGCGATAGCTTATCTGGTGATGATGGTGATCATTTTGGGCAGCCACTATGAAAAAGTGCCTGCAATGTTTAATTTAATCTTCCAAAGTGCATTAGGTATGGATGCAGTCTTTGGGGGGATTGTTGGAACTGCGGTATCGTGGGGTGTTCGCCGTGCAGTATTTTCCAATGTGGCGGGGGCGGGTGAGGCAACATTTAGTTCGGCGGCCGCAGAAGTGAGCCATCCTGTCAAACAAGGGCTTATTCAAGCATTCTCAATCTACATTGATACCGTTGTTGTGTGTACCGCCTCAGGCTTAATGATCCTCGTCACCAATATGTACAATGTGTTCCCTGATGGCTCTGCAACCGCGCTGGTGGAATATATACCCGGTGTTGCAGCGGGAACGGCATGGACACAAATGGCGGTTTCTACTGTATTTACCTCCGCAGGTTCGGGGTTTGTATCCATAGCGGTGTTCTTATTCGCATTCACCACACTAATGGCTTATTACTATATTGCTGAAACCACCATTGTTTACCTTGACCGCAAATTAGCGTACCCCGTGCTAAAACTGGTACTTAAATTTGTGTTCTTAGTTATTGTCTTTATGGGGAGTGTGCAATCAGTAAGTTTGATGTGGAGCTTAGGCGACATTGGGTTTGGCAGTATGAGTTACCTTAATTTAATCGCGATAGTGTTTCTTTCTAAACCCGCTCTAAGAGCATTGCGAGATTATGAAAGACAGGAAAGATTAGGTGTAGACCCCGTATTCGACCCGAAAGTGGCAGGGGTAGAAAATGCAGAACTATGGGACGATATTAGTCGCGAATATCATGAGTTAGGCATCGGTATTGAACCGAAAGGTGGTCAAAATAATGGGAAATTACAAATAAAAGAAGAGGAAAACTAGAAGAAAAAATGGCGGTGAGGGAGGGATTCGAACCCTCGATACGTTGCCGTATACACACTTTCCAGGCGTGCTCCTTCAGCCTCTCGGACACCTCACCGTTTTTTCTAAATCCGTTGCATATCAGAGATAAATCCTGCTGTGCAACGGGGCGCTACTATAGGGAAAATAGCGTCTTGCGTCAACTCCCTATTTATTCTTTTTCTTACTTTTATTACTGTTTAGCTAAATAAAAATCAATTTGATTAATATCTAATCTTAATTAGTTGCTTGTTAAGGCAAATCATTTTTTTAATGTTAATAAGAACTGCAAGGATTAATCATAAAAATCGTTAGCCAGTTAACAAAATCCTCAATGAATGTGATCTTGGTTGCGGTATGGACTTGAAAATAAACGCCATTGCGCACACTCTGTTAGAAACCTAAGAGGAGTTGCCATGAATATTTTATTTTACCATCCATTCTTTAATTCAGAACAATGGATTGAAGGTATGCGTGTTAGATTACCACAAGCTAATATTCGCCAATGGGAAAAAGGGGATAACCAAAGCGCAGATTACGCCATGGTGTGGCTGCCACCCTATGAATGCCTTGCAGGGCGCAATGATTTAAAAGGTATTTTTGCATTAGGTGCAGGTGTGGATGCTATCTTAAAGCAAGAGCAAGATAAGCCGGGAACATTGCCGGCGGGTGTGCCTGTCATGCGCTTAGAGGACACAGGGATGGCGATTCAAATGGAAGAATATGCCTGTGCTAAAGTACTTGCGTACTTTCGTCGTATGGATGAATACCGCCAGTTGCAGTCACAGCGCCAATGGAAGCAATTACCAGCATATCAACACGAAGAATTTGTGATTGGTGTGATGGGGGCTGGTGCTTTGGGGCAAGCCGTTGCGAAGCGCTTAGTCAGCTTTGGCTTTCATGTTAGAACATGGAGCCGCTCCGAGAAACACATCCCTGACGTAAAAAGTTATTATGGCAATGATCAGCTGTCAGCATTCCTTTCGGGGACTCGCGTAGTCATTAACCTATTACCAAGCACACCAGAAACGGCTGGGATTTTAAATCAACAACTGTTCAGCCAATTGCAACAAGGCGCTTATGTGATTAACTTAGCCCGCGGCGCGCACTTAATTGAGCAAGACTTACTTTCTGCGCTGGATGCAGGGCAAATCGCGGGTGCGGCGTTAGATGTGTTCGCGAGTGAGCCGTTATCCCAAATGCATCCGTTCTGGACGCATCCGCGAATTGCAATTACACCGCATGTGGCTGCATTTACACAACCGAAAGAGGCCATGGACATGATTGTCAGTAATATCAAACGCATTGAAGCGGGGGAAGCCCCTGTTGGTGTGGTTGATATGGAGCGTGGTTATTAATTACGTCTAAAAGAATTGCAAGCTACCCGCTTTTTGTTAGCTTGCAATTTTCTTGGGTTTTTCTTCTCTAATACGTTTCCTATTTTTTCGGTATACTTAGCTTAAGAGCGAGTCGCAACTGAATTTTAAATAGGAAAACCCATATGAACGAATTCTCAATCGTCTGCCGTATTTTAGGGACATTGTTCCAACGCAGTGCAAATGATGACCTCGTCAAACCCCTGATGGAATTGATAGCGCAGGATAAACTAAAAGCGTCTTGGCCACTGGAACAAGATGAATTATGGGCACGTATGGCGAAAGGGATGGATATCAACGCGATCAGTGCTGACTACCAAGCCTTGTTTGTCGGTGAAAACGCAACAGTATCCATGCTGGCCAATGATTATGACGAAGAAGTCACTGAAGCCGAAATCCGCGAATTTTTAGCGGTAAGAGGCATGACCTTAACGGATGCACCAGTGAGCACGTTTGGTGCGTTATTGCTGGCGGCTTCTTGGTTAGAAGACCAAGCTGCAGAAGATGAAACCGCGGCACAAGAAGAACTATTTGATAGCTACATTCTTAGCTGGTATGGCGCATTTTTAGGGAAAGTTGAAGCTCATGCTACGACAGCATTTTATCGTACGTTAGCACAAATCACCCGCGATGCAGTTATCGCACTGCGCGATGAATTAGATTCAGAAGCCGAATAATTTTGACGTTATCACGTTGGATTTGAGCGCGATATTAAACTGTATTGATTAATATTTTTGATTGAATTAAAAAGGCAACAGATTTCCCTGTTGCCTTTAATGCTTTTCTCAATCGAAATAATTTATGGTCAGAATTAATCCACCAATGGAATGACCAGTTTGCCCGGTTTAATTTCTAGCCCTTTCGCCAGTTTTTTAGCGGTTGCTTCTGCGGCGCCGTTATCTGGATTAAGCACATACACCGGTTGTGTTTCGAAGAAAGTCTCAAGAGAGCTATTCAGATAAGGGATCACAGCTGACATCGCGGTGTCCATATTCTCTGGAGTGACTTTATAGTTGCTGATATTCAGCTCTTTTAAGTAAATAGACCCGGTTTTTGCGTCAAAAATAGGGCGAGCTGTTAAGGTTAAGCTAATTTGCGCTTCAGCTTTGCCGATTAACGAGTCTAACTTAACCGTTGCATCCCCATTTAAGGCGATTTTTCCCGGTTCACTACGGCCGATTTCAGATTTTAAATTCGCCAGTTGGATATCGGCGTCAGCAAGTCCTGAAATGCCAACTTTGTGGTCATACTTTACTTTATTAGCAAGGTAACTATTTATTTGTGACTCACTAATACTGAATTCTGATAATTGACTACAGCCCGTTATTAGGGTGATAAAACCAATCATTGTGGCCAATAAAAACTTTTTCATAATGACTCCTTTTACAGTAATTCCGCTAGTTTAGCGCATTACTACCCACTCAACATGACTGTTTCAATTTTTTTACGGTTAAATTGCTTATGCAATGCCCACAGCGTAATAAAACCGATGATCCCCAATAAAAACCACGGTAATTGAGGCATGTTCCATTGATGACCAATATCGTACATCCAGCCCCCACCGGTATAGCCGACGGCACCGCCTAGGGCAAGGCCGAGACGGCTAAAGCCCATATAACTGCCACGTGCGCGAGGGTCGGCAAGTGACGCGCTCAGCGTTTCCCTTGCTGGGTCAGCTGTCACGGTGCCTAAATAGAACAGGCAAATCAGCGCAAATAACATATTCAGGGAGGTTGTCATCCCAATCGGGAACATGCTTAAACTCATTAAAAATAAGCCTGCCATCAACCGCTGTTCAAGTCGAAAATGTTTTTCACTCCAGCGCGCAATGGGGTAAAGCAAGGTGAGGGAAATGGCCGCCTCGATGGCATACATCCATTTCACCGCCGTTGGCGTTCCCGCTAACTCATTGACGACAATTGGGAACATCAACATCACTTGTACGGAAAGCATAAAATAACCGGCTAAGGTCACAACATAGGTGACAAACCGTTTGTCCTTTAAGACGCGGTTCATACCCTCTTTGATTGGCGTTCTCACGGTTGAGATCCGATAAGCGGGGAGTAGCCATGCATTGCAGATAGCGGCAATGATAAACACGGCGGCACCAGCCCAGCAGACATAGTGGAAATCATATTGCAGCAGCCAGCTACCAATTAGGGCACCAATAACAGCACCAGCGCTGTCTTGCATCAATAAAAGTGAGTAGAAACGACCACGTTCGTAGGGGCGAGTGAGTTTGATAACTAGCGCCGTTCTGGGAGGGTCAAATAGCGTGCCACCAAGGGCAGAAAGCACGCAAGATAGCCATAGCACCCAAGGGTCGTAAGCAACAGCCATCACAGCAAAACCACTTGCACGCAAAAGCATCCCGATAACAATCATAGGCTTAGCGCCAAATCGGTCGGCAATGGCACCACCAAAAATGCCTAAACCCTGTTGAACAAATTGCCGTAGGCCCAATGCGAAACCTACCACGACGGCGGCCCAACCAAGTTGGTCAACAAAGCGGATTGAAATCAAAGGAAAAACGACAAAAAAGCCGAGGACAACCAACATGTTGTCGAGCAAAAGAAAATATTTACCAAGGCTTCTTGCCCGTGACACCTGCGCCATGACACACCATTAAAAAAATAGCTAAGGGGGGAATGTTCCATAATGTTACTTATCAATAATATCAGTATAATAGCGGTCAATAGATGATATTTTTTTATCGAGGGTATGCTCTATGATCGATGATTTATTTTTATCGATGCAATAGCCGTCATATTTTGCACCGCAGCGTTGTTGAATAACTGAAAATGAAAACAAGATAATTCATCTATCTAAATGGCTGATTTTAGATGCTCATCAATAATAGAGAGTGCTACACTTTACTGCCTAAGTTACGGGTTAACATGCACGGCTAGGAAGCCTAGCTATCTTAAACTAATAAAGGGTTAACGATGTTTGGTTATCGCTCAAATGTACCCAAGGTACGCCTGCTCACTGATAGAATGATTATTCGTTTGACTTATGAGCGAGATAATTATCGCTTAGCTGACTATTACAGCTTGAATAAAGACTTTCTTATCCCTTGGGAACCAACTCGAGATAACTCCCATTATCAGCCGGCGGGGTGGCAAAATCGTTTGCAAGTGATGAACGAAATGCATCGCGAAGGCAGCGCTTATCATTTTCTTTTATTAGATAAAGAAGAAAACGAGGTGATGGGTGTGGCAAATTTCAGTAATGTTCTGCGTGGCTCATTCCATGCGTGTTATTTGGGGTATTCACTGGGCGAAAAATGGCAAGGTCAGGGCTTAATGTTTGAAGCGTTAACCCAAGCTACTCGCTATATGCAACAACATCAAAAAATGCACCGTATCATGGCGAACTATATGCCGCATAATATGCGTAGCGGTAATCTATTGACCAAACTCGGTTTTGAGCGTGAAGGTTACGCAAGGCAGTATCTGCAAATCAACGGTGAGTGGCGTGACCATGTATTGACGGCGCTAACGGATAATTCGTGGACAACCAACAAAGCGTAAACTCTTAATTTACTTTTCAATCGTAGTCAGTGGCAGCACGCGCTGTTAAACTGATACGATTGTTTACTTTTAGCCTATCAATCATGAATTTATTAAAATCGCTGGCGGCAGTAAGCTCAATGACCATGATGTCTCGGGTCCTTGGGTTTATTCGTGATGCCATCATTGCTCGGGTTTTTGGTGCTGGCGCGGCTGCCGATGCCTTTTTTGTGGCATTTAAACTGCCAAACTTGTTACGCCGAATTTTTGCCGAAGGGGCATTTTCTCAAGCGTTTGTCCCGATATTAGCCGAATATAAAAACCAACAAGGTGAAGAAGCCACTCGCACGTTTGTCGCTTATATTGCGGGAATGCTAACCCTCGCTTTAGCAATCGTGACCGTGCTGGGTATGATTGCAGCACCTTGGATTATCTATGTAACGGCTCCCGGGTTTACGGATGATGCGGATAAATTTGTCTTAACAACGGACCTTCTGCGAGTCACATTTCCCTATATTTTTCTGATCTCACTCGCTTCCCTGGCTGGGGCAATTCTCAATACGTGGAATCGCTTCTCAGTACCTGCGTTTGCACCCACATTACTGAATGTGAGTATGATCATTTTTGCCGCCTTTGCTGCGCCGTATTTTGATCCGCCAATTATGTCACTGGCGTGGGCGGTGTTAGTGGGTGGGGTGCTGCAATTGGTGTATCAGCTTCCTCATTTGAAGAAAATTGGTATGTTAGTGCTACCGCGCCTTTCGTTTCGCGATAGCGGTGTTTGGCGCGTAATGAAAATGATGGGGCCTGCGATTATCGGGGTGTCAGTCGCACAAATCTCATTAATTATTAACACGATATTTGCCTCATTTCTGCAATCAGGGTCTGTTTCGTGGATGTATTATGCGGACCGATTGATGGAGTTACCCTCTGGTGTGCTTGGCGTAGCATTGGGAACGATTTTACTGCCATCCCTCGCAAAAAGTTTTACGAGCGGAAACCAGAATGAATATCGTCAATTAATGGATTGGGGGCTGCGTCTTTGCCTATTATTAGCATTACCGTGTGCTCTTGGTTTGGCTATTTTATCGGAAGCGTTGACCGTCTCATTATTCCAGTACGGTAACTTTACGGCTCATGACTCCTTAATGACACAATATGCCTTGATAGCCTACTGCGTGGGTTTAACAGGCATGATTTTAGTGAAGATTTTAGCGCCAGGCTTCTATTCACGCCAAGATATCCGTACACCCGTTAAAATTGCGATTGTGACCTTAATTTTGACGCAATTAATGAACCTAGCCTTTATCGGCCCATTACAGCATGCCGGTTTGGCGTTATCTATTGGTTTGGCAGCGTGTTTTAACGCAGGCGTTCTGTATTGGCAATTACGTAAACAAGATATTTTTCAACCACTCGCGGGTTGGAAAGGCTTCCTATTTAAATTACTCATCGCGTTAGTGGTGATGGGAGCAGTGTTGTTTGGTTTGTTGCATTTTATGCCATCTTGGCAAGAGGGCAATATGCTGATGCGTATGCTGCGTTTAATTGGTGTGGTGATTGTTGGTGCAGGAAGCTATTTCGTTGCTTTATATGCGTTGGGCTTCCGACCTCGTGATTTTATGAAAAGAAGCATCGCGTAACACGCGGAAAGTCCGTTAATTTAATGAAAGCCCATTAATTTGGGCTTTTTTGTCTCGATATTCTATCGTTTTGCACCCCATTGTATTTTCTATCCATTTTCAATCTTTTCGTCTCTTTTAATAATTCCTCAATCAATAATGCCATAATTATTTTATGATATATCAAGTAATTGTTTTTGTTGATAAAAATTACAAACATTGTTGATTTTACGATATATTTAAGGTGCGCTTATTTATTTACCAATAAAGCGTAGGAGGCCACTAGAAATTGGCATAAATCACAATGTTGACTAATGTCAACGTTTTTGGTTATAGTGTATTTATCGGAGGGCGATGAAAAAACATCCGAATAAGCATATTCAAGCAGCCATTGAATATGCGATTGCTAACGGCTGGTTTTGGGTGAGTGCAGGGAGTTCATCACATACATTTTGTAAATTACGATGTGGTAACGCTGTTGATGAGCACAAAACACATATGATGAGCGTTTGGTCAACACCAAGAGTGATGGAAAACCATGCCAAGCAGATCATCCGGAAAGTGGAACACTGTATTGCACTTTCGAAATAATTATAGCGGCTTAGGCCGCTTATTAGATGAAAAAACAGAATAAGGAGCTTTGATGGCGCAACACACATTCATATTAACACTTTCTGGGGTAACGGTAGATACTGCGGGTTTAGAAGATGCCTTATTTGCAGCAGGTTGTGATGATGCCTTGGTTTGCTACTATGGTAAGTCCGTTTATTTAGAGTTTGATAGAGAGGCGAGTTCACTGGATGCGGCTATAGAAGCGGCAATTGCTGATATTGAGAGCGCAGAAATCCCAATGCAAGTGGCGTCAGTAGATAGCACGTTGGTTGGTTTAAGTGATATTGCAGAGTTAGCAGGGTTAACACGCCAAGCTGTTGCATTATTAAAAGATGGAACGAGAGGCAAAGGCAATTTTCCAGCTCCAGTGCAACGTTTAAGTGGCAACTCACCTTTGTGGGATTGGGCTAGTGTGGCCAGGTGGTTAAAGGATAATAATCGTTTAGGGCATGACCCTGAACTTTGTGAAAAAGCAAAAACATTGTGCAAGTGGAACCTAGTCTTACAAAATTGTGCAAATGAAAACGTTGAAGAAATTCAGATTTTGACGCGAAAATTATTTGCACAGCGTAAAGAAAAACAGCCCACCGAGGCGAGCTGTTAATCAAATAACGACAAGTAATTACATTCTTTCGACGGTTTCAATACCTAGTGTATCTAGACCTGTTTTTAAGGTTTTTTGCGTTAAAGCGGCTAATTTTAAGCGGCTTTGGCGTACGGCTTCATCTTCTGTCGATAAAATTGGGCAATGTTCGTAGAAACCAGAGAATAAACCAGCCAGTTCGTACAGGTAAGCACACATAACGTGTGGCGTTCCGTCACGTGCAACAGTGAGAATGGTTTCTTCAAACTGCAATAAACGTGTTGCCAGCGCGATTTCACGTGGGTCTTGCAGTGAGATTGGTAACGTGAGATCTGCTTGCGTTAAGTTGGCTTTTTTGAAGATTGATGCAACACGGGTATAGGCATATTGCATATAAGGCGCGGTGTTTCCTTCAAAGGCTAACATGTTATCCCAATCGAAAATGTAATCCGTGGTTCTGTTTTTTGATAGGTCTGCATATTTCACGGCACCGATACCAACGACATTTGCCACATTCTGTAACTCATCTTCTGGCATGTCAGGGTTTTTCTCGCGGATCAGTGCTTGCGCACGTTCAACAGCTTCATCTAATAAATCAGATAGGCGAACAGTGCCACCCGTACGGGTTTTAAATGGCTTGCCATCTTTGCCTAACATCATGCCAAACATGTGGTGCTCAAGTGCCATAGACTCAGGGATGTAACCCGCTTTACGGACAATGGTCCAAGCTTGCATTAAGTGTTGGTGCTGACGTGAATCGATATAATACAATGAGCGATCAGCATGAAGTGTTTCATAACGGTATTTCGCACAAGCGATGTCAGTCGTGGTGTATAAGAAGCCGCCGTCTTTTTTCTGGACAATCACGCCCATCGGCTCGCCTTCTTTATTTTTAAATTCATCAAGGAAAACGACCGTTGCACCTTCACTTTCAACGGCTAACCCTTTGGCTTTTAAATCCGCGACGATACCCGGTAACATGCTGTTATATAAGCTTTCACCCATAACATCATCTTCTGTTAGCGTCACGTTTAAGCGTTGATAAGTTTCTTGGTTCTGCTTCATCGTGATATCAACGAGCTTACGCCACATTGCACGGCAGTACTCATCACCAGATTGCAGTTTTACAACATAGCCACGTGCGCGAACTGCGAATTCTTCATCTTCATCATAGTGTTTTTTGGCTTCACGATAAAACTCTTCCAGATCAGCCAGTGCCATATCATTGGCATTTTCATTTTGCACTTTTTCAAGATAGGCAATCAACATGCCGAACTGGGTTCCCCAGTCGCCAACGTGGTTAGCGCGGATCACTCGATGGCCGATAAACTCTTGAGTACGTGCTGCTGCATCACCAATAATAGTTGAACGTAGGTGACCCACGTGCATCTGTTTGGCGACGTTAGGGGCGGAGTAGTCGATAACAATGGTTTCGGCTTTTACAGGTGCAAGGCCTAAACGTTGGGATGCTAGCGCTTCTTCAACGTGTTTTTCAATCCACGAAGGCTCAAGAAAGATATTAATAAAGCCA
This sequence comes from Providencia sp. UF-183, assembly GCF_058246155.1. Taxonomy (NCBI): domain Bacteria; kingdom Pseudomonadati; phylum Pseudomonadota; class Gammaproteobacteria; order Enterobacterales; family Morganellaceae; genus Providencia; species Providencia sp. UF-183. The sequence continues at coordinate 267,909 of NZ_JBSICD010000002.1, read as the reverse complement.
GGCCCGGCAATTTCGACTTTGCTTGCAATGCCGTCTAAATCTAAGTGAGTGAGGATCTGTTCAGCGAGTTGTCGTGGTGGCATCCCCAGTTTTTTAGCCGCGCCCATCACGCCATTGGCTTGATAATCACCAAACTGTGCTTTAGCGGATTGACGCACGAGCGCATCACTGTCAGCTGGAGCACCCGCTGCAAGCATTGCAGCACTAATTTTATCTGAAAGAATCGCCTGAATATTCACTGAATTACCTTAAATTACCAACATAGTTACCACATTGTGCCATCACATGCGAAGAACTAAAAGGTGGAAGAGAAAAATCGGCAGGTTTTATACCATATTTTGGGGGAGTCATGCTACAGTCAGCGCCATTGTTTAGCGGATTAGTAAATAAAAAGAGGTTTTTGTTGTGCTGCCATTTTGTGACGTTCCACAATTAAACGATTTATGGGAAGACTTACCTAAATTTGCCGACCAATTAAAATCAATGGCGCGAGTGCTTGATATATCATTAACAGATTACGTTATTGACCACATTTCAATGCGTTGCCATCACATTGAAACTGCTTTGCGTTGGCATGAGGGTTTACAGCAATGCAGTCAGCTTATTTCCGATAACATCATCAATGGCAGGCCAATTCGCTTGTATGAGCTTGACGAACCTTTGCAAATTGCGGGGCAAGACGTGTTTATTATCGAGTTACCGTTTCCTAAAGATAAAAAATACCCACAAGAAAGCTGGGAACATATTGAAATGGTGATTGATGTACCGCCGACTGAACTGGAGAAAACTGCGCGAGCCTTGTTACCTAAGATGTTACCTGCAGGGATTAGCATAAAAGTGAGTCAACCCAAAGGTCAGCAAGAACGGTTGCCTAATCCAACATTGGCAGTATCAAATGGCAATATAACCGTTAAATACCATCCATTTTCGCTAAAAAAGATAATTGAAAGTGAAAAATAAGTGATGCAATTAACGTTATTGATCAATAATGCCAGTGTTTTTTTCGGGGTGTGATATCCATCCGATAACATTTTTTAATAAATGGCATTATTCGAAACGGAATCAACAATACATATTCTGCCCCTAACTATTTGTATTAGGGAAATTTAAAGCATGGGCTTTATTACCACAGTTGGAGGTAATCATGGCAAAACTGGAAATTTGCTGTTTCGGAATTGAATGTGCTCAAGTAGCGCAAGAATACGGGGCTGACCGTATCGAATTATGCTCTGGTGCCGCAGATGGCGGTTTAACACCAAGCTACGGCTATCTGAAATTAGCAAGGGAAAAACTCCACATTCCAGTTCATCCTATTATTCGTCCTCGTGGTGGTGATTTTTGCTATAACGTCAGTGAGTTTGACGTTATTCGTGAAGATTTAATCATGATTAAGGAAATGGGGTTTCCGGGGGCTGTCATCGGTATTCTTGATAGCGAAGGGCGCATTGATATTAACCGCATGCATGGGTTGATGGAAATCGCCAAAGGAATGAATATTACTTTCCATCGTGCGTTTGATATGTGCATTAATCCACTCCTCGCCTTAGAGCAATTAAATGAATTGGGCGTAGCACGAATTCTCACGTCAGGCCAACAGCAAAATGCTGAATTAGGCTTGCCATTATTAAAAGAATTGCACGAAAAAAGCCAAGAAATCAATGGCCCGAAAATCATGGCGGGGGCTGGGGTTCGTTTAGCCAATTTAAGCAAGTTTATGGAGATTGGACTCGCAGAGGTGCATAGCTCAGCGGGCAAAACGGTTCCTTCAACCATGAACTACCGCAAAGTCGGCGTGACGATGGCATCTAACAGTGAAACGGATGAGTTCACACATTATTGCGTTGATGGGCCAACAGTCGAAGCCATGAAAGACTTTATTTCTATCACGGAAAAAGTGTTGGTTTAGTGCACCATCAGAACATAAAGGAGAAACCTGTTTTAGGTTTCTCTTTCTTTTATTTAATCCAATTTGGATGGGACATAAATAAAAGTAGTAACATTATAATTTCTATAAATATTCTCTATTCGTCATCTTCCCTGCAATAGTCAATTATGCGCTAAAATCAAACAAAACATGTGGATTATTTGGTTTACGTAGACAACATATTCACAAACTCGCCTTGGTTGATGCACATCAATTAACCACATGAAATACATGCCTACTATCTAATTATTATAAAAATATATTTTTTAGTTAATTTAATAATAATTAGAAGGTAGCAATGTAATGATTAATCACTTTGGAAAGAAAACGTTAAGCAGGAGGCGATTTATTCAAGCCTCAGCTTCGGTCGCAACAGCAACCGCTGTTGCAGGTTCTATCTCATTACCCTTCACGGCACAAGCCGTTCCAATCACGAAAATTCAGCCAGATGAAGTGAATGAAAAAATCAAATATAGCGCTTGTTTAGTGAACTGTGGCAGTCGGTGCCCACTAAAAGTGCATGTCAAAGACGATGTTATCACGCGCATCTCTAATGAAACGATGTATGACGACAGCCAATTTGGCTTACATCAGATACGCCCGTGCTTAAGGGGGCGTTCGGTACGTTGGAAAACGTATAACCCAGACAGAATAAAGTATCCGATGATACGTGTCGGTAAGCGTGGAGAGGGCAAATTCAAACGCATTACTTGGGATGAAGCGACGACTATCGTTGCTGAAAAACTAAAAGAAACAATAAATAAATATGGTAATGAAGCGATTTATTACCAGTATGGTTCAGGCTCGACAGGGGCAAACTTACAAGGGCGAAATGCCTGTAAACGCCTTTTAAATCAATTAGGTGGCTTTCTTGATCAACATGGAACGTACTCAACGGCGCAGATAAACGGGGTGATCCCGTATGTATATGGCAAACTGGATGATTCCTTGCTCTCTGAAATTGCCAATAGCGATTTGGTCGTTATGTTTGGGCACAACATTGCGGAAACACGGATGTCAGGGGGCGGGCAATTTTATGAAACCTTGCAAGCGTTAGAAAAAAGTAAAGCCAAGGTGATTATTATCGACCCTCGTCGAACCGACAGTGTAACAACGTTAGGGGCGGAGTGGATACCCATTTACCCCGGCACGGATGGTGCGCTAGTCGCTGCCATTATCCATACTTTAATTAAAGAAGAATTAACGGACGAAGCCTTCCTTGCTCAATATTGTGTTGGCTGGGATAGCAAAACATTACCCGACTCAGCCCCTGAAAATGCGTCCTATAAAGATTACATTTTAGGGTTTGGTGACGATGGAATCGAAAAAACGCCGGAATGGGCGAGTAAAATTACTGGGATATCACCAACCCGTATCATACAACTGGCGCGTGAGTTAGGGACGGCTAAAGCAGCTTGGATTTCACAAGGGTGGGGTTTGCAAAGAACTGCGTCAGGGGAGCAAGCTGCACGGGCGGTGATGATGTTGCCTATCGTGACGGGGAATATTGGTCGAGCAGGGACGAATGCGGGAGGATGGGGTGGTAACGTCGCTTACCCAGTTCCCGGATTTGCAATACCAAACCCAGTGAAAACCAAAATTCCGTGCTTTATGTGGACTGACGCTATTGTGCGTGGAACCGAAATGACGGCGGAAAACGCCACATTGCTAGGGAAAGAAAAACTTGACACTAACGTGAAATTTCTTTGGCATTACGCCAGTAATGTGACGGGAAATCAGCACTCAGATCTAAATAAAACCCATAAAATTTTGGCTGATGAATCTCTTTGTGAATTTATTCTTGTGTGGGATATCCACATGACGCCATCCACAAACTATGCGGATTTAATTTTACCGGATGTGAGCAGTGTTGAATCAAATGATTTAATTAATAACTCCTATGCCAGTGGGGCATATCATTATGCTATACGCTTGCAAAATGCCATTACACCGCTGTGGGAATGCCGCCAATCTTACGATGTATTAGCTGATATTGCTGAAAAACTGGGAATTAAAGACCAGTTTACAGAAGGGCGAACGCATGAGCAGTGGATAGAGCATTGTTATAATCAAATGCGAGAAAAAAATCCGCAGTTACCGACATTTGAAGAAACAAATGACATGGGGATTGTCGATAGAAAACTGGCGAATAGTGCAGATTATATTGCCTTGAAGTCTTTTAGAGATGCACCAACGGAAAATCCACTACCAACACCGTCAGGGAAAATTGAAATCTACTCAGCGCGATTGGCGAAAATTGCCCACGAGTGGGAATACCCAGATGACCAGCGTATTCCAGCCGTACCAGAATATTGTGTGAATACCGAAGGGGTTGAAAACACACAGGCAAGGGAAAAATATCCGCTACAAATGACGGGGTTTCACGATAAAGGCCATGCTCACTCATCCTACTTTAATGTTGCCGTATTGCGTGAGGCAGTACCCCATCAATATTGGATAAACCCAATCGATGCAGCGACCCGTGGCATTCAAGATGGAAATATTACTGAAATTTTTAATGACAGAGGGCGTATCAAAATAAAGGCGAGGGTGACCGCGCGAGTCTTACCGGGCGTGATTGCCGTACCGCAAGGGGCATGGCGTGAGCTCGATAGCGAAGGGGTTGATATTGGCGGTTGTATTAACACGTTAACAACTCAGCAGCCTTCAGCTTTAGTGAAAGGCAATCCTCAACATACTAATCTCGTTGATGTGAAACGTGCATAAGGAGTGGCAAATGAAACAGTATGGTTTTTATTTTGACTCGACCAAATGCACGGGATGTAAAACCTGTCAGGTGAGCTGTAAAGACGAAAAGGATTTAGACCTTGGCCCTAAGTTTCGCCGCATTTATGAATTTGGTGGAGGGAGTTGGCAGCAACAAGACGGTATTTGGCAACAAAATGTGTATAGCTATTATTTGTCAATCTCATGCAATCACTGCTCAAACCCAACGTGCGTCGAGGGGTGCCCAACGGGTGCGATGCATAAAAGAGAGCAAGATGGTTTAGTGGTTGTCGATCAAACCATTTGTGTTGGCTGTCGTTATTGCGAATTACGTTGCCCTTACGGTGCACCGCAATACGATGAAAAGAAAAAGCTGATGAGCAAATGTGATGGCTGTTATGAACGAGTTGAAAAAGGCATGAAGCCTGTGTGTGTCGAGTCGTGCCCGCAACGTGCGTTAGATTTTGATGATATTAACGTGTTACGAGAACGCCATGGCCAAATCAGTGGAATTGCCCCAATGCCAGACCCAAGTTTAACAAATCCCAATATTGTCATTAAGCCACATAAAGATGCTAAGCCATCGGGTGATAAAAGCGGCACACTACAAAACCCTGCGGAGGTCTAACATGCACGAGCTTCCTCTTGTCTTTTTTACGGTATTTGGTCAATCCGCAGCGGGGCTTTACCTGTTTGCCTATTTAAGCAAACGAATCGGTTGGTTAAGTAGTGAACAACTGCGTAGCGCTAACATGCTGGCCTTTGTGTTGATGCTTATTGCATTAATTATTGGTAGTTTGCATGTGGGGCAACCGCTACGTTTCTTTAATATGTTGTTAGGTGTAGGGCGTTCACCAATGAGTAACGAAGCCCTATTAAGCGGGATTTTTGTTGCCTTTGGTGCGGGCATTGTCTTTTTTACGTTGTTTGTCAAAAATGCGATGCTGCGCGAAGTGTGTAATGTGGGCGCAATTATTTTTGGACTCGCATTCACTTGGTCAATACCGCAAGTCTATAACATTGAAACAGTTGCTAATTGGTATACGGTTTTCACCACGCTGCAAATGTGGATGACATTGTTTGTTGGCGGTGGGGCACTGGCGATTTTAATGGGGGCACAGAGGCTCGGTTCGATGGCTTTCCTACTTGGGGCAGTGATTATTTTCGCTACAAGGGCTGCCTATATCTCATTTCTCGGTGAAACAGGGCCTGTACTCAGTGGTGAACAAACGGGTTTTTGGGCATTCCAGTTAGTGGTTATTGCGGTGATGCTTTTTGTTTATCCTGCGCTGCTATACCGAGGTCGAAATGCAGTTTTCGTTCTGGGGATTTGTGCATTAGCGGTGATCGTTGCCGAATTATCTGGGCGAGTTGCATTTTATAACTTATGGCAGATAACAATGTAGTGATAGGATGATTAAATGTGCCTATGGGCTAGACCGATAGGCACATTATTTGTTACGGCTTACGTGCGACTAAAATTGCACGTAACGGAGCCGGATAGCCTTCAATGGTCTTGGTTTGATCGTTCGGGTCTAAAAATTCGGCGAGTGAGTCCGTCTTCATCCACTGCGTTCGGCGCTGTTCGTCTAACGAGGTCACCGCTTGGTCAACAATACGTACATCCACAAAACCGCATTTTTCTAACCATACTTTGAGCATTTTAGCAGAAGGAATAAAATAGACGTTACGCATTTGGGCGTAGCGGTCACCTGGGATAAGGCATTGAAATTCATCACCCTCAACCACTAAACTTTCAAGCACTAATTCACCTTCACTCACTAACTGGTTTTTCAATTGCCATAAGTGATCAAGTGGGGAACGACGGTGATACAGAACTCCCATGGAGAATACGGTATCAAAGGCTTTTAACTCAGGAAGTTGTTCAATACCAAGGGGTAACAAATGTGCCCGTTGGTCATCCCCCAATAACTTTCTAACAGCTTCAAATTGGCATAAAAAAAGCTCTGTAGGGTCAATGCCGACAACAAATTTGGCTTCTTGCCCTAACATACGCCACATATGGTAGCCACTACCACAGCCAACATCTAACACATATCGGTCTTTGAGTGATGAAATATGGGGCAAAACGCGATCCCATTTCCAATCGGAACGCCATTCGGTATCAATATTGACGCCATAAAGGGAAAACGGGCCTTTACGCCATGGCATTAATTGCTCAAGGATATTATTCAAACGGCGTGTTTCGCCAGAGGTAAGCTCAGGCTCGCGAGTTGCGGTCACACTGTTCACTAAGTCCAGCTGAGTTGGGTGCATGATAGGCAAATTATCAAGCATTTTTTCCCACGAGGAAAAACCACCGTGTAAACCTTGTTTTTTCCACTCAGTTAACTGCGCAGGTAATGTTTCTAACCAATGGCTTAATGGGCCAACGGCAATTTGTTGGTAGAAACGACCGAAATCAATCATTTTTAAGCCTCTTTAAGCGCTAACAGTGAGCCGAAATTAAAACATTGGAACCACACTTCGCAGTGGCTAAACCCAACCTGTTTAAGACGTGCTTTGTGTGTTTCAACGGAGTCAGTCAACATGACGTTTTCTAACATGCTGCGTTTTTGGCTGATTTCGAGCTCGCTATAGCCATTCGCGCGTTTGAAATCATGGTGCATATTGAACAGTAACTCGCCGATTTCGTTATCTTCAAAATTAAACTTTTCAGAAAGCACCAAAATACCGCCGGGTTGTAACCCTTGATAAATTTTTTCGAGTAATAACAGACGGTCATTTGGGTTGAGGAATTGCAAAGTAAAATTGAGTACAACCATTGATGCATTTTCAATTTTCACATCACGAATATCCCCTTCGATGACCTCAACAGGGGTTTCTGCACGATAGGCATCAATATGACGGCGGCATCGCTCCACCATTGCAGGGGAGTTATCAATAGCAATTATTTTGCTATTTTCAACGGCAATATTGCGCCGAATAGAAAGCGTTGCAGCACCTAATGAGCAGCCCAAATCATAGACGTGGCTGTTTGGTTTTACAAAACGGCCAGCAAGCATGCCAATCATGGTAATAATATTGGAATAACCCGGCACAGAGCGCTGGATCATATCGGGGAAAACTTCGGCGACTTTTTCATCAAATTGCCAATCACCAAGGTTAGCAATCGGCGCGGAAAAAAGACTGTCTTTGTGGTTAGGATCCTGACTTGACATAAGTTCTGTATTAATAAGCAAACAAAAGTAGTGGGGGATTGTACCAGAAAGGCGGCGTAGTGAAAATCAATCCATTAAGAATGAAATAATGAGGCGGCACATTAGGTTGTGCCGTAGAAAACCGCTAAAGATTGAATGACACGATTTGCAGCCATGGTAGGTAATAAGTATTGGCGATAACCATTAATGCCATCGAAAGGTAAGTGGCAACCATACCTGAGCGACGATAAGAATAATCATGGTTTTTTAAACCATAAGAGTGAAGTAGTCGACCTGCAATCAAAATTAAACCACAAAGATGGATCATCCAAACTTGTGCACCGTTCATCTCCATTAAAAGCAGTAAAATAAGGGAAATAGGAATATATTCAATGGCGTTACCATGAACACGGATTGCGGTTTGCAGTTCATAAAAACCACCATCACCATAGGCTATACGGTACTGGCTACGCAGCTTCACAACATTTAAAGATAATCTAAGTAGCAGTAAGGCACCCAGTACAGCGTACAAAGAGCTGACCATTTTTTACTCCACCATAAAACGAATCAAATTATGAAAACACCTAAAAATATAAGTTATAGTAATGGGTATTAACGATATTTTCTAAATTGTAAATCCTAAAATGCCGTTCGACAAATGAATTCACAACTTTTTTGGGTAATCACGTAGGGTTATTTGACCAAACCATCTTGTTTTAATTGGGATAGAACAGCGGCGGCGGTTGTGGAGCATTGAGGCAAATCTTCACTGGTAAACCACGCTAATTCAGCAATCTCAGCCGCGGGCTGTGGTTTTCCTTGGTAATCAGCAAAGTAACAACGTATACACACTTGTGTCCCGTCTTGTTTTCCATCCGCAAGGCCCAAAAATTCACCGTAAAAACGAACTGTTCCGGTGTCTAATTGTAATGTTAATTCTTCTTCAATCTCGCGGCATAAAGCTTGCTCATCACTTTCACCTTGCTCGCGTTTCCCCCCAGGGATGTAAAACAAGCTTTTATTGTGAGAGCGCACCATGGCAACTTTATTTTCAGACAAAGCAATTAACCCAAGCTTATCAATAATTTTAGCACTCATGATTTTACCACTCTTGTTATTAACGATGGTTATTTGAATCAATCTGGTTGAAATGAAATAAAGCCATTAAGCAGGTAATAGACCTACCTAATGGCTATCAAGAATTAAAATTTATTTCTTTTCAACAATTTTTACAAGTTCATAGCGGATGCTAGGTGCATCAGCCGGTGGGTTTGGTACATCAAATTGTTTAACTTGTAAGATATAAGAGAAGCCAGGTTGATATTCAAAACCTTGAATAGAGTTGTAAAATAACTGCCAGTCATCATTCGGATTTTCTTTGACTTTCATACATTTCATCGGGGCAACACCCATACAGTCTGCGAGTGTAGAATCAACATAAAATGTTTTATTGTTATCAATATCTGCGGTTTTCGCGGTTTGGCATCCAACCAATAACATCAGCATAGATGAAGCAAGTAACAGTTTTTTCATGTGCAATCCTTAAGCGGCAGACGATGATTAATTAGGTTTATTACCTAGTTGAAGGGATTATAGCAAACAGGAAAAGGTAACAATTCCTAAATCGACCTAATTATCGAAATGAATAAGTTTTTTTATGTGATAAAAAGACGTTTGGTAGAATAAAAAGGGGACAAAGACTTTATGGGAAGGGTTCGTGTGCTTTTTGTACAGTAGTCAGTAAATAGAGAAATAAACCTTTACCACAATATATACATGGCGACTTTAGTCCCTTAAAATCAACTTAACCATGTTCTTCATTTATCCCTGTCAAGGGTTGATAATTTAATTGGAATTGATTAACCATCGTAAAATTGATGAAAATATGATTAAAAACAAAATGATTTAGGCGATAAGCGGTATTCGCAACTATTTGTCTAACAGAATTTCCTGTATAATGTCTGCCTTTTTGACATTCTGAATTTTCAGCCCGTGTTTCGCCAATAGGGTTCAGCAAAATGCCAAAATCCCGCAGCAAGCAAAAGCACAACAGCTGAGTAAAAGGATATTGTATGCGTACTAATTATTGTGGGCAGTTAAACATCGCTCACGAAGGCCAACAGGTCACTCTTTGTGGATGGGTAAACCGCCGTCGCGACTTAGGTGGTTTGATTTTTATCGATATGCGTGACCGTGAAGGCATCGTTCAAGTTTTCTTCGATCCGGATCGTAAAGCCATATTTGAAAAAGCGTCAGAGCTGCGTAATGAGTTCTGTATCCAAATCACAGGGACAGTACGCGCGCGTCCAGATAGCCAGAAAAATAAAGATATGGCGACTGGGGAAATTGAAATTTTTGCGCAAGAGCTTCACGTATTTAATAAATCAGAACCGTTGCCGCTCGATAGCAACCAAACAAATACTGAAGAACGTCGCTTAAAATACCGTTATTTAGATTTACGTCGCCCAGAGATGTCTGAGCGCTTACGTACTCGTGCGAAAATCACCAGCTTTGTTCGTAATTTTATGGACACAGAAGGTTTCGTTGACGTTGAAACGCCAATGTTAACCAAAGCAACCCCTGAAGGTGCTCGTGACTATTTAGTCCCAAGCCGTGTTCACAAAGGTAAATTTTACGCGCTGCCACAATCTCCACAACTGTTCAAACAGTTACTGATGATGTCTGGCTTTGACCGCTATTATCAAATCGTAAAATGCTTCCGTGATGAAGACTTACGTGCTGACCGTCAACCTGAATTTACCCAAATCGACGTTGAAACCTCATTTATGACCGCAGAGCAAGTGCGCGAAATCATGGAACGCATGATCCGTAACTTATGGTTAGATGTGAAAAACGTTGACTTAGGCGACTTCCCAATTATGACGTTCGCAGAAGCCATGCGCCGTTATGGTTCAGATAAACCAGACCTTCGTAACCCAATGGAGCTGGTGGATGTTGCTGATATCGTTAAAGATGTCGAGTTTGCAGTATTCTCTGGCCCTGCGAATGACCCGAAAGGCCGTATTGCTGCATTAAAAGTGCCGGGCGGCGCAGCAATGACCCGTAAACAAATTGACGATTATGGCCAATTTGTGGGTATTTATGGTGCGAAAGGCTTGGCTTGGATGAAAGTCAACGAGCGAGCTAAAGGCTTAGACGGTATTCAAAGCCCAGTGGCGAAATTCCTCAATGAAGAGGTAATTAACCAACTGTTAGACCGTACTGGTGCAGCAGATGGCGATATCATTCTATTCGGTGCGGGTGCGAAAAATGTCGTTACCGACTCTATGGGCGCACTGCGCTTGAAAGTGGGTCGTGATTTCGAGCTGACAAACTTAAACAGCTGGCAGCCTCTGTGGGTTATCGACTTCCCAATGTTTGAAGAAGATGGGGAAGGCGGCTTAACAGCGATGCACCACCCATTCACATCACCGAAAGATTTCTCACCAGAAGAGCTGGCGGCAAAACCTGAAGATGCAGTTGCCAACGCTTACGATATGGTGATCAACGGTTATGAAGTGGGTGGCGGTTCAGTGCGTATTCACCGCAATGAAATGCAGCAAACCGTGTTTAGCATTTTAGGCATTAATGAGGAAGACCAACGTGAGAAATTTGGCTTCTTATTAGATGCACTGAAATACGGTACACCACCACACGCAGGTTTAGCATTTGGCCTTGACCGTTTAGTGATGTTGTTAACTGGAACGGATAACATCCGTGATGTTATTGCCTTCCCGAAAACAACGGCTGCGGCATGTTTAATGACCAATGCGCCAAGCCATGCAAACCCAGATTCACTGACTGAGCTGGCGATTGCTGTTGTGGCGAAAGACGAAGAGTAAGACGGCGAATGACTGCATTTAAGCGCCCTGAATCGGTATTAGTCATCATTGTGGCTGAAACAAGCGGTCGGGTGCTAATGCTACGGCGTAAAGATGACCCAGACTTTTGGCAGTCCGTGACCGGAAGTCTGGAATCTAACGAAAAGCCGTATGAAACAGCGTGTCGTGAAATCAAAGAAGAGACAGGTTTTGACGTCGAACAAAACGGCTTACAAGACTTGTCCCATAGCATCATCTTTGAAATTTTTCCGCATTTCAGGCATCGTTATGCACCTGATGTAACACATTGCAAAGAGCACTGGTTTAAATTGGTGCTTGATGAAGAACACATGCCATTACTGGCTGAACATACTGAATTTCGTTGGTTAAGCCCAAATGAAGCGGCGAAACTCACTAAATCATGGAGTAACAGTCAGGCTATTTTAGAATTTGCTAATTAATTATTGTATTGACGTTTTTGGAGATATTTCATGGCAGGTCATAGTAAATGGGCCAATACCAAACACCGTAAAGCAGCCCAAGATTCTAAGCGCGGTAAGATTTTCACAAAAATTATTCGTGAGCTCGTCACCGCTGCACGTTTAGGTGGTGGTGATACCGGCACTAACCCACGTTTACGTGCCGCAGTGGATAAAGCATTATCAAATAACATGACTCGTGACACCTTAAACCGTGCAATTGCACGCGGCGTGGGTAATGATGAAAATGATAATATGGAAACCATCATTTATGAAGGTTATGGCCCTGGCGGTACCGCTGTTATGGTTGAGTGCTTAAGTGACAACCGTAACCGTACCGTATCTGAAGTTCGCCATGCGTTCACAAAAACAGGTGGTAACTTAGGCACTGATGGTTCCGTCTCTTATTTATTTACCAAACGTGGTGTGATTACGTATGCACCGGGTGTGGACGAAGACGCATTGATGGAAGCTGCGCTTGAAGCGGGTGCAGATGACGTTGAAACTTATGACGATGGTGCTATCGATGTTTACACCACGTTTGAGACGTTTGGTATCGTTAAAGATGCGTTAGATGCAGCAGGTTTCACCAGCGAAGCGGCTGAAGTTTCGATGATCCCATCGATTACCGCAGAACTCGATGCAGAGACAGCGCCAAAATTAATGCGCCTTATCGACATGTTAGAGGACTCTGACGACGTTCAAGAAGTTTACCATAACGGTGATATTTCTGACGAAGTTGCAGCGACACTGTAATCAGTGGCGTACTATTTTACATCTGTAATCTAGTCCCTCCGCGTAGAGAAAGCGGGCTGACGCAGCCTGTTTTCTCTAACGCCTTTGTTTTTTCTTCTTCTATACTTTTTGTATATCCCTTGCTTAATACGAAGAATCAAATAGCTATTTAATTGAAATAGATAGTATTATGCTGCTAAGTAATATAATGAATAACGAGTAATAAATATTAAGAGGCACAAATCGATTCTTTATGGCAATTATATTAGGAATTGACCCCGGTTCTCGCGTCACCGGTTATGGCGTCATTCGCCAACAAGGTAGACAATTACTGTATTTAGGCAGTGGCTGCATCCGCACACAAGTTGATGATTTACCAAGTCGTCTGCAACGTATTTATGCGGGGGTCTCGGAAATTATCACCCAATACCAGCCAGATGTTCTTTCAATCGAACAAGTTTTTATGGCTAAAAATCCAGACTCAGCGCTCAAATTAGGCCAAGCTCGCGGGGTGGCGATTGTCGCAGCGGCAAATTTAAGTATTCCAGTATTTGAATATGCGGCTCGCCAAGTAAAACAAACGGTTGTTGGCACTGGTGCGGCTGAGAAAAGCCAAGTACAACATATGGTTAAATCTATACTTAAGCTATCCGCAAATCCGCAGTCTGATGCCGCGGATGCACTGGCGATCGCGATTACGCACTGCCACTTTAATCAGAACTTATTAAAAGTGGGCGATCCACGTTTGGTCTTAACGCGTGGCCGGCTAAGGTAGAGTTTGTCCGAAAGCCGATGGTATGAAAACAAATAGCTTGCAACTGGATATGCATCCAGCCTTTTTTGTGGTATAAACAGCACTATTAATAACAGTTGGCTAGATGAGTTTGACTTTAGGCCATAATAGAGGAATTCAATGTGATTGGTCGTTTACGTGGCATCGTGTTAGAAAAGCAACCACCAATAGTTTTATTAGAACTGCAAGGCGTAGGCTATGAAGTCCATATGCCAATGACGTGTTTCTATGAATTACCTGATATTGGCCAAGAAGCGATTGTTTTCACTCATTTTGTTGTGCGCGAAGATGCCCAATTACTGTACGGTTTTAACGATAAGCAAGAAAGAGCGCTGTTTAAAGAGTTAATTAAAGTGAATGGTGTCGGGCCAAAGCTTGCATTAGCCATTCTCTCTGGTATGTCTGCTCAACAATTTGTCTCTGCTATCGAACAAGAAGCCATTGCCTCATTGGTTAAATTACCGGGGATCGGCAAAAAGACAGCTGAGCGCTTAGTTGTTGAAATGAAAGACCGTTTCAAAGGGTTGAATGGTGACTTATTCAATCAAACCAGTGATATCAACTTACCTGATGTTAATAGCAAAGTACCAAGTACTGCTGATATCGAAGCAGAAGCGGCGGCTGCATTAATTGCATTGGGCTACAAGCCACAAGAAGCTAGCCGTATGGTGAGCAAAGTCGCGAAACCGGGCAGTGATTCGGAAACATTAATCCGTGATGCCTTACGTGCAGCACTCTGACTAAGAGGCCATTAAGATGATTGAAGCAGATCGCCTAATTACCGCTGAAGTTTTACAGTCGGATGAAGAAGCCATTGATCGTGCGATCAGACCAAAACTACTTAGTGAATATATTGGTCAACCGCAGGTGAAAGATCAAATGGAAATTTTTATCCAAGCAGCCAAAATGCGGGGCGATGCGCTTGACCATCTATTGATTTTTGGCCCCCCAGGGCTCGGTAAAACGACACTCGCTGGTATTGTTGCTAACGAATTAGGTGTCAATTTACGAACCACCTCAGGGCCAGTGCTGGAAAAAGCGGGTGATTTAGCTGCTATGCTAACTAACCTTGAGCCCCATGATGTGCTTTTTATTGATGAAATCCACCGCCTTTCACCCGTTGTTGAAGAAATTCTTTATCCTGCAATGGAAGACTACCAATTAGATATCATGATTGGTGAAGGGCCCGCTGCGCGTTCTATCAAAATTGACCTCCCACCCTTTACCTTAATTGGCGCTACAACACGAGCAGGGTCGTTGACTTCTCCATTGCGTGACCGCTTTGGCATAGTACAGCGGCTCGAATTTTACCAAGTTGCGGATTTACAATATATTGTCAAACGCAGTGCTCAATATATGGGGCTTGATATAACGGAAGAAGGGGCGATGCAAGTCGCGATGCGTTCTCGTGGTACCCCACGTATTACAAACCGTCTTTTACGCCGTGTACGTGATTTCGCGCAAGTTAAAGGGGATGGTTCAATTGATGGGCTCATCGCAAATCAAGCTTTGGATATGCTCAATGTGGATGCGGCGGGCTTTGATTATCTAGACCGTAAATTGCTTGTGGCGATTATCGATAAGTTTATGGGGGGGCCTGTTGGTGTCGATAACTTGGCCGCAGCCATTGGTGAAGAGCGCGAAACTATCGAAGATGTTTTAGAACCTTATCTAATTCAGCAAGGTTTTATTCAGCGTACCCCTAGAGGGCGAATGGCGACAGCACATGCTTATAATCATTTTGGTTTAACACCAAAAGAAGTTTAATACAAACGCCATTGTTCAAAATAAACAATGGCGTGAATTAAACGTGTGGGGTTCACCAATTAGTTTTTTGCTTTAACAGTTAAACTCAGCACGAATAAAATGGCAGAAACCAGAACGACAGAAGGGCCTGCTGGTGTGTCATAAAATGCAGAAAATGCTAACCCACCCGTGACAGATATCATGCCAATTAATACCGCGACAAATGCCATTTGCTCTGGTGTACGGGCAAAACGGCGAGCCGTAGCCGCTGGAATAATCAATAGCGAAGTAATAATCAGCGCACCCACAAATTTCATGGCAATACCAATGGTTAATGCGGTTACTAACATCAGTAATAAACGCAAGCGTTGGATATTGATGCCATCGACAAAAGCAAGCTCAGGGCTAACGGTTATGGATAAAAGCGCCCGCCAACGATAAAAAAGCAATCCGCAAACGACAATCACACCAATAAATATCGTGATAATATCTTCATAGCTAACGGAAAGTAGGTCGCCAAATAAATATGCCATCAGGTCAACGCGGACATTTGCCATTAAGCTGACAACCACTAAACCAAGTGATAGTGAGCTATGTGCCATAATTCCGAGTAATGTATCAACGGCGAGTTGTGGGCGTTTTTCGAGCCAAACTAAAATTAAGGCAAGTAAAAGTGTAACGGCAATAACAGCATAAAACGGGTTGATATTCAGTAATAACCCAAAGGCAACACCCAATAAAGATGCATGCGCTAAAGTATCGCCAAAATAGGACATGCGTCGCCAAACCACGAAGGAGCCTAAAGGCCCCGCGGCGATCGCAAGTAACATGCCTGCTATCCAGCCAGGTAATAATAACTCAATCATGCTTGCAGTCCTTGCTGTGTTGGTGGCCGTTAATAATATTACCTTCTAAATCATGTTGGTGGTTATGTTGATGACGATATACCCCCAGTTGTTGCGCGCCACGGTAGCCGAACATAGCAACAAATTCAGGATGGTTGGATACGACATCAGGCGCACCAGAGCAGCAGATATGGCCATTAATACAGAGAACTTTATCTGTTTTAGCCATCACTAAATGTAAGTCGTGGGAAACCATAAGCACGGCGCAACCAAGCTCTGATCTTAATTGGTTAATTAAATCATATAGTGCAACTTGGCCAGTTATATCAACACCTTGTGCTGGCTCATCAAGCACAAGAAGGTCAGGTTTATTAAGCAACGCACGAGCTAATAAGACTCGCTGCGTTTCACCACCCGATAATTTTTGCATCGGTTGGTCTAGAAGGTGAGTGGCTTTAACACGCTCAAGTGCAGGCAATAAATGTTCTTGGCGAACCCCGAGTTTAAGTAGCATAAAACGCTTCACCGTTAAGGGGAGCGTGGTATCTAGATGGAGCTTTTGCGGTACATAACCAATAGCAAGTGACGAGGCGCGTTTAATTGTGCCTGATGTCGGTGGAAGTAGCCCTAGAACGACACGTACTATGGTTGATTTTCCTGCACCATTTGGCCCTAAAAGCGTCACGATATCGCCTTTATTAAGTTCAAAGGAGACATCTTTGAGGACCTGCTTTTCGCCAAATGAAACAGAAATTTTATTTAAAGTCAGTAATGGTTGCATATGAAAAACATCTTGCAGAAATCATGTTGTGTTATATTATAACATTTCAAAATTAAAATCACGGAAAAAGACTGCTATGATACATAAATCGAAACACATTGCTCGCAAATTTATTTTTGGGGCGGTGGCAACCTCCGTATTAAGCGCGACAATGGCGTCTACTGCGAATGCAGATGTCGTTACATCAATTCGCCCATTAGCTTTTATTGCATCTGGTATTGCTGATGGCGTGACAGAGACGCAAGTTTTACTGCCAGACGGCTCATCACCCCATGATTACGCATTAAAACCTTCTGATTTGAAAAAAATTAAACAAGCTGACTTATTTGTGTGGGTAGGACCTGATATGGAAATGTTTTTACAAAAGCCTATCAATACGTTACCTCAGAATAAACGTCTGGCATTAGCGGAACAAGCAAATATTAAATCACGACTTATGGCCGAGTCACATGAAGATGAACACGATCATGAACATGCTGATGAAGCTAATCATGACAAGGATCACGAACATCATCATCATGGTGAGTATAATATGCACATCTGGTTATCCCCAGAGATAGCAAATTTCGCCGCACAGGACATTCACGATCGCTTAGTAGAGCTTTATCCTGACCAAAAAGATAAGCTAGACGTAAACCTTCGTAAATTCAGAGAAAATATGACGCAAAATGATCAAAAAATTGCTAGTATTTTACAGCCAGCTATGAATAAGGGTTATTTTGTTTTTCACGACGCCTATGGTTACTTTGAAAAACACTATCAGCTCGCCCCTTTAGGGCATTTTACGATAAACCCAGAAATACAGCCTGGTGCGCAGAAATTACATCAAATACGAACGCAACTGGTTGAGCATAAAGCACAATGTGTTTTTGCTGAGCCACAATTCAGGCCTGCTGTGATTGAAAGTGTAGCACGTAATACGGGAGTCAAAATGGGAACTCTCGACCCACTCGGAATTGGGCTGGCTCTTGGACCAGATAGCTACATGAAGTTTTTGACACAATTGTCAGAACAATACGCCAGCTGCCTGAATTAAAAATAGAAGGAATTGTTTAAGTGCAGCAAATGGCCAAAGGTCTGGCTCAGGTATATGGTAGCCTGTCTAGAACTCACAAAATTGTGTTAAGTACGCTTACAGTCGCTACCATGGCCGTCGCAATTTGGCGGCCAGTACATATTCCAACCACTTCTGATAATGATGGTACACCTGATACCATCATTCCTCTTGCATTATTACCCTCTACAGATGCCACAGATGACATTATCCAAGATAGTAGTGATCAACTGCCTGATGAAGGTGTGGCTGATACGGATGCAGAAGCGGACGAAGCTGGTGGTGATACAACACCGCTAGCTCATGAATATGTTGTTGCGAGTGGCGATAATTTAACAACGATTTTAACTCAGTTTGGTATCGAAGCTGGGGATGTTGCAACACTTTCAAATCAACATAAGTCATTAAGAAATTTAAAGATTGGCCAAACGTTAAATTGGTCTTTAACGGAGCAAGGCGAATTAGAATCGTTAACATGGGAAGTGAATCGTCGTGAAACGCGGGTATTTAACCGTGTAGGCGCGACAAATAAATTCGAAGAAGTTAAGCAGGTTCGTACAGGTGAATGGACTAACAGTGTCTTAAAAGGCACCGTTGATGGTTCTTTCGCGCAAAGCACCAGTAAAGCGGGTTTAACACGTAATGAAGGCCGTGAGGTTATCAAGGCGCTGCAATGGCAAGTGGATTTTCGTAAACTGAAAAAAGGCGATAAATTCAGTGTATTAATGAGCCGTGAAATGCTCAATGGGCGCAGTGAACAAAGCCAGCTTGTTGGTGTGCGTTTGCAAACCAATGGCAAAAGTTATTTTGCGTTCCGAGCCGAAGATGGTAAGTACTATGATAGCGAAGGAAATGGCTTAGAACGTGGTTTCTTGCGTTTTCCAACCGCTAAACAATTTAGAGTTTCCTCTCAATTTAACCCTCGCCGTGTTAACCCTGTAACAGGTCGGGTTGCCCCCCATAAAGGTGTCGATTTTGCGATGCCAGTTGGAACACCCGTTTTAGCTGTTGGTGACGGCGAAGTAATTGTATCGAAATACAGTGGCGCTGCGGGTAACTTCATTGCTATTCGCCATGGTCGCCAATACACCACTAGATATATGCACTTACGTCAATTACTTGTTAAGCCAGGTCAAAAAGTCAAACGTGGTGATCGCATCGCATTATCAGGCAATACAGGGCGTTCGACTGGGCCGCACTTGCATTTTGAAATGTGGGTGAATCAGCAAGCGGTTAACCCTTTAACTGCTAAACTACCAAGTTCAGGCGGGTTAACAGGTAAAGAGCGTAAAGAATATTTAGCATTAGTTAAAGAAACAAAACCGCAACTGAAGCTGTAATATATTCTTCTTCTTCATAGCTGGCAGGTACTTGTATCTGCCAGTTTTTTTTGAAATGCTTCCATAAATCATTATTTTAAGCTATAAAAATATAGCCATTATTCACTTGAGCGCAGTATGAATAAAGATAAAGACACAGACAGTAAAAAAGGTTATGTGCCAACATTCCACCGTTCCTATTTATTGCCTAAATATTGGGGCGTTTGGTTTGGAGCTGCAGTATTTGCAGGCCTTGCTTATGTTCCTGTTAAAGTGCGTGATCCCGTGCTGGCGAAAATAGGTAAATGGGTAGGGCGGATAGCGAAAAGTGCTCGTCGCCGTGCAAAAATCAACTTACTTTATTGCTTCCCTGAATATACAGAGGAACAACGAGAAGATTTAGTTGACCGCATGTTTGAAACTGCTCCCCAATCTTTTGTTATGTTGGCTGAGTTATGTATTCGTGGCGCAAACAAAACACTGGCTCGCACACATTGGCATAACGAAGAAATTATTCTTCGGTTACAGGAACAAAAAAGCAATGTAATTTTTATGGTGCCACATGGTTGGGCGGTGGATGCGCCTGCGATGTTATTAGCCGCCAAAGGGCAGCAAATGGCCGCGATGTTTCACCACCAGAAAAATCCTGTTGCTGATTATCTGTGGAATAAAGCACGTTATCATTTTGGTGGCCGCCTTCATTCACGGGAAGCGGGTATAAAGCCGTTTATTGCATCGGTCAGGCAAGGGTACTGGGGCTTTTATCTTCCAGACCAAGACCATGGTGAAGAGCACAGTGAATTTGTCGATTTCTTTGGTACATACAAAGCCACACTCCCTGCCATTGGGCGTTTAATGAAAGTTTGTAAGGCGAAAATTGTTCCATTATTTCCAGTGTATGACCATAAAACGCATCAGCTACATATCTATATTCGTGAACCTATGGATGATATCGATGGTAAAGATGATGAATACATCGCACGTAGAATGAACGAAGAGCTTGAATTCCTTGTTTCACCAAATATAGAACAATACACCTGGATCCTAAAGTTATTGAAAACCCGCAAAGAAGGGGAAATAGAGCCTTACCAACGTAAGGATTTATATCGATAACTGTGTAAAATAAACACATAAAAGCCACCACACCATGTGGTGGCTTTTTATACAAAACAATGAAAATTCGTCGCGTTATTTCCTAATTTCCTATCTATTAAATGAATTGAACCCTGTATAGTAATCTTCGTTGATAAATAATAATGAAGGCGTGAAAAGCAATGGCAATTGATCGTATGGATTGGCACTATGGCGGCGATTACCCTGAAGGGCTCCCAACTGAAAACGGTGGAACACACATCGGTTTTTACCTTACGTGGATTATTCAAAATGATTTAGTGGGCGAGTTTCACCTTGAAGAGTCAGAGGATGAAATTGCGTTAGTTAAATCGCGTAAATTGGATGGCCGCGAATTTTTAATGTCTATGTGTGATGAAAAATTCATCAGTGAAGATTTAAATGATGAAGGTAACGAATTCACTGAATTCTATTACGCTGCGGAAGAAGGTGGGTATTTCGATGATTATGAGCGCGTTTTGCAAGGCGAGCTCCCTTCTACATATCATGTCGAAAACAGCTGGGAAAATTACGATAAAATCGCTGCGGTGATCAGCGATGCTTATGCAAAATGGAAACTAGCGAAGTCTTGAAAGCAGGGATAGGGTATAGGCAGCCAATTCTAGCTGCCTTTTGTGTAACTACTTGTCTATGTCAGCATAAGGCCAAACGGGATAAAATAATGGCCTGCCATCATTGACTACACCATCGTAACAAGCTAAAAAAACTTGAATTTCTTGACTTAATAGAAAATCGGCAAGTGCTTTAGCCCCTTTATAATTGACGTTCGGGTGACGAATGGGATTCGTTTCCATAACAATATATGGCCGGCGCATAGTCGGATCTTGGTCAACAAGAATAGCCATTTTATCGTTAGCTTTCCACTTTCCAACATAGACTGGCATTCGCCCTGTAATAATGTAAGCATTGCGGTCAGCGACCTGTTGCAGAAAATTCGGCCCACCACGTAAATCATCCTTTAGCACCCAATCACCAACAGGTTTTACGCCTGCTTTTCGCCATAAGTTATGTGCCATTTCACGAGGGCCTATCCCTTGAAAATCGATCCAAGGTGACTGAGTATTGGCAATTTTTGCTAAAGCCGCAGCGCCATCCTTCATGCCTCGAATACCCGCAGGATCAGAACTTGGCCCCCAAATAACAAGGTCGTTGCGTGTCCATGGACGCATGTTGATACCATGACCATCAGCAACGAGATCTGTGGTAATATCCCCTGAGTGCATAGTCAGTAAATCAACATTGCCAAGCTCAATAGCTTCTTTAAGTTCAGGGCGCTCACCTGATATGACCACTTGAACTTCATAACCTGTTTTTTCCTCAAAACGCTGAGCAATTTGGCGCCATAAATCAGCGTAAACCATGCCCCCAATAACGGCCACTCGCACGGTTTTTTCTTGTGTAGGCTGCGCAATGCTGTGCAATGGCGTTAAAAATATAAGCATTGCCAGCAATAATAATGAACGTCTAGTTTGTCTTAACATATGTATTTCCATCAAAATTCAGTTTTTACTTGGAAGAACCATTCTCTGCCTGGACGAGGGAAGTTCAGTGCTTGCTCGTAGTCTTTATCGAAGAGGTTTTTGACGGTAAATTGCCAAGTGACAGGTTTCCATGGTGAAATGCCAGACAAGCTGAAATCCACTAATTGATAATTATCTAACTTAACGGGTGTTTGCGTTTTACCTTGATATTGCACGCTATCCCAAAATGATTGCGCTTGGATAGAGGCATGCATATCGAGAGGTAAATCTGCGTTTAATCCAATGGCTACACTGTGTTTTGGGCGACCTTGCAAAGCAGATTTTGAGTTATCATTCCCTTT
Organism: Providencia sp. UF-183; assembly: GCF_058246155.1. Taxonomy (NCBI): domain Bacteria; kingdom Pseudomonadati; phylum Pseudomonadota; class Gammaproteobacteria; order Enterobacterales; family Morganellaceae; genus Providencia; species Providencia sp. UF-183. Next base: position 245,571 of record NZ_JBSICD010000002.1, on the reverse strand, counting down.
ATTTTTGGCTTTTAACCAAGAATAACCCACAGTTACGTCAATACCGTCGGTGATAACGTAGCTCAAGTCTGTTTCGATACCTTGAAAGCGGTAGTGATCAAAGTTTTCATAACGTTCACCAGTGTCAGTCGTTGCTTTCTCGATATAATCATAAATATCGCTTGAATATAGGCTTAAATGCAGTTGTAGATCCGTAAAAATGAGTTGCTCTAAACCAATCTCATAATAGTTAGAGGTTTCTGGTTTTAAAGATGAGTTACCAAACTCAGTTTCATATAACTGGCGCAGATCAGGGTAACGAACACGATGAGATGCAGAGCTATATAAGCGTGTATCTTCAGCAGGGTACCAAAAAGCAGAAATTTGCCCAGCATAATCAACACTGTTAGCGGGATTATTGTGGTAACCACCTCCACCAACTGCAATTCCATAGGTTTTTACGGGGTGATATTGATATTCTACTACCCATTCTTGCTGGTCAATTGTGCGATGTTGGTTTTCAGTCCCACATTCGCCCGTGCAGCGCCAGTTGTCTTGGAAAATACGTAATCCATTAGTGACTGTATGATTTTCTTGTGAGTAAACCCATTGCAGGTTACCACCATAGCTTTGACTAACAGTGCGCTGATCACCAGGGAAAGCATAATGTTTATAATGGATATCTCGGGCTTCACGTGAGTACCATGTATAGCCACGCAATGTATTTGCATCGGTTAATTGTGTATCAAATGTAGTTTGAATATTGTAATGCTCTGAAGGGTTAACACGCTGATATTTATTATTTTGTTTAGTCTTATTGTTAGTTGGCACTAAGGCGTTATGAACAGCGTTGTTACCACCGCCATTTCCACCGCCGTTACCACCACCATTTCCACCGCCGTTTCCGCCGCCGTTTCCGCCGCCGTTTCCGCCGCCGTTTCCGCCGCCGTTTCCGCCGCCATTTCCACCGCCGTTTCCGCCGCCGTTTCCGCCGCCGTTTCCACCGCCGTTTCCACCGCCGTTTCCACCGCCCGTTTCCACCCCGATTTAGTTTATCGGGTACACCCCAATTATCTCGATGATAATCGATATTAAGTCCAAGTTGAGTGAGTTCAGTCGCTTGCCAACTTAACGAGGTCGATATTGCATGGCTTTTACTATCGCTATTTTCTCGTAATCCTTTGCCTTGCTGGTTTAAGGGATCAAAATGACTAGACATAGGGAATCCATTACGGCTATCGAAAACATAACTCGCGGTGTATCCAAGTGAATCGGTTATACCTGAAGTACTGCCACTTAAATTATAATGTTCACCATTCCCAGCGCCCAGAGAAACGCGTGTTTTTGGAGTATATTGCCCATGAGTAATCACATTGATCACACCACCAAAGCCGCCCGCACCATATAACAGTGAACCTGAACCTCCTTTGATGATATCGACGCGTTCAATTTGTTCTACTGGGATCAGTTGTGGGTCAAATTGGCTATTCCATGCATTATTTTGAGGGACACCATTGACTAAAAATGTGATGTGGCGAGACTTATATCCCCGAATATCAAGTTGTGGGACACCTTGTCCACCGTAACGTAGTTGAATACCAGGGGTGTTTTGTAAAACATCTGCTAGGTTCAAGCTGCCTTGTACTTCCATCATTTCTTTACTGATAGAAAGAGATGTGGATGTCATGGCCTGCTGGTTTGGCATCGTGGAGTTTACCACGATGACATCTGAGACATTACTTAAAGAAGCCAATGAAAAAGGGGAGAAGAGGAGTAGCGCCAATGAAGAACGACGGTGCATTGCTATGTTTCCTTTATTATTTTAATAAGTAAATATTGTCGCCATTACAGCGAAAAGAACGAGAGGGATTGATGATACCGATCAAACTAGCGTTATATAAGATTTAATATATCGAATTTTGGCACAATGTTATGGTTTCATTATGACTTAAGGTCGAAAAAGGAAATTAAAAAAGGAGATAGGCAAAAGAACCCCGCTCGGTTGAGCGGGGTGGGAAGATTATTCGACTTCTAAGATACGACAAGTGTTAGTGCTTCCGACTGTACCCATTAAGTCACCTTGGGTCACGAGGACAATATCACCACTCATTAAATAGCCGTTATCACGTAAACGCGTAACTGCTTCCGCCGCAGCTTCAATACCATCAGTGTGTGTGCTACAGAACACAGGGGTAACACCACGATACAGGGAACATTGGTTCAGTGTTTTTTCATGGCGCGACATAGCAAAAATAGGCAAGCCAGAGCTGATGCGGGACATCATCCGTGCTGTACGGCCTGATTCAGTCATCGCAATAATCGCTTTCACGCCTTTCAGGTGGTTAGCAGCGTACATCGTTGACATCGCAATGGCTTCTTCTGGGCTACTAAATTCAGCATCTAAACGGTGTTTAGACACGTTTAAGCCTGGCATTTTTTCTGCACCAAAACAAACTTGTGCCATAGCGGCAACGGTTTCTGCTGGGTATTGGCCTGCGGCAGTTTCGGCAGATAACATTACCGCATCTGTGCCATCTAATACCGCATTTGCCACGTCCATGACTTCTGCACGGGTTGGCATTGGGTTAGTTATCATCGACTCCATCATTTGGGTTGCAGTGATAACCACGCGGTTTAATTGACGTGAACGGCGGATCAGTTTTTTCTGAACCGCGACAAGTTCTGGGTCACCAATTTCTACGCCTAAGTCACCACGAGCGACCATCACAACATCAGAAGCAAGGATAACTTCATCCATCACTTGGTCGTTTGCGACGGCTTCTGCACGCTCAACTTTTGCGACAATTTGGCATTCACAACCTGCATCGCGGGCTAAACGGCGTGCGTAATCTAAATCTTCACCAGAGCGCGGGAAGGAGACGGCTAAGTAGTCGACGTTAATTTTCGCTGCGGTTTTGATGTCTTCTTTATCTTTGTCAGTTAATGCTTCAGCGGAAAGGCCACCGCCTAATTTATTGATACCTTTGTTATTTGATAATTGACCACCCACAGTTACTTCAGTAAAGACTTGCAAACCTTGTACTTCACGGACTTTTAATTGAACGCGCCCATCATCGAGTAGCAGGATATCGCCAGGAACAACGTCAGCAGGTAACCCTTTATAGTCGATGCCGACTTTTTGCTGGTCACCTTCACCTTTGCCTAAGTTGGCATCAAGAATGAATTTATCACCGATATTTAAGAAAACTTTACCGTCTTTAAACGTAGAAACACGAATTTTTGGACCTTGTAAATCACCGAGGATCGCAACATGGCGACCTAAACGAGCGGCGATTTCACGCACTTTATTAGCACGTAATTGATGGTCTTCTGGAGTTCCGTGGGAGAAGTTAAGGCGAACAACGTTGGCACCTGCATTGATGATTTTTTCGAGGTTATTATCACGATCGGTAGCTGGACCAAGGGTTGTAACAATTTTAGTTCTTCTAAGCCGTCTAGACATGTATGACTCCGTTGACCTGTAATGGCGTTGATAAAAGGGTGAAACCATTTCACCCCATTTCGAAACCTGTTTACTGCAAATAGGGATGCTGACACGAACACAGCTATTATATACTGCGAATTTCTTAATGCTATCAGGTCTGTAAAACTATTAAAGCCCGATAAGCATAGAAAGACACTTTATCCTGCCAGTTTTAGCTTTAGACGTTATCAAACCGCGAATCACGCAAGGCTTCTTTGACGCGCTTCAAGTTATCTCTAAATTTTTCACCTCTTCTTAACGTAAACCCAGTTGTTAAGACATCAATAACAGCAAGTTGTGCCATTCGAGAAACCATTGGCATGTACATATCAGTATCTTCTGGGACATCAATAATGATAGACAACGAAGCGGCTTGTGCCAGTGGAGAGTTTTCTGAGGTAATTGCGATGACAATTGCGTCATTTTGTCTCGCCAATTGAGCCATATCGACAAGGGCTTTGGTTCTTCCTGTGTGGGAAATCAACACAATCACATCCCCTTCAGTACTATTTATACAGCTCATGCGCTGCATGACAATATCATCAAAATACATGACAGGAATATTAAAACGGAAAAACTTATTCATCGCATCGTGTGCCACGGCAGCGGAGGCACCAAAACCAAAGAAACTAATTTTTCGAGCTTGAGTGAGTAAGTCAACAGCACGGTTAACCGCGCTGATATCGAGGGTATGCTTCACATGGTCAAGCCCCGCCATCGCAGACTCAAAAATCTTGTGCGTGTAGGTGTTTACTGTATCCGTCTCTTCTATATGGCGGTTAACGTAGGGCGTGCCATTAGCAAGGTTTTGGGCAAGGCGAAGTTTAAAATCTGGAAAGCCTTTGGTGTCCATTTTCCGGCAAAATCGGTTAACGGTAGGTTCACTGACATCAGCTAATTGTGCAAGAGCTGCGATACTGAGATGAATAGCGCGCTGTGGCATCCCTAAAATCACTTCAGCCACTTTTTTCTCCGATTTACTTAAAAAATCGAGGCTGGTTTTCATTTGTTCTAAAATATTCATATAGCAAAAGCGCCTATTTCATCAAAAGGAGAAATTTTTCTGCCATCACGCTATGTTATGTTTGATTATAGCTTGCTGTCGTGAGGCAATCACTTAGAGTGAAAATATACTATGTAGGGTAAGTAGGCTATCTGAATGCGGGTGATCAATGGCAGCTTTTTTATGAAACTTTGAAGCGTATCTAATTTTCACCTCAGTAAGTTGGGTACTTTTTTTGTCATTTTATTTCAGAAGCTGGCTCCTTTCAGTTTTTGAGTAAGTTTTATGGGTAGGATGGCATAAAGTGTATAATGACAGTTAAGAACAATGATATGCTGCTTTTTTCAGCATAAAAACTGTGATCAGTATCATGAAGATTTACTGAACACCAGCAACAGGGTACATTAGCGGAATTAGGGCTAATTTTAACAAAATTACAATAAGGTCTATCCTAGTTAGGCCTTAGATTCCGCAAATTGAGGAGAACCAATATGGCGGTACATAATGCTGCTCAAGCTTGTGACTTAATTATTTTCGGTACCAAGGGAGACCTCGCGCGTCGTAAGCTGCTTCCTTCTTTATATCAGTTGGAAAAGGCGGGTTACATCCACCCTGATACCCGAATCATCGGTGTAGGCCGTGCAGATTGGACACAAGCTGATTATGTCGAATTCGTTAAAGAAGCGTTAGACAAATTCTTAAAAGAAGAACTCGATTCAGCATTGTGGGAAAAACTCAGTGCCCGCTTAGATTTCTGTAATTTAGACGTTAACGAAACAGACAGTTTTGTGCGTTTAGCGGATATGCTAAAGCAAGACTCACATCCTGCGATTCATTACTTTGCTATGCCGCCGAGTACATTCGGTGCCATGTGCCAAGGCCTTGGCCACGCAAAATTAAACAAAAAACCAAACCGTGTGGTAATGGAAAAACCATTAGGTACCGATTTGGAATCTTCCCAAGAAATCAATAACGAAGTGGCAAAATACTTTGATGAAAGCCAAGTTTATCGTATTGACCACTATCTGGGCAAAGAGACAGTTTTAAACTTATTAGCGCTGCGTTTTGCAAACTCGTTATTTATTAATAACTGGGATAATCGCACTATCGACCACGTGCAAATTACCGTTGCAGAAGAAGTTGGAATTGAAGGTCGTTGGGGTTATTTTGACCAAGCAGGTCAAATGCGCGACATGATCCAAAACCACTTACTGCAAATCCTGACCATGATTGCCATGTCCCCACCTGCGGATTTAACTACTGACCGTATTCGTGATGAAAAAGTAAAAGTGCTGCGTTCATTACGTCGCATTGACCATACAAATGTGCGTGAAAAAGCGGTTCGTGGGCAATATACATCTGGTTTTGTTCAAGGTAAAAAAGTGCCAGGTTATCTTGAAGAAGAGGGCGCTAACAAGCAGAGCATGACGGAGTCATTCGTTGCACTGCGTGTGGATATCGACGATTGGCGTTGGGCAGGTGTACCTTTCTATTTACGTACAGGTAAACGCCTACCAGCAAAATGTTCAGAAGTAGTTGTTTACTTTAAAAAACCTGCGCTGAATATTTTCTCAGAAAGCTATCAAGATTTACCACAAAACAAACTGACTATTCGTTTGCAGCCAGATGAAGGGATTGATATCGAAATTATGAACAAGGCGCCGGGTCTTGATCATAAACACCGCTTACAAACCACAAAGCTGGACTTAAGTTTCTCTGAAACGTTCAACCAAACTCACTTGGCTGATGCCTATGAGCGCCTGTTGCTTGAAGCAATGCGGGGCATTCAAGCGTTATTCGTTCGTCGTGATGAAGTCGAAGAAGCATGGAAATTTGTGGACTCCATCATGGATGCATGGGCGATGGACAACGAAGCACCAAAACCATACCAAGCAGGTACGTGGGGGCCAATTGCCTCTGTTGCAATGATTGCCCGCGATGGTCGTTCTTGGAATGAGTTTGAATAAGCGATAACTAAACGCGATTTATTGATAAAAGCCAAACCGTCGAGTTTGGCTTTTTTTATGGCTCATCGAAATAAGTTAAAGCACTAATTCACTGCGACCCGTTGCCACCATATGGATGATCCCTTGTTCGATACGTAAACATGCCATTTTTGCAGCATCAGGGACGGATAGGCCAGCAATGAGTTGTGCCGTCAGTTCCGCCCCAAATAAATCACCTGTTCCCTTTGGCGTGACAGGGTAACGTTTATGGCGGATCACGGCGACATCATCTTTCGTCACACAGACCACTTCAATATTATCGTCATCAGGTTGGAAGGCACTGGTAATAATGACCCATTGTGTATGGCCTTTTAATAAGCTGCGAGCGGCAATAATCGCTTCGTCTAAGTCATTAACCTGCTGCCCACTTAAGGTCATCAATTCGAATTTATTCGGGATAATGCCTGTTGCTAATGGGATCACTTTGTCACGATAGACATCCGCAATTTCAGGTGGAATATAAAAACCGCTATCTTCATCTCCCATTACTGGGTCGACAATGACTGGTAATGTAGGGCGCTGTTCACGCACTTTTTCCAGCCAATCTGCTAAATCCCGCGCTTTGTCTGGTGAACCTAAATAACCCGTTAGAATTGACCTGACGGAGTCTAAGCTACCGCGTTCCACAAAACCGTTTAAATAGCCCCGAAACCATTCCCCCGGTAATTCACCACCATAGCAGGTTGGATAGTGAGGAGTATTACTTAATACGACGGTTGGAATTGCAGCAACACGTAAACCTTGCTTGGTCAGTGCAGGAACGGCGATACTGTTTCCCACACTGCCATAAATCACTTGGGATTGAATAGATACGACATCATAAGGGAGTGGCGTTGCGTCTGCGGCATTTTGAAAGCTATTGGAGGTTAGGCTGAAGGTGTTCATGTCTCTCTCTTTGGTGTAACTCAATCATATGGTTACTATAAGAAGCTTGTTCCTTTAGCTTGTCAATGTGAAAGATCAAACAGCGCACGCATTGGGCTAGCAAAGTCAAAAAAGTGGTAAAAATAAATTTTTTTATTAAAAAACACTAAAAGAAAATGTCGAAATAACGGTTGGATATTCGGTTGAAGCTTGATGGCTCTAGGGTTAGTTAGCATATTAATGAATAAGTATGCATATTTTTATGCAATATAAAAGGTGTTTGTATTCATTGACTTAATAAAAAAGGCATGCTAAAAATAAGCTGTAATCAACTATCAACATGAGGGTTCGGAGTAAATTGGGTGGATGTCCGCCTGATGAAAAGAATAAGATATCATGCTTAGCTCAACTAGCGGCAAGATCAGCAAGTCCCAAAAAAGAACGACACACAGGCTTTTCCTTTCAGCTATCCTTTCCAGTGAACACTACTGGTGTGGTGCATTATAGCGTCTCTCTCGAATATTCATTTTGCTGAATAAAATCAGCATCGTATTGTTTTTATTTGAATTTTCAACAACTGCGTTAACGCTTTCTGTTTGCATGATCTGTACAAAAAACAGGCTGTGACGCGGCTGTATATAGAGAGATATTATAATGATTTATTGGATATTTTTAATATTAGCTATCGTAACTGAAGTTATTGGTACCTTATCAATGAAACACGCCAGTGTGAGCGGCGATTTCACCGGTATGGTGGTCATGTACGTGATGATAGCCACTTCTTACATTCTTCTTGCTATCGCGGTAAAAAAAGTCGCATTAGGTGTTGCTTACGCACTTTGGGAAGGTATCGGTATTTTGTTTATTACTACCTTCAGCGTTATGTGGTTTGGCGAAACCTTGTCACCAATGAAAATAGGTGGATTAGTATTACTGATCACCGGTATTGGTCTGATTAAATCAGGAACCAAAAAAGCAACAGTTCGCGGATCGGCTCAAAAAGTAAAACAAGCCACTCAACATGCGGTCAACGCAGCCAAATCAAGTGCTTTAGTTGGACGCGAAGCTAAGTCGGAGGCGTAATATGGCCAGTCATTTTGAATGGTGGCATGCTGCGTTTTTGATCCTAGCCGTTGTATTGGAAATCATTGCGAATATCTTGTTAAAAATGTCGAATGGCTTTAAACGATATTGGCTTGGGATCCTCTCGCTGGTAGCCGTACTGGGGGCATTTAGCTCTCTCGCACAAGCGGTAAAAGGTATTGAGCTATCCATCGCTTATGCGCTCTGGGGGGCATTTGGGATCATCGCAACAGTGGCAGCAGGGTGGATACTGTTTAACCAACGGCTGAATTATAAAGGCTGGGGTGGAATAGTGTTGCTGTTGTTAGGCATGGTGCTGATTAAGATGTCCTAATGCGCGTTATATTTTGTGCTGTAGCATTGTTGGCTGCACTTGCTAATCCAAGTCACATACTACTGTATGCTCCTTGGGATTAGCGCGATTGCCGCCTAGCTACACCACAAACAAAAAAGGGCTTACCAAAAATGGTAGCCCTTTTTTCTATGAGGACGTTGGCTTAATCAATTGCCGCAACAACTTTGATTTCAACTTTGTATTCGGGTTTCATCAGTAGGGCTTGAACCGTACAGCGAACAGGTGCGCTACCTGCGACAACCCATGCATCCCATGCTTGGTTCATTCCCGCAAAGTCCGCTTTATCCGCAAGGAAAATAGTGGCATCAAGAATTTTACTCTTATCAGAACCGACACGCTCTAACATCACGTCAATAGCGGCTAATGTATTCGCGGTTTGAGCGACAATATCCGCATCCAAATTTTCGGGAACACTGGTGTAATAAATCACATTATTGTGAATAACAGCTTCAGACCAACGATTATCGGGGTCAATACGTTTAATAGTCATAATTATTCCTTATTATTTATTCTGTTCAAGGATAGCAGCTTGCGGACGGGATGAAAATCGCTTGATCAATGAAACCATAATTAGAACAGCACAGAGGAATAACTCATGGTAAAGTGAGCGTCTTATTTTTGCTGACAAATAGGTTTTTGTAGTGCACGACGACTTTTCTGCTGACGGCTTCTTGGCTAAAACAATTTCAGGCTTTCAACCGCGTGCCGCGCAGGTGACGATGTCTAATGCAGTCACAGAGGCCATTGAACAACAACATGTTTTAGTTGCAGAAGCGGGTACTGGAACAGGGAAAACCTATGCGTATTTAGTACCAGCGCTAAGAAGCGGTAAAAAAGTGATTGTTTCCACGGGGTCAAAAGCACTGCAAGATCAACTTTATCACCGTGACCTGCCAACGATTATTAATGCGATGAATTACACCGGGCGCACAGCTTTACTAAAAGGGCGCTCGAACTACTTGTGCTTAGAACGGTTAGATCAGCAATCACTAGGTGGCGGGAGCTTAGAGCCGGAAATTTTATCCGCCGTGGTGCGATTGCGCAGTTGGTCTATTGAATCTGAGCTAGGTGATACCAGCACTTGCCATGATATTGCAGAAGATAGCCCAGTTTGGCCGCTAGTCACTAGCACCAACGACAACTGCCTTGGTAGTGACTGCCCGCGTTACCAAGAATGTTTTGTGTTAAAAGCGCGCCGAAAAGCGCTAGAAGCGGATGTCGTGGTGGTTAACCATCACTTGTTTATGGCGGATCGTGTCGTTAAAGACACTGGGTTTGGGGAGTTGATCCCACAAGCCGATGTCATGATCTTCGATGAAGCCCACCAAATTCCTGATATTGCTAGCCAATATTTTGGGCAACAACTCAGTAGCCGGCAGTTACTCGATCTTGCTCGCGATATGATAATGACCTATCGCACGGAATTGAAAGACCAAGTTCAACTGCAAAAAAGTGCGGATAGACTAACACAGAGTACTTTAGATTTTCGCTTGAATTTGGGGGAAAACAGTTTCCGTGGCAATTTGCGTGATTTATTAAAACTGAATGAAGTTCAGCGTGCCTTAACCTTGCTCGATGATTCCTTAGAACTTTGTTATGAAGTCATTAAAACGTCGTTAGGGCGTTCCCAAAGTTTAGACTCTATTTTTGAGCGTGTGACTATTTACCGTAACCGATTGAATCGTTTAAAAGATGTCACCATTCCCGGCTACAGTTATTGGTTCGAAAGTTATGGACGTCATTTTTTACTTGCGTTAACGCCCCTTACAGTTGCAGATAAATTTAGCGAAATGATAGCGGGTACGCCAGCGACCTGGGTGTTTACCTCTGCGACGCTGTCTGTGAATGAAAAGTTGAGCCATTTTACGGATCGTTTAGGGCTCACTAAAGCAAAAACGTTGTTGTTAGCCAGTCCTTTTGATTACGAAAGCCAAACGATGCTGTGTGTCCCGCGTTTTCTGCCTGAACCAAATCAACGGGGTAGCGCGCAGAAGTTGGCAACCATGTTGCGGCCGTTGATTGAAAAAAATCAGGGGCGCTGTTTTTTTCTCTGTACGTCTCACTTAATGATGCGAGAGCTGGCTGAAGAGTTCAAAGCCTCGTTGACCCTGCCCGTGATGATGCAGGGGGAAAGCAGCAAAAATAAATTACTTGCACAGTTTATTGCCGCAGGTAATGCGGTGTTAGTCGCGACGAGTAGCTTTTGGGAAGGCGTAGATGTGCGTGGTGATGAGTTAACCTGTGTGATCATCGATAAACTCCCCTTTACCGCGCCCGATGACCCACTATTAAGAGCGCGCATTGAAGATTGTGAACTGCGAGGTGGTGATCCATTCGCGGATGTGCAATTACCTGATGCGGTGATCACCTTAAAACAAGGGGTGGGGCGTTTAATTCGTGATACCAGTGATTACGGGGTGATAGTGATTTGCGATAATCGCTTAGTCACGCGTCCTTATGGTGAAGTATTTTTGCGCAGCTTGCCGCCTTCACCACGGACACGCAGCTTAACCAAGGCGATAAATTTTCTCGCGGAAAAAAAGGCACAGGCCGCCGCGAAATAACTGCGTGTTTTTCTGCAATCCTGTCGGCGGTTTATGCTACTATAAGCCGCATCTTTCAATTGAAATCTGTTAATTTGCCGGAGTTTAGGCATGTCGAGTCGTATTCTTGCTGTCGATACAGCAACTGAAGCCTGTTCTGTCGCACTATTATGTGGTGATGACATTATCTCACGTTTTGCTATTTCACCTCGCGAACACACGCAAAAAGTTTTACCGATGGTCGAGGAAGTGCTAGCAGAGGCGGGTGTCACTTTAAATCAACTAGATGCACTCGCATTTGGCCGCGGGCCGGGAAGTTTTACCGGTGTGCGTATTGGTGTGGGCATTGCTCAAGGTTTAGCACTCGGAGCTGATTTACCGATGATTGGCGTGTCATCGCTGATGACCTTGGCGCAAGGGGTATTTCGTACAACCAACCAATCAAACGTGCTGGTGGCGATAGATGCCCGTATGTCTGAAATCTATTGTGCACAGTATTCACGTACTGCTGAGGGTGTTTGGCAGGGCGAAGAAACAGAAGCTGTCTTATTACCTGATGACTTTAAAACCAAATTTGCTGGTATTTCAGGGCAATGGAGTTATGCAGGAACAGGGTGGGAAGCATATCCATCATTACTAGACGGTTATGAATCTCTCAATAACAGCCAAATAACCCTGCCTGCTGCACAAGATATGCTGCCTATTGCTGTGAAATTATGGCTTCAAGATAAAACCGTTGCAGTTGAAAATGTGGAGCCGACCTATTTACGTAATGAAGTGACGTGGAAAAAACTTCCAGGCCGCGAATAAGTCTAACGACAAAACCATTAAAATAAACAGGCTATTTTTCACAAATAGCCTTTTTTTGATGGATAAAAAAACACATCGAATCCTTCATAAATATAGGATATGATTAATAAGTATCCTATTTACATCTATCCGATTTAACATATCGTGTCTTCTTTGCTACAGACTATTTTAAACCGTATGACCTGAATTTATACTGTTGCTAATCGGAGGTAGTCTATGAACATTGAATTAAACTGCCGTAATGCACTGAAAGGCCTTTTTATTGCAAGCGTATTAGCACTAACCGGGTGCGTTTCGATACCTGCATCAATTCAAGGGTCAGTGAAAAATCCAGCAGATAGCTTAACATCTGTACAAAATGCACCTGAAATGTATATTGGTCAGGAAGCGCGCTTTGGCGGTAAAGTACTCGCCGTGGCGAACGAGCCTACCCGGACGCGTTTAGAAATTGCGGTGATGGCACTAAGTAAATATGACGCTGCGCCTGAACTCAATGCGCCATCTATTGGCCGTATTTATGCCTATATTAATGGCTTCCGTGAGCCAAGCGACTTTACGAACCGTTATGTGACTGTTGTTGGGAAAATTACCGGAGAACAGCAGGGGAAAGTTGGGCAAGTTCCTTATAAATATGTCACTTTAGATGTGACAGGCTTCCAACGTTGGAATGTCGCACAAAGCGTGATGATCCCACCATCAGGCCCATGGGGCTACGGCTATTATGGTGACCCGTACTACTATAATCACCCTTGGGGTTATGGTTACGGTTATCCGGGAGGCCCTGCACAAGTCCATACCTACCTAACTGAATAATCATCAATTTCTGTTAAAGCTGGCATTCATGTACTGAATGTCAGCTTTATTATTAGGCATAATTTGTCTCATTATGATGGATAATGAATAATATTATAAAATTCCACATCTGCCTGATGCCGATTAATGTACGTATGCTCTTGATCAGCATTGAAGCGTAAACATTCTCCAGCCGCGACATCTTTTATCTCACCATTAATTGAAATTGATACGGAATCCTTTAAAGGCAATATGTCTTCAACCACGCCCTTATCATGGGCGCATGATGAGTGAATAGAATTTGCTTTTAATGTGATCTTTAATATTTCATAGCCGAGAACATCGCAATAAGGCTTAATATTTTTGACTGAAACGGTTTCATCTTCATGTTGCATTGTCCCGTCATTACCTGGTTCTAAGGGGATGAATTGACTTAATGAAGTATGAAATCCCATCGCTATTTTCCAGAGAGTCAAGACGGTAGGATTACTTTCTTCTCGCTCGATTTGACCTAACATCGCTTTGCTGATCCCTGTTTCTTGGGCCGTTCTATCTAAACTCCAGCCCTTTTCTTTGCGTATTGATTTTAGTGTTAACGCAATATGGTTTAGGAGAAATGACATCGATTACCTCTATTAATCTTGTGCGTTATAACATACACTGATTTCCTTGTGCATTATAACGCACAAAAGACTACCAGCCAATGTTCAATTAAACAAATAAATAGGGGCAAAATGTGCGCGCAATACTGCTTGGCTTACTGGCTTCATGCTTTTTTTCCTCAGCCTTTATCTTTAATCGGGCAATGGAGGTTGGAGGGGGAAGCTGGTTATGGAGTGCTTCCTTGCGTTTTATTTTGATGGCACCAATTCTGTTTTTCATTATTGCGATAAGAGGGCAATTAGCTGCCAGTATGCGGCATTTATCTCAACATTTCTGGGCGTACCTTATCTGGAGTACTGTGGGTTTCGGCTTGTTTTATGCTCCACTTACATTTGCAAGTGTATATTCACCAGGATGGTTAGTCGCGGGTAGTTGGCAAATTACCATTATTGCAGGTTCCTTATTATTACCCTTTCTTAGTAAAACATCGGCTCAAAAAAGAATTCCTTGGAAGGAGCTAAAATGGTCATGTGTGATTATCATTGGCGTATTTTTAATGCTTTGGGAACAAATCACGCAAGTGAGTGTATTTACTGTTCTTGCGGGTTTTTTACCCGTGGTATTGGCTGCATTTATGTATCCATTAGGTAACCGCAAAATGATGCAAATTTGTGACGATGAAATCAAAACACCAGAAAGAGTATTCAATATGACCCTTGCAAGTTTGCCGTTTTGGTTACTTATTTCACTTTATGGGGGGATAGCTCATGGAGTGCCATCAATGGCTCAACTTTCTTATTCGTTTATTGTCGCGTTATTTTCGGGGGTCATTGCAACATTGCTCTTTTTTTCTGCAACAAATAGCGTGAAAAATCAGCCAAATCAGCTAGCAATCGTAGAAGCAACACAGTCAGGTGAGGTACTTTTTACTCTATTTGGTGAAATGCTGCTTTTAGGCTCACAATTACCCTCGACTACAGCGCTATTAGGCGTTTTTTGTATTATTTTGGGTATGGCCATTCATAGTATGATATCAATGCAAGCAACAAACAATTTAGCTAAGAACCAAATAGCATTAGATAAAAATACGTAAATAATCCATCAAAAGGTATTTTATTTCTTATTAGCTTACAATTATGATGCTTACAAGTTGAATTGGTTGCAGATTCTTCTGATAACACCTCCAAAATTAGTCAAGTTCAGTGTATAATTAGGCATAACTTATGCAGATTAACATCTGATTAACGAAATTTAAGAAAACAGGGCGGCGGATGCCGCCTTATTTTTTCTTGAAGGGACTAAAATTTATTTAGTGATAGACCTCTCAACCTTGACATTGTCTGTTTTTCAAACTGGTACAATGAGTTAATAATTTGTTAAGGAGACGTTGGGTATAATAACTTCACTAAATTCAGGAGCAACATTTTGGAAAAAATCTGGCTAAAAAATTACCCTGCTGATGTGCCGGAAGAAATCAATCCTGATCGCTTCGCTTCTTTAGCAGAGTTACTGGAAAACGCGGTTTCTCAATATGCCGATCAGCCTGCTTTCATTAATATGGGCGCAGTGATGACGTATCGGAAATTAGAAGAAAGAAGCCGTGCCTTTGCTGCCTACTTACAAAATGGACTGGGACTTAAAAAAGGCGACCGTGTTGCCTTAATGATGCCTAACTTATTACAGTACCCAATTGCTTTATTTGGAATATTGCGAGCGGGAATGGTTGTGGTGAATGTAAACCCACTCTATACCCCAAGGGAGTTAGAACATCAGCTTAATGATAGCGGCACAACCGCGATTGTGATTGTCTCAAACTTCGCCTCTACGCTTGAAAAAATCGTTTATAATACCAAAGTTAAACATGTGATTTTAACCCGTATGGGGGATCAACTATCGCGGCCGAAAGCGACAATTGTTGATTTTGTCGTTAAATACGTAAAACGCTTAGTACCCAAATACAATTTACCCGATGCCATCTCGTTTCGCCGTGCTATGCATTATGGTTACCGGATGCAATACATTAAACCCAATATTTCAGGTGGTGATTTGGCCTTCTTGCAATATACCGGGGGGACCACTGGGGTGGCGAAAGGGGCGATGTTAACCCATCGCAATATGTTAGCTAACCTAGAACAAGCAAGAGCCGCATATGGCCCTGTATTGAAATTTGGTGCTGAGTTCGTGGTGACAGCGTTACCGTTGTACCATGTGTTTGCGTTAACCGTAAATTGTTTGCTTTTCATCAACGTGGGGGGCGTTAATTTACTGATTACTAACCCACGGGATGTACCTGATACCGTCAAGCAGCTGGGGCGTTATCCTATCACTTCAATAACTGGGGTTAACACGCTGTTTAATGCGTGGATCCACAATGCTGAGTTTCAAAAGTTGGATTTCTCACGCTTGAGATTGTCAGTAGGCGGTGGGATGCCTGTGCAAAAAGCGGTGGCTGAAAAATGGCAACAATTGACAGGCAAACACTTACTTGAAGGTTATGGCCTAACTGAGTGCTCGCCGTTGGTGACAGGGAATCCATATAATCTTACGGCATACAGTGGTAGTATTGGTTTACCGGTTCCATCAACCGATGTGAAATTTCTTAATGATGAAGGCCAAGAAGTTCCTCTGGGTGAGCCCGGTGAAATGTGGGTAAAAGGCCCGCAGGTGATGAAAGGGTATTGGAATCGCCCAGATTCTACCGCTGAGGCAATCGTTGATGGTTGGATAGCGACAGGCGATATCGCAGAAATCGACAGTGAAGGTTACATCCGCATTGTCGACCGCAAAAAAGACATGATCATTGTTTCAGGGTTTAACGTCTATCCTAATGAAATTGAAGATGTTATTGCAACTCACCCTGATGTTATTGAATGTGCGGCGATTGGCGTACCTAGTGAAAGCACTGGGGAAGCCGTGAAAGTTTTTGTTGTCACGAAAAATGCGAATTTGACGGGGGATGAGCTAAAAACATTTTGCCGTCGTTCATTAACCGCGTATAAAGTGCCTAAAATATTTGAATTTCGTGAAGAATTGCCTAAATCAAACGTTGGAAAAATCCTACGAAAAGACTTACGCGATGAAGAAAAATTGAAAAGAAATAAGTCACCCGCCTAAAAGTGATTTAGAATGTATAAATATAACGAATAGATGACGCCGGTTTATACCGGCGTCTCTGTACTGAAAATAGACAAAGAGAAACGTGTTTTGAATTATCGTTTAGTGACCACAGATAGCGAACTCGCTCAAATATGCCAAGAAGCTAACGATGCACCTTGGCTTGCACTGGATACTGAGTTTGTTCGTACAAGAACATACTATCCTCAATTAGGTTTGCTACAGTTGTATGATGGAAAGCAAGTTTCGTTGATTGACCCACTTTCAATATCAGATTTCAGCCCTTTTAAAGCGCTGCTGATGAATCCAAATCAGCTTAAATTTTTACACGCTGGTAGTGAAGACCTTGAAGTGTTTATGCACGATTTTGATTGTGTACCAGAGCCTATGATTGATACTCAAATCGTTGCGGCTTTTTTAGGGTACCCAATTTCATGTGGCTTTGCGTCATTGGTTGCAGAGCACCTTGGTATTGAGCTGGACAAAAGTGAATCACGGACAGATTGGCTAGCACGTCCGTTAAGTGAGAAACAATGTGACTATGCCACTGCGGATGTGTTGTATTTATTGCCATTAGCTGAAATTCTCATGCAGAAGGTTACTGAAGCAGGGTATTTAGACGATGCGAAAGATGAATGCCAGCGTGTAGTTGCGCGTCGCCAAAAAGCGCTGAAACCAGAAAAAGCGTACTTAAATATCCGTAATGCGTGGCAGTTACGTGACGAGCAACTTGCTTGTTTACAACTGCTCGCTGATTGGCGTTTGAACCAAGCCAAAGCACGGGATATGGCAATTAACTTTGTGGTGAAAGAAGAACATTTATGGAAAGTTGCTCATTTCCTACCGACTTCCCTTGGCGAGCTAGATAACCTTGGTTTGACAGGGCAAGAAATTCGTTGCCATGGCAAGCGCTTGCTGAGCATTGTTGAGCAAGCTAAGAAGCTAGATGCAAGCCAATATCCAGCACCAGTGGCGAATATTACCGAACAAAGCCAATATAAAAATGTCTTTAAAGAAATTAAAGCCGTAGTTAAAGATATTGCTGAAAATGAAAAGTTTAATGCAGAGTTATTAGCATCAAGACGCCAAATAAATCAGTTATTATCTATTCATTGGGGGATTAAGTCTTCCAGCACACCACCTGAATTATTAGCAGGTTGGCGCGGTAAATTACTGGCTGAACCACTTACTAAATTATTGTCGAGCTTGTGATTTAAATTTAGTCTGAAAATGGCATGCCAAAAAAGGAATAATTAACGTTATTCCTTTTTTTATTTTTTATTCTTATTGGTTTTCATATAACTATCAATTTGATTATATAAATTATTAAAAAATAAATAATGAAAGGCATATTTGTATTTTAGGTGCACCTTAATATACTCGATTCGATTTAATTGAAAAGCTAACAGAGGTTAGCCTGAAATAGTATCAATCTGATTATAGAAAAGGATGAGTATATGACGAAAGTATCAACCGTAATATCAGTTGCTTCATTTATATTTTTACCTGCAATGGGAATGGCTGATGTTTTATCTCAACAAAGCCAAAGTTATAACCAAGGCAAGACAGACATTGACGTTGGTAAAACACAGTATGAAGGTGGCGGGGACGTGAAAGAGGGTGACCCCGGTTTAGGTTATCGTTTCGTGACAGAAGGCATCACAATTTCATTATCAGAGCTAAAAGAGAAAGCCACTAAAGCAGCTAATGGTGTTTATATCATAGATAAAGCAGAAGATTATCACGGCAGCATAGGTAGGTTTAATTTTACACAAGTTGCAGACGCCGAAATCTATTATGGGGATTGGTCTCAAACCGGCGATATAGCGGATTCAAAGCACACCGCGTTTTATTCTGGTAAAGAAATAAGCAACGATATCCCAATAGAAGGCCAAGCCAGTTATACAATCAGTGGTGTTAACCAGTATGAAAGTAGCAGTAAAATGCCCGGCACATTCTTGGTTAATTTTGGACAAAAAACGTACGAAGGCACATTGGATGGGCAACTGGCTAACATCAAATTTAGTGGTGAAATTGGTGAGAACGGTAAATTTTCAGGTGTTGCACTTGCTAATGACCAAGCCGAAGGCATAAGTGCTGGACAGTTATTTGGGCAAGATGCTGCACAGGTCGCAGGTATTACTAGCTTTGCAGGAAATCACCAATACGATACAGCATTTGGTGGCGTCAAAAATTAAGTTATAGATAAATTAATTATATTCAATGGGCGAATAATACTTGCCCATTTTTATTTTAAAAGATAGGTATGTTGAATCCTTATTATTAATAAACCAATTCCAAATTTCAAAATGAACTTAGTCTTAAAAACTTATCTATTTAAGTAAAATACTAACTCTAAATTTTAATTTATACCCATTAATACTATGCGGGATATAAAGTAATTTATTGAAATAAAAATAAAATAAAACTCTCTGTGAATTAATTATTTAAATTCAAATTATAATTAACCTATTTGTAAATGAAAATCATTTTCATATACTTGATCTCGGCTTAATGGAATGACTAAAGAGAGTTAGTCATTAATATGAGGATTTACCTCGTTATATCCTAAATAAGGAAATACAAATGAAAAAATTAACATTAGTTGTATTAATGGCGTCATTATCAGGGGCTTCTACCAGTGTATTTGCAGAGGCCACATCACAACAAAGCCAAAGTTATACTGACGGTGTTGTCGATATTCGTATCGATAAAACTGAGGCAATGGGGGGGCCTCATGGTGGAGTTGCGGGTGCACCGGGTATCGGTTATCGCGGTACGCATAATGGTAAGACAATCGCATTTTCAGGTTTGAAGATGATGTCCACGCAAAAACCTGATGATGTGTATCAGTTAGAAAGCAGCGGCGGCCACCATGTCAATATGGGTAAATTCCAATTTAGCCAAGTTGCAGATGCCGAAATCTATTATGGGGATTGGTCGCAAACTGGGGTAAATGGCGATAGCACACATACCGCTTATTTTTCAGGTAACAATGCGAGTACCGAGGTTCCCACCAATGGAAGCGCAGTATATAACATCGAGGGGGTTAACCAATTTGATGGTGAAGGTAAGTTAACAGGTACCTTTAATGTCGACTTTGGTCAGAAGTCGTATGAGGGCTTACTGGAGGGGAATGAATTAAAGCAATCCATGGAGGGGGACATTCTTGAAGATGGTAAGTTTGCAGGAACAGCTAAAGCCATTTCCCATGATTCTATTTCAGGGCATAGCATGGGACAATTCTTTGGGGATAATGCGGAGCACGTCGCCGGTATCACCTCATTCAAAGATAATCATGAGTTAGACACCGCATTTGGTGGCAAAAAAGCGAATTAATTATTGCTAAATAACCATTGTTAAATATGTAAGAGTAAAAAGTAGGCACAATGCGTTGCCTACTTTTTATTTTATAAAGGTAAACTATATATGTTTAATATTGTTAAAGTTGGAATTAATTTTTGTATTATGATTTTATCATCTTGCTTGTCTTTTTTTGTTTTCTCTCAACCTGAAAAACAAAAACCTTTTGTTGATATTTTAAATAAAGCAAATAATCACAATCAACAACGCTCTCATTATTTAGAAGAAAATAATCAAAAAAACATCGACGAAATGGGTTTTCTCCTTTATGATTTCCTGCGTAAAAAAGAGCTAAAAAAAATTGATGCAATAATTAATGAATATATACGCTATCAACAGCATGATAAAAACTTGGTGAAATTTATTTTCGCCGAAAAAGAAATAATAAAACGAAATTATGATAAGGCAATATTGTATTATCAAGAAATATTGGAAGATAAACCAAATACACTCGCTGTTGAATTAAAACTCGCACGGGTTTTATTTGATATTAAACGCGACCAAGACGCGTTATCGGTATACCAAGGGATACGGCTTAGTTACAAAAATAAATTACCGATAAGAATAGAAAGATTTGTTAATCAGCAAATAACCTACTTACAGAATAAAAACAGTTGGCAAGGCGCAATCAAGTTTGGTTCCAGTTATAATTTGAATTTAAATGAGGCATCAAATAAAAATAAACAACATTGTGCTTATCGAATCTGTATGGGCAGTGGGAGTAAACCGATAGCAGGTGGGAAATGGCAGTATAGCGTTGACGTTTCCAAACGATACCCAATATACCAGCAACATGCGGGCAAATGGCTACTGGGTGGTTCTGGTATCGAGCCCATGAAAGATATAACAAGTCGGAGAAATAGCCTATTTATTGGTGGGGGGTATCAGTTTGAGGATGACGTTAAAAAAGTGGAGTTATTCCCTGTGTTCAAAACACACTGGTGTGATAACCAATTTCGACATGCAAGTGTCGGTATTAAATCGGCAATAGGCTATTCGTTAGATGAACAAGTATCATTATCCGGTTATTTATCAGTCGATAAAAGTTACCATATTGCTAATTATGATTTTAATGATGGCCTTGAAGTGTCTTACTTTCTAATGGGGCGACATATAATAACCCCAAGTACAGTATTATCATTAAGCTTTCATGGCGAGAATAGGGATAAAAGGTTATCCAGTGACAGCTATCAACAACAGGGCGTTAAAGCTGATATTTTAAAGTATTATGATCTATTCGAACTATTAATAAGTACGGGGTATAAGAATACGCAGTTTAAGTCCTTTGACAGAAGTATTAATGTTAAAAGGGAAGACCATAATTGGTATTTAAATACACAGTTATCACTCAGAAATAAAAGTATCTTTAAATTTACTCCATCTATCTATTTTAATAATCAATTAAACAAAAGCACAGCGGATGTTATTTATTCTTTTAAGCAAAGTGAAGTCGGTGTCAATTTTATTAAGCGATTCTAATTTTCACCGGAAGGATTAATGAAAGTAAAGACAGTAATAGCAATCAATATTGCGACAGGGTTATCCTTATGCTGTATGCCAAGCGTATTATCTGCACAACTACGTGAAGATATTGGTGCCATTCAGGTTAATGACAAAGCCAATACGATCAAACAGCGGGATAAAAAAAAGGCGGATGAACAGTACGATAAAGATGAATCAAACATCTATATTGGTAAAGAGGAAGTGGAACGTTATAAAGGCACCAACCCCGCGGATACCATTAACCATGCCGTTGGTGTTTACAGCGGTGATGCACGTAACAGTGGCGCATTAGACCCGAATGTCCGTGGGATACAAGGGCAAGGGCGGGTTCCTGTGACCGTTGACGGCACGGAGCAAGCGATCACAGTTTGGCGGGGCTATAACGGGGCGAACAACCGTAATTATATCGACCCTAATATGATTAGCAGTATTTTGGTAATGAAAAGCGCAACATTAGACCGTGATGTGCGCACATCAACAGGGGGCGGCATTGCAATCAGTACAATAGGTATTGATGATGTAGTCAACCCTGATGACAAATTTGGTTTTGATATTAAATTAGAAACCAGCAGTAATACCACTAAGCCAAGGCTTGGTACATTAAACCATGGTATAGATTACCGCGACGATAAACTTTTTTTGACTCTTTAGATTATCAAACATTTCGTGGTATTTATTTTCAAGACCAAGAGATATTAGTTAAGCCACACGCTAAGGGCAGTGCCAATTTTTTTAATTTACAAGATAACGCAGCACGTATTGCCGTTGGAACACGGCAAGACAAATTCAATATTACGCTGGCATACAGTGTTCGCCATCAAGGTAATTATTTTGCGGGAAGCCGTGGGGCGGAGCAATATGATGAAGAGATGATTACCTATAACGGCAATTATGGCAAAAAACAGATTGACCCTTATATTCCTTTCGCGGCTAAAGTTTATGGTTCAAATAAAGAGGTCAGTAATACTTCAGCGGAAATGTCGACATGGTTAGCCAAGCTAAATTTTATGTTGCCTCACGGGCAAGATGTGTCCTTTGGCTATTACCGAACGGGCAGTCATTATGGCGAGATAATGCCATCCAAAATCCGCTACCATGATTTGAATGGCAAAGTGGTCCAATGGCCTTTAGCTAACCTCGCCTTAAATACGTTTTATGCAAATTATGCATTTAAGCCAGAGACGCATAATTGGGTGGATTTTCGTTTAAGTTATTGGTTAACTCGAACAGATTTAAATTCAAATACAGCTGGAGGGCAGCCGAGAGAGCCCTTTGATAGAGATTGGCAGTATGAGTTTAAGAGCCAGAACAAACCAAGAGACCCCAATATTGATGGAATATTAGTCGATGGCATTAAATTAAGTCAGCTGAATAACCGCCACGGTGTCTCACTTTCGAATAAATTCCAGCTTGCCCCAGACTTTAGCCTAACATTGATGGGCAATTTAATTGATGAGCGTATAGACAGCCGAGTTGATGTTTATAGCTCACGCACGACCCCTAAATCAGGCATGTTTAGAGCCGTTCCACGGGAAGGCCAGCGCAGGGAATATAACGGCGCAGTTAGGTTGGATTGGCAGCCCACAGATTGGTTAA
Organism: Providencia sp. UF-183; assembly: GCF_058246155.1. Classification (NCBI taxonomy): domain Bacteria; kingdom Pseudomonadati; phylum Pseudomonadota; class Gammaproteobacteria; order Enterobacterales; family Morganellaceae; genus Providencia; species Providencia sp. UF-183. The sequence continues at coordinate 222,473 of NZ_JBSICD010000002.1, read as the reverse complement.
AGTTTAATGCAGGGGCACAATACATTAGCTATTGGTCGAAAGATACCTTAAAAGAAAGGCGAATGGCAGCCAAAGATGAACGGTTTGCCTTAAATAGTGAAAAAACGGCAAGAAACTTCCAGTTATCCCGTGTACTGACACCTGAAGAGTACCAAAAAATTCAGAACTACGTTAATAGAAAAGGGCAGACATTTGAAGAACTAAGAGATGACAGAACATTTGATAGATTAAAACTGGTTGAAGAAGCATTAGGCATGCCAGCTCGTTCTTTAGAATATGCAACGTTTTGGCGTGGAAGGGGAGATAAAAAAGACTTGGAGTTTCGAATTTTAGAAGCAAACCGAATAGTTAAATGGCAGGCGGATGAAAATAAACGCTTTACCCGTAAAAATAACCCTTTTTATAACGGCGAAATAGATTTAAAAGAAACGGTTGTTGACCCTGTCACACAGCTTACCGCCCTAAAATACAGGGCTAGGGATGCACAAAATGGTTGGGATGAAATTAAATTCACGGGTGACGAACGGTTTAGACCACCAAAAAGAAAGGAAGACGCTGCGTGGGCACCTGCATTAGGGGCAACTATTTATGTGACAGAAAATGACCGTATTTTTGCACGTTATTTAGAAACGGTCAGAATGCCCAGCATTTTTGAAAGCACTGTCGGTTTTTCTGGAGGCTCAGTGTATAACTATATTGCCCCCACATTTTTACCCGAGCGCAGCCACACCATAGAGCTGGGTTATGTGCGTAATTTCCAAGAGTTATTGAATGCACAAAACCACGCCGATTTACGAGTCAATTACTATAGTACCGTAGTGGCGAATGCCTTTGATCGGGATATGGACCTAAACTTTACCCAAGTTGATAAACACAATACGGCAGGGTTAGAGCTACTTGCCCGTTACGATAACGGGGCTGTTTTTGGTGATATTGGCATTGATTACCGCTTAAAAAATGAGGTGTGTGACCAAGTCAATTTTATGTTGATGGACCCTAAAAATGAATTTGGGGGCTCTGAATGCATAACCGCAGGTTTCCCCGGTGGTTATTTGCGTACTCAATTACAGCCGAAATACAGCATCCATGCCAATTTTGGTCTGCGTTTCTTAGATGAAACACTAGAAGTTGGCAGCCGTATGCGTTATCACAGCACGGCCAAAAATGAAGACGAAGCGGAATTTATGGATAAATACCCGTATCAATTTATGCCGTTAAATAACAGCCCAATGCGTTGGAATGCGGTGTTTACGACGGATGCTTACGCAAATTTCCATGTGAATAAAAATCTATCGTTGGAGTTTATTGCAACAAACCTTCTGGATGAATATTACATTGACCCACTGACGCGCAGCATGATGCCAGCACCAGGGCGGGCTTTCCGCTTTAGTGTGACCAGCAAATTCTAACTGCAAGCCCTTTGTACCTCGGTATAAGGGGCTTTTTATTGGAATGTAAAATGACGAATTCACGTTTTCTATTTGCCATAATTGGTTCTTTAGCACTGCATGGTGGGCTGGTGTATTACCACATATTGAATCACAGTGATTCGAGCAAAATCATGATGCCAATAAATGCGCCGGTTATCGCCATCGCAGTGACCCAAGCAGTGATTGAGAAACATATCGCTAAGGTGGAGGAGATTGTTGAGGACAGTGGCGGGGCAATTCATTCACCTATTGAGGTCGATAAAGCCGTTATTGAGGTAGCTAAAGCGCGCAGTGAGAAAGCCAAAGACGGTCAATCGTCTAAAAAGCCTATTAACCCCACAAAGCCAGAGAAACCGCGCAAGATTGAGCCTAAAAAACGCATTGAAACGGAGGAAAAAGTAAAAAAAGACCAAACTGATGAAATTGAGCAGCAAGCAAAGTTGGGGGATAGCCAAGCTGAATCTGTCGCCAGTGGTGAATCGGGGACGCAGAAAAATTCAGTTGCGGGGGAAAATATTACGGATATTCGGCTCGCATATTTAGCCAAAGTGCGCAATGAATTAGAACGCCATAAACAATACCCACGGCGAGCACGGGCGATGCAAATTCAAGGTGCTGTTGTGGTGCATTTTCAAATTACGCAACAAGGTGATTTGGTGAATGCCACGATAGTTAAATCTGAGCGCAGTGAAATATTGGGAAAGGCGGTGCTTGATGCAACAAAACAGTATAAATCGGTAGGGGAAAGGCCTGCGGGTGTATCTCCGTTAGTAAGCTTAGTGATCCACTTTAATTTAGATAAATAAAACCAATAGGTGAACGTTGGCGCTTGGCGCCAAAGAATGGAGGAATATTTAACGTAAAAGCAAGCCGCCATACAACATAGCGGCTTCTTTGCGAATTATTTTTCTGTTGTTGTGGTTTTAATTTCGTCACCTTCTGGTAGCGTGACGTTTAACTCAAGAACAGAAATATCATCGTCTTTTTGTTCAAATTGTACGGAGAGCATCTCAGGGTCAACTTGAACATATTTACAGATGACTTGCAAAATATCACGTTTCATATCAGCAAGATATGCGGGTTCGCTATCACCGCGGCGGCGTTCCGCAACGATGATTTGTAATCGCTCTTTTGCGATATTCGCTGTCGTCTTTTTTCTCGACAGAAAGAAATCCAATAAAGCCATTATTTACCCCCCAAATAGGCGTTTTAAGAAGCCTTTCTTCTCTTCTTCAATGAAACGGATAGGGCGATCTTCACCTAAAATACGCGCGACACAGTCGTCGTAAGCTTGGCCTGCTTCAGATTCTTTATCTAGAATAACAGGTTCACCTTGGTTAGATGAGCGCAAGACAGATTGATCTTCTGGAATAACCCCAATTAATGGAATGCAAAGGATTTCCAGCACATCTTCCATACTTAACATATCACCGCGAGTAACACGACCTGGGTTATAACGCGTCAGTAGAAGGTGTTCTTTTATTGGGTCTTGGCCTTTTTCTGCACGACGTGATTTAGAGGCTAAGATGCCTAAAATACGGTCAGAGTCACGAACTGAAGACACTTCTGGGTTGGTGGTAATAATCGCTTCATCAGCAAAATACAGCGCCATTAATGCACCGCTTTCAATACCCGCAGGTGAGTCGCAAACAATAAAATCAAAGCCAAGGCTATCACTGAGCTCATCAAGGATTTTTTCAACGCCTTCACGGGTTAGTGCGTCTTTATCGCGCGTTTGCGAAGCAGGTAAAATAAACAGATTTTCGGTACGTTTATCTTTAATCAAGGCCTGATTTAGCGTTGCATCACCTTGGATAACGTTGACGAAGTCATAGACAACCCGACGTTCACACCCCATGATGAGGTCAAGGTTACGTAGACCGATATCAAAATCGATTACGACGGTTTTTTTCCCTTTTTGTGCTAGGCCAGTTGCTATGGCCGCGCTTGAAGTGGTTTTACCAACGCCACCTTTACCAGAAGTCACTACAATTATGCGTGCCATGAATAATTCCTTGTAAATAAGGTCTAATTTAAATATTCGATGTTAAGTTTGTTATCAACTAAACGAAGTTTAGCTGCTTTGGCGAGAAATTCAGCAGGGATTTGATCGCTCAGCCAATATTCACCTGCAATAGAGACCAACTCTGCTTGCAAATGAATACAATAAATCTGACTTTCCGTATCACCAGAAGCACCTGCTAAGGCACGACCCCGCATCACACCATATATATGAATATTACCATCTGCTAACAGTTCTGCACCTGCACTCACGTTACTTGTGACGATAAGATCACTATTTGGTGCGTAAATACGTTGCCCAGAACGAACAGGGGTATTGATAATTCGAGTCTTACGATAAACCGGCTCATTTTGGACTGCGGCAACACTTGCCTCAGTCTGAATTTCAACAGGTTTCTGGCTTTTACCTTCACTTAATATCGGTAAGCCAGCTTCATTGGCTTTTTGGCGCAATAAAGGGTCTGTACACCCACTAACCCCAACAATGCGCAATCCCGCAGAAACCACAGATTTATGAATGCTGTATAAATCTGCCTGTGCAGTTAATTCTGCAATATTGATAACGACAGGAGCATTTTTAAAGAAATCAGGGGCTTGGTTTACTTTATCTTGCAGCGCTTTTTTGATGAGTTTAGGCTCTTCACTGTGTAAGTGAATAACTGAAAGAGTAAAACTGCTGCCTTTAAGTTCTATTGGCGATTGTGGCATCTATCTAGACTCAGCAAATTAAAATTTCCGAAACAATCCTCGGGCGAAGATATTCTGTAAAACAATAGCATGTTATAGTTACTGTATTCTTCAAGCAAGCTAATGAACTAAGAAAAAGAGTTAAATATAATGATTTGTGCAATTTATAGAAGCCCTAAGCGTGAGCAAACCTATCTTTATGTTGAAAAGAAAGATGATTTTTCACGCGTTCCTGAAGAGTTATTAGCCCAATTTGGAACACCTCAATTCGCCATGGTGATTGCGTTAGATAAGCGTGAAAAGCTTGCTAATGCTGACTTGGCGCGAGTTAAGGCTGACTTACAAGAAGTTGGTTATTATTTACAATTCCCGCCTCCAGTGGAGGATCTACTTTCAGAACATAAAGAGCTTAATATTTAAAGCAATTTAAGAAAAACCTGAAAAAACTTGAGTGTTCTGGAGGATACGAATGAAACCAACGTTATTATATACATTAGTCGCTGGTTTGCTTTTAGCAAGTTGCTCGACAAAACAACATGAAACAGTTGCAGCTCAACCGATTACGGCAGAACAAAATGCCGCGATTATCCAAGAAGTTGCTGCACTTGATAAAGCGTTTCCTATTGAACAGCGTGAACCTTCGCAATTCCCTGCTTATGTGGAATTATTGAAAGAACATGCTATTGCGCAAGGGATCAAACCCGCTACGATTGAACGTGGTTTCGCCAATATTCATTTTATAGAGCGCGTGGTAAAAGCGGATAAAGGGCAGCCTGAAAAAAGAGCAACTGTCACATTAGCCAGCTACTTAAAAAATGTTCTTCCGCAATCACGTATTAATGCGGGATATGATAAGTATATTGAAAACAAGGCACTACTTGATTCAATTAGCCAAAAATATGGTGTTCCACCACAATTCATCGTCTCACTATGGGGACTTGAAAGTGGGTTTGGGCGCTCACAAGGCAAGGAAGATGTCATTTCAGCACTCGCCACGTTGTCTTTCGAGGGACGTCGTGAAGCGCTTTTTAGCAAGCAATTGCTGGCGGCGCTTGAGATAATGGATAAGGGCTATATTCCTGAAGACCAACAATTAAAAGGCTCGTGGGCAGGTGCGATGGGTCAAAGCCAGTTTATGCCAACATCCTATTTCTCCTATGCGGCAGATGGTGATGGTGATGGGAAAATGGATATTTGGAATAATAAAGCGGATGTTTTCGCATCAATCGCCAATTATTTATCAACAGAAGGTTGGCAATCCCAATTACCATGGGGTTACCAAGTCAGTTTGCCGGCGGACTTTAACCGAGCTCTAGAAGGCGTTAAAGCAGAGCAAGGTAAAACCGTCAGTGACTGGCAGCAATTAGGGGTTAAATTACCTGCATTTGCACAACTATCACCGGATGTAAAAACATGGGTTGTTATTCCGGATGATCCTGAAGGTAGAACATTTTTAGTGACTGAGAACTTTCGCACCATCATGCATTGGAACCGCTCATACTATTTTGCATTGAGTGTTAGCTTGATGGCCGATGGCATCGCTCAAAAAATACAATAACGATAATAGGAGTTACCCTTATGTATCAACATCGTGACTGGCAAGGTGCTTTACTTGATTTTCCAGCAAACAAAGTTGTTTGTGTAGGTAGTAACTATGCCAAGCATATCAAAGAGATGGGCTCAGCAGTACCCGAAGAGCCTGTCATTTTTATCAAACCTGAAACCGCACTTTGTGATATCACTCAATCAATTGTTATTCCAAAAGATTTGGGCGAGGTTCACCATGAAGTCGAAATGGCAATCCTGATTGGTATGCCGTTAAAAAATGCGGATGAAGACCGAGTTTCCCGTGCTATTGCCGGTTATGCTGTTGCACTGGACTTAACATTGCGTGATTTACAGGCAAAATTTAAGAAAGCGGGTCAGCCTTGGGAAAAAAGTAAAGCATTCGATGGCTCATGCCCAATTTCTGGGTTTATTCCTGTCAATAATCCAAGTGAACTGCAAAATGTTCAGCTATCACTGGAAATTAATGGGGAAATTCGCCAAGAAGGCTCAACGCGTGATATGATCACCCCGATTTTACCTCTTATTAGCTATATGTCCCGCTTCTTCACATTACGTGCAGGGGATGTCATTTTGACAGGGACCCCAGAAGGTGTCGGTCCATTGGCCTCTGGTGATATGTTAAAGCTATCGATTAATGACCACTCGCTGACTACTCGAGTTATTTAAGTATAGGATTAATAAGTATTATGTCGCAGTTCTGGCAGGTTAAGACACTAGATGAAATGACAGATGATGAATGGGAATCTTTGTGTGATGGATGTGGGCAATGTTGCTTACATAAATTAATGGATGAAGATACTGATGAAATCTATTTCACCAATGTGGCTTGCAATCAATTAAATTTAAAAACCTGCCAGTGCAAGCATTATGAAAATCGCTTCGAATATGAAGCGGATTGCATCAAACTCAATCGTTATAATTTAGAAACTTTTGAGTGGCTACCAACGACGTGTGCTTATCGCTTATTACTTGAAGGAAAAACCTTACCTGCTTGGCACCCGTTAAAAACGGGTTCCAAAGCCGCAATGCACAATGAAGGTATATCTGTGCGTCACATTGCCGTCAGGGAAATTGATGTGGTCGATTGGGAAGACCACATCATGAATAAGCCAAAGGGTAGGGGTTAACTCATTGGTTTTATTCAGTTAAGTTATTATCTATTTAACGCTTGGGGCATGAGTGGGGGCATTTTCTTCAAAACTTTGGTTTAGTAATGCTATCTGACTATCATTTTTATCAGACATCCATTTTCCATATACTGTATATAAAGCGTAAACAAATAACTAATTCAAACCAACCCACTCCGGTGGGTTTTTTATTGCTTGAATTTAATGTGTCATTGGTTATTTAGTCTATTTCTGACTGCAAAGTATCACCTAATAGAATAGCATTACTTAAACTAACTTAAATTAGATAGGGAAGTTAATGAAAAAATTATTGCTAACAGCTACCGTGGCTCTATTATCCTTTGGCTCATACGCAAGTGAAGGAAAGGAATATACAGCTGAACAATTACACAAGATGATAGATAGTAAAGAATACCCAGCAGTTTCAGCATACAAAGAAACGGGTAGTGGAGAGATGGGGGATATTAAGTCATGTAAGGAAAGAGTAGTAAGTAGGTCTGTTAGTTTCTCAGAATACCCAATTACAGTCGAGCGTGACATTGAAAATGAAGTTTATGAATCAACTGTGTGGATGCCATTAAAGGCACAAAAAGTTATTTGTGAGATTAAAGATGGAAATGCAAGAGGGGTGCAGTTGGATGCCTCGTATGAGTAAGCGAGTAACATAGAGTTTTTCATCCAACTTGACCTGCTTCGGCAGGTTTTTTATTGTCTGAAATCTGCATCTATCCTAGTATTCACGTACTTAACTAAAATATGGTGATGTATGAAAAAGGGAATTATTGCAGGTTTATTAACACTTGCTTGTTTTAATGGGTATGCAATAGAGGCAAGTACTGAAGCAAAAGCCCCGTTTGGCTTGGAGTGGGGACAACGTTTTGAAGACGTTGAGAAAGTTGAAGATATTGATTTAAGTAATTGCAAAAGCATGGGTGGGTATAAAGCGTGTGAGATAGATTTCTTCCTTGAGGGCCAAGAACCTTTCATGCCATGGACTAGTAATGCCATGCTGACGTTTAAAAATAACAGGCTAATATCAGTTGTGAACTCATATCCTGTGAGCGAATTTAAAAAGAGTGATTGTGGCAACATACCTAAAGAGATTAACTATTTATCAAGTCTAGGTATCGATACGGCGCAATTAACAGAGTTTAAAAAATCCTGCCGTGATTTTGAAAATAAAAGCATGAAGAAAATTATAAAGACAAATTATGGCTCTGTTGAATTTGCAGTAACAAAGGTTCCTTTTGCAGGCGTAATTGGTTACACCTTTTATAAACTAGACGGCGAATAGAATTTGCACTCCCGGTACGCTAACATTACTGAAACTAATTGATGGGATGGTGAGATGAAAAGGATAAACAGGTATCACGAAAATGACTTTATTGCCACTGAAAGCGATATTGTTCTCGATAGTGATGAGGTTACTGTATCAATAAAGAACGATATTGTTATTGGTTTAGAACCAGAGCAAGTCGTCAACTTTGAAAGCTTGAAGGGATTTATAGTTGAAATTAGCAGAAATATTCCTAATTTTGACAATCAAGTTCAAAGGTACTTTTACAACATCGACAAAGAGCCTGACTTTCCTCATAACTTGTCAGTTATTTATATAGAAGATAACTCTGCAATATTGGATTACTGGTCTGAGGAAGTAAATAATCAATTTACCATGACATTCCAATACAATAATGGCATATGGAAGCTAATAGATGCAAACGGTAGAAAACCTGATTGAGCAACTATATATCTAGCCCGTCCTTGGGCTAGGTGGTTATTTTTTGTTGGGTATATCATCATCCTCATGGATGCTCCCGCGCTCAACCATTTCTTGGTATAGTTTCAGTCTCTGTAAAACTACCTTGTTAAATGTCTTTCCAGTTTCTTCTGCTTGGGCCATAAGCGCATCGTATACGCCTGTGGGGAAATGAAACCAATGGTCGGTTTCCCTTTTCGGCCTTTGGTGCATCTATGGAGAAATTAGTTTCATCCCCAGTAGCTAACCACTCATATGGAACAGATAGCACTTCCGCAAGGGCTGCAATTGTCTTTGGACGAGGTTTATTTACACCAGATTCGTATCTTGATATTTGAGCAGGAGCAATCCCTGTTAACTTAGCTACCCAATCTTGAGTGTAACCAAGCTCAGCTCGTTTTCTTGTTAACCTGCTAGCTAAAGTGTCATGATATTTAAATACTAAAGATGATGAAAAAGATAAAAACTATAGCTCAAATAAAGGATATTGAGTTATTCAAAAAAAAATGTTAGCTAAGGTTGAAAAGGATAGTTCAACCAGTTGCTGGCTGTGGCGAGGAAGTAAAAATTATGATGGTTATGGTAATTTTTCTTTCGAAAGGCGTATAAACCAGCACTGACGTGAGAATATAGCAATCTCTGTTTCTTGTTTTATAATTTAAAGGGAGAAAGGAATAGGATTTTCTTGGCCAAATAGTTTTGATGTTTTTTCATTTACAATGCATTCGCAAATGGAAGGTTTAATGTGATTACTGTTATGCTTTTCCCTTTAGTGTTAAGTGGTTTTATCGCTGTTGGTACGATAGACCCATTTCTGATTTTTAAATTATCGTTGCTGGTGCTGTAGTACTCCTGAGAATATCTAGGCAGAGCAGAGCAGAGCAGAGCAGAGCAGGGTATTTTAGTAAGAGGCGTGCCTCTTTTTTGAAATGTTAGAGGCACGCTTTTTAGCTTTAAAAATTTTCTCCATCAATGAAGAAGATTCTTTCCTGTGTGTTAGATATGAGAAGTAAGGATCCCAACACTCAGTGCTAGAATCGACCAGAACCCAATAAATAAAGTATATTTTGTTAGCATAGGGTTTACTCCTTTAATTTTACTTATGTATATATACTTGGTTAATTTAAAGTTAAATATACAGTAAAATAAGCTAACAAAGTTTTACATGTTTTACAATATTGTTTCATTAAAGTTTGATTGATTATTTTTTAATGCGTAGATATACGTAATAAAATTGTTATTAACCAATAATTTTGTTAAGTTGCATCCTTATTTGGGTAGATATGTCATATTAGAATGAAAATTTTACTGGTAGTTATTTGTTTTACTCTTATTTCAGGGTGTTCTTCAGCACCAACTTATGAACCAAATAAGCCCACATGGCCTAAATCGCATAAGGACTCGCGTACTTCGACGCAAAAAAGAATAGATAGAGAAGCTGTTCATGAGCAGCAGCGAGCTATTATGCGTGGAGAAAGACCTGATTATGGTGTTTTTGACCGTTATTAAATCATTTTTTTTAAACGTTTAAAAATTGAATAGTTTTATCGCTGTGAGTTGCTCTCTTATCATATTAGAGGTAAATTTTAGTCATGTTTTCAGCAAGTGGTTTTTTATTGTGATTGCAATTTTTTTTCGTATACTCTGCTTTTTAATTCTAGTCCTTTTTGCATTTGTACTGGGTGTTTCATTTAATCTTAATCCTCAACTTGATGTGACTGCTCAAGCTAAGTTGATGGTGACAAATTTTATGTATCAACCTAAAGCAACAGAATTTAGAAATGTAAAACTTTATGCTGCAGCCCCAAACTCCCCACATAATATTGTCGGTAATGTTTGTGGTGAAGTGTTTACGTTCAAAGATGAAGCTCCTTACCATTATGAAAAATTTATTATCCAAGTTGCAAAAGATCATAATGGAAAAAATATCTTATCGTTTCCTTTATTCGATTTTGAAGGTGAAATGATACCCAAAGAGGATTTTCAGAAAATCTGGCAGCAACGCTGCGTTAATGAAATTTCAATAGTTGAACTATAAGGCTCGATATAAAAGGTTGTGGCTTTATTTTTTATATGTATAGGTACTCAAATGGAAGCATCTTTACCTGCTCTTGATTTAATTACATTATTAGATATCTTATTTTCATCATCACACTCCCCACTTTTAGAGAAATTAAGCTACCACGCATTAATGATTAATTATGCTTTTTAACTATTCCCTCGTGTTATGGCTTTGCAAACAAATAATATTACGAATCGAATTTAATATAATTGTTAGTTTATTGTAATTTCATTGTTAGAAAAAAATAACAGAAAAGGAAAGCAATTTTGCTTTTATTAAGATTGTTAGTTAACATATCCTAAATTAAGGTAATCTAAGGGGAACAGAATGAAAACGTTTGGTGTCGTTTTAACGATTATTGGGCTCATTACTGCTTTTCTATCCTATAATATGGATGTAAGTATTCCCATCGTCTATGGTGAGAATGTAAAAGATGCAGGTCTTGCATTTGATAGGCAAAATTACATCATAGGCAGCTTTGTTGTTGCTTGCTTAGGGGTTTTAATTGTTCTTTTTGATAATCGTAAGAAGAAATAATTTGGTTCAGTAATTACTCATGATTTAGATACTTGTCGCGCTGAGTAGGCTAATTATAGGAGTATTGGCAAGTAATTCTAGAGAACGTTGAAAAAAATAGCCCATCGTGAAATGGGCTGAACTTACATGATTTGTTATTCGCGTTCATCATAACCAATAAAATAATGACATTCTGTAAAAAAGTGGTTCAACTTCACTGTGTTTTGTTATATTTCTTTTTTGTAAAATCAATACATTCAAAATATCAAATTTATATACAATAAAAACAGTTGGTTAGATTTGTTCTGTTGTATTCCCTTTGTTTCTTCTTTGTAACACCTCGAAAAAATAATTTTCAACCAATTAAATAAGATTGCAACGCAGCTATAGGATTTTATCCAGATAAAATGGTGAAAAGTATATGATGAGGGTTTGTTATATCCTCATTATGATGTTAGGCCGGAATCTGACCACTATAATATTGCTCAGGCTATCTGGTTGGAATAAAATAAACCAACTTAACCTAAATAAGGGTGTATATGAAAAATATTCTGGTATTTTCAGCCTTGGTTTTAATTGTGGGGTGTAGCGCAAAAGAAACCACTGAAACGAAGCCTATTGGAATGGCTAATCCAGCTTCGGTTTACTGTGAGAAATTAGGCGGAACATCTAAAATTACTGACACTGCACAAGGGCAAGTAGGTATTTGCACATTACCTTCAGGTGAGAAAGTAGAAGAGTGGGCCTTATACCGTAGAGATCAGCAATAAATTTTCTAGCCTTTCTCCTAAAGCAAAAGCCTTTTTGGGTTTTTGCTTTGTCTTAGCTAAAAATAAATCATTTTGTACTCACCTTTTTCTGTTATTGACCGATAACAGTAGTACCGCTATCTATTCACTAGTTTTGATAAAACTGAGTATAAACTTTTGTGGGGGCATTAAGAGTTTCTATGGCGATATTTTTATCGTTTCATATTGCTTTTGATATCCCGGTTGATCGAACTATCATAAATTATTGATGTAAAATATTTTTATGGAGTGTTGTCTCATTATGTTCAAAAAAGAATACTAAAATATAGTTAGCTATTTTATGTTATTGAATAGAGGTAAAAACGGGTCTTATTGTACGAATTGAACATGCATAAGAACGTTATGATGATATTAAGAGTACGGACTTGCTTGTTTTGTAGTCTTTTTTTGATGTGTTTAATGTGGTAGATCACACTCTTACACACTATATGCGTAAATTAGGAATATTCCTAATGCTAAAAATGAGGGGTAATATCTTATTTTTTGATACTGTTCGTTTTAAGAAATCATGATGATTTTCATATGGTTATAAAACATGAAAATTGATATAAAACAGTTTGTTTTTTATGCTAACTGATTGGCTTTTTTATCTTATATCAAAAACAATGATAATTTTTTTTTACATTGCTTCTATTACTGATACTCTTATTTAGGTAATTTGCTCGTTTGTGTGATTGAATGAATAAAGCATTTTATTGCGATTTTATTATGGTTTTCTCAATTATTTTGTTTTCAATATTCACTTATATTTTCTTATTTGCAATAAATCAGATTTAAATCACCCCATAACTTATAAATCCCTCCCACTTTCCTGTATAAAGCCAATTATTAATATAAACAACCCTGAATACTCGTTATGTGTGTTTTGTCGGGGGTAAGCATAATAATTCGCTATTATCATTTCTTTAATTGCAGGTAAGTCACTTACTTTTGGTTAAAAAATACATAAATATTTCTTATGTGTATTAGTGTATTCACTACTGGAAATATGAAGTGTTTGGTTGTTATTTTGCGACTAAAAGTATCTAAATGTAAGTCAAATGTCTTTTTTGTTCATTAAAACCAAAAAAACACATTTTATAAAAACCCATGCAAATCAAAATAAATTATGTAATTCACTATAAAATTATAATAAATCACTTTTATATCTAAAAATTGAACTTTTTACGTGTAAATCAGCGAAAATAACACATCAGATAACTCAATCAATAGATCATTTTTAATAGGTGTCGTCTATCAAATATTTTGATATGCGATGATAAAAACGATTTAATAAAATTTAAGTTATTATGTATCCTCTCTGCGAAATCATATAGAGCATATGATTATGAATTCTAAGTAGGACTAATTAAGAAATATATTTATTTGCATTATTGCAGAAGGTTTCGGAATGAAACATAAGCCTGAGTATTCGTATATTCATTATACGATAGGATTTTTGTTTTCATTTTTTACCACTAAATAAAACAAAAACTTAATGAGTTCTGTAAGCGTAAAAATAAAAATCTCATATTAGGAAATGAAAATGAAGAAAGTACTACTGACTGCTATCGCAACAACAATCATCGGCTTATCAACTGCTAATGCAGCTGACACAAAGGTTGGCGGTGGCCAAGTGACTTTTAACGGTAAAGTTACGGATGTTTCTTGTAATGTTTCTATCGATGGTCAAGGTAGCGATGCAAACGTCTATTTAGCACCTGTTTCATTAGAAGAAGTTAAAACAGGAGGTGCTGGTAAATTACTGAAACCAAAATCTTTCGTTATCGATGTAACTAACTGTTCAGCGGCCAATGCAAAAGATGACAAAATTGGTGTGGTATGGACTGGCGGTAACTTATTAAGTGGTAGCGAAAAATTAGGTTATTTAGCTAACACAAATTCTACTGGTGCACAAAACATCCAGTTTATCTTATCTGCAGATGATACGAAAAAATTTATCGTTCCTAATGGCGAGAATCAACAAAAATCTGAATTAGTTACTGCAATCACTAATGGTTCACGTTTCGAATACTATGTTGGTTATATTACTAGCAAACCTGCTGATGTCACTGCGGGTGAAGTAAAAAGCTACGCAACATACCAAATCACTTACAACTAATTATTGATATATTTTAGTTAAATATGCGTTTGATATTTAAATAATATTCTTATTGTAAGCGGTAGAATCAGTACCGCTTTTATCTTTTGAGGAAAAAATGAAAGCAACTCTATTTTTATTCTGCTTCATTTTCAGTATGAGTTCGTTTGCAAATAATATCATCGTGAATGGCACGCGATTTATTTATCCTGGGAATGAAAAAGAAATTACCGTGCAATTAACGAATACAGCTGATCGACCTGCGGTAGCACAAGCTTGGCTTGATACTGGTGATGCCTCAGAAACACCAGATACGATTAAAACACCCTTTCAAATTACGCCACCTATCTCGCGCATTGAAGCTAAGGGTGGACAAAATATTCGAATTAAATTAATGGATAAAGGCAGTATTCCTCAAGATAGAGAAAGCCTATGGTGGCTTAATATTCTAGATATTCCGCCAATGGTTAAAGGGAAAAATGGAGAGGTCCAAAATGTTTTGCAACTCGCAATTCGTTCAAGATTTAAGTTCTTTTATCGTCCAACGGGTTTGAGTAGCCGAGAACTTGCCGCAGAGGAACTGATTGTTAAGTCAAATGGAAAAAATATCATCATTGAAAATCCATCCCCCTATTTTATTACTGTTACAAAAGTATCAGTGAATGGCGATGTGGCGCTAAATGATAAAACTATTTTATTAGAACCAAAGAGCCAGTCTATTGTGATGCTAAAACAGGCAGTTAAAGCAGGCAATAATATCGTTATTAATAACATAAATGATTATGGTTCAGATATTGCGGTAAAGACTACTGTTAAATAGGAACTCGAAATGAAACAGCGAGAGTTAAAAATTAAAATTAGTAATACACTCTCTGTAACGTGTCTTCTTGCTTGCTGCATGGGGGGGATATCTTCAGCCTCAGCAAAAGAGGATGCTGATTATGAATTCAATACTGGCTTTATTATTGGTAGCAAGGATGATGTTGATTTACAACGTTTTAATAGCTATGGAATTAGCCCAGGCGCCTATTCAGTAGATGTTTACACCAATAATAATTGGAAAGGGCGTTATGAGCTTGACTTTAAAGAACGCGAAGGTGGTCAACTAGGTGTTTGTTATACCGCGAAAATGTTGTCAGAATTTGGCGTCGATACTGAAAAGCTAAATCCTCAAATGAAGAAAGATAATGATGATTGTTTACCGCTAAATCAATGGAACAGCGATAAAGATATTTCGGATACTTTTTTATCTTCTACATTGCGATTAAATATTTCTGTTCCACAAATTTATGAGCAAAAACAATCAAGAGGTTACGTTTCACCTCAATTTTGGGAAACAGGTATTCCTGCGCTCAATTTTGGCTATGTGGCAAACTACTATGATAGCCACACCAGTGGCGCGCAAGGGCAAAATCAATCGACTGCTTTTTTGGGTGTAAATGCAGGGTTTAGTTATGACGGTTGGCTAATTAAACATACAGGAAACTTGAGTTGGCAACGTGCTAACGGGACTAATTGGACTAGCAATCAGACTTATTTGCAAAGACCTATTGCGACATTAAAGTCGAAAGCAACTGCTGGGCAATTTTATACAGATGGTGACCTATTTGATAGCATTAGCTTGCGTGGGGCTAAGATTGCGACCGATGATAATATGTATCCTGATGGGATGACAACCTATGCACCAGAAATTCGAGGTATTGCTCAAAGCAATGCCCTTGTGACCATTAAGCAAAATGATAACGTTATATATCAAACAACGGTGTCACCAGGTCCTTTTATACTCAATGATGTTTATCCATCAGGGTATGGTAACGATCTGAATGTCACTGTAAAAGAAGCGGATGGCAGTGAAACTAATTTTAGTGTGCCGTACACTTCACTTGCACAATTATTACGGCCTGGTTTTAGTCGATATCAAATTGCAGGCGGTAAGGCTGATTCGGAAGGTTTAAAAAACCGCCCATTCATCGTGCAAGGAACAATACAGCATGGTTTGAATAATATGTTTTCATTATATGGTGGAGTTACCGCGTTTGATGACTATCAAGCTTATTTGATTGGTTCTGGTGTGAATACGGGGATTGGTGCTTTAGCTGCTGATATTACTCAGTCACGTACTGCATTAAAAAATGAAACTAAAAATGGGCAAAGCTATCGAATAACATTTAGCCGGTTGTTTATGCAAACGGATACAAACTTAGTTTTAGCGGCTTATCGGTATTCAACAAAGGATTATTACAGTGTCAGTAATGGCCTTTATGCCCTAGATAATGATAAACGCGGTCTAGAACAGTATTTAGGTCGTGAAAAAAATGGTTTTAGTTACACGATTAATCAAAACCTACCTGAAGGCTATGGTGGTATTTATTTTACTGGGCGAGTTTCAAGTTACTGGGATAAGTCAGGCACTGAAAAACAATATCAATTAAATTATAACAATAATTATGAACGTCTGTCTTATGGCCTCTCTTTTGTCAGAGTTTATAAAGAAAATAATAATCAGAAAGATGACAGAATTAGCTTAAATCTGAATATCCCATTCTATTTTGGGGAAAGCCAAAGCACGACAATTTCTGCGTTCACTAACTTTAATAATGAGAAGTTTGGTTCAGGTCAGGTCGGAGCAAGTGGTACAGTTGATAAAGATAATAATTGGACTTATGGGGTTAATACTTCTGTAGCCAATGGAGTAGAGCATAATTTTGGCTTAAACACGGGGTACCGCACTCCTGCTGTAAATACGAACTTTAATTACAGCCAGGGTCAAGGATACCGCCAATACGGTTTAGGAGCGAATGGTTCAGTAGTCGTTCATTCTGGAGGGGTAACATTGACGCCGAACAGCTCTGCGACAATTGCATTGGTTGAAGCAAAAGGTGCTAAAGGGGCTTCTATTGTTGGTGCACAAGGAACCTCAGTTGATGGAAATGGTTACGCAGTTGCCCCTTATGTTCGCCCATATCGTATTAATAGTGTTGAAATTGACCCTAAAGGTAGTCCAGAAGATATTGTGTTTGAAAACACATCAATGCAAGTTGTTCCTTATGATGGAAGTGTAGTTAAAGTCATTTTTGGCACTAAAGTTGAGAAGAATGCGGTATACAACGTCGTCAGAGCTGACAACAAACCGTTGCCATTTGGGGCTAATGTGACCAATCAACAAGGTGATTCCATCGGTGTTGTTGGGCAAGGTGGTACAGTCTTTATCAGCAATGTCGAAACAAATATCGGCATTATTAAGTGGGATAAAGGTGAATGTAGATTTGTAATAGACGCTGGGGAAAGTAAGGAAAAATTATGTCAATAACAAAATACTGGCGTTGGTATATTGGAGTTGGGGTGCTTTTAACTTCAAGTATTGTTTCAGCAAAATGCACTCGTTTAAGTAATTATGTCTATGAGCTTGATATGGATATGGGGAGGGTGGTTGTAAGCCCAGACCTGAAAGTTGGTGATGTCATTAAAGAAGAAACTTGGACATTAAACTCTGGCGGTGGTCGTATTGCATATTGCGAGAAAGATACCAAAATCGAAGCTGAAATCGCAATGAATGGGTTAAAGCTTTGGCGTGATAATATTTATCAAACAAACGTCGAAGGTATAGGTATGAAGTTTCATCGAGGTGGTGAAATATCAATGACTTACCCACATACATTTGTGACACCAAGGAACAATAATTACTCGTTTGCAAGTTCTAAATTTACTTTAACACTAGTTAAAACAGCACCGATAACAGGATCAGGTACAGTCGCAAGTGGAATTTATACGACGTATGGAGATAGGCGAGCCCCCCCTGCTTTTTTGAGAACATATTTAAGTGCTAATGCAATTACGGTTGTTTCACCATCATGCCAAATAACCAGTGGTGTTAATCAAAATGTTAATCTTGATCCAATTAAAAGAACGCAATTAACAGGACGTGATACTTGGGCGAATGAAACTCCTTTTTCAATTCGTTTAAGGTGTAATGGTGGAGTTAGTCTTTCAGGACAAGCGAATGTTAATTTAGTATTTTCAGGATCTAAAGCTACAACGACACAAGTTAATGGTGTTCTCGCGAATGAAAGCCCAAAAAATGCAGCGAAAGGAATAGGAATTCAAGTTGTTAATCGTAATGATAGAAGTCCTATTAATTTTAATGGCAAAACTAAATATATTGTTGCTAAGCTCACCAATAATAAAGATAAAGATATAGAGTTAAATTATTTGGCTCGTTATTTTCAACATGATGAAGTAACGACGCCCGGTGAAGTGTATGCAAAGATGCGCTTTGATATTACCTATGACTAATAAACATAAAACTGGATAGGGAAATTAGATATTTAAGTGATATTAACTCAAGAGTGAATATTGGTTTTTATCGTTGAACGTCATTTCTATAATTTTATGTTCTGATAATCTCCTAATTTATATTTTAACAGTTGAAAAATAACATAGACTTTAGTGCCTATGTTATTTTTTTTGATTTATACAAAAGAATTCGATGACAGGATTTTATTAAGAATACTCTTTAGATGAGATGATAATACTTTCAGCAGCATATACTAGCTCTTTATTTATTTCACGATCTAGTTCATTTTTTTTGATTTTTGATGAACTTACACAATCTTGAAAAAACCATTCGATAGGGCAATTTAGTGCTTCAGCAATATCAACTAAATGATTAAGAGGTATTTTATTAATTCCATTTTCATAACGTGATATTTGCTGTTGGCTTAAGTGTAGTTTATCAGCTAAATTCGCACCTGAAAGACCTAACTCTTTTCTCCGGTTTTTTATTTTAAGACCAATAATTGTATGAATGTCCATATGACATCCTCGATTTTTTGTGAAGGGTTATTATTTGATTTTTAGTCAACTATTACGAGAGTAGTATATTAAAAAATAAAGCGGTTTAAAAGTTTTAATGTGCATAATTATGATGAAAACCTCTATTTATAATAAAATAACTAATATCATTATTTTTTGTGTGGGATAAGGATTGGAATTAAAACTGAATTTTTAATTTTTATTGTTAATATAATCAATAAAAATAATCATATCAATGATATCAAGTCATTATATTTATAATTAAAAATGAATGTTTCAATATGAAATCATTTTTAATTAGTTAATTAAAATCAATGTATTATGATGTTTTTTAAATGCATTAAATTACCTTTTATTAAAATAGGTTAATGCATGGATAATTCATTGTTAATAACATGATCATTAGTGTCTGGTTTAGATAATTAAAGATTGATTATATTGATTAGTAAATAGCATAATTTAATAAATGTTAGCCAAGGCAGAATATTAAAACCTAAAAAACATCTTATATGATGTTTTTTGCAAAGGGATCATTACTAGGATTTTGATTCCATAAATATTCCATCCTTAAGGCAATGTTTTTAGCTATTTCGATACCATAAAAGTCGCTGACGATCTGCAAAGACATATCAATACCAGCACTAATGCCTGATGATGTATAAAACTTACCATCATGCACCCAGCGTGCTGACGGTTGCCATAAAACTGATTGATTTAAGGAGGTAACCCAGTCATATGCCAGTTTATTCGTCGTTGCTTGAACCCCATTTAATAACGCAGTCTTTGCCAATAAAGCAGCCCCAGTACAGACCGAAATAGCTGTATCCGCAAATTCAAACTGGGCTTTTACCCATTGGATATAATTCGCATCCATCGAAAGAGGGCGGGTTCCTTGGCCTCCAGGGATTAAAATATGTTGGTAGACAGGAACGGGCACCGCACGAGTATTGAGGGTAACGCCTTGAGAGCTTGTCATCGCCCCGCCATTAGGTGAAATAAAATCTATCTGACAGTGCTCTAATCGGCCAAAGACTTCAACAGGCCCCATTACATCAAGTGTTTCAAACTGATCAAACAGAATAATAGCAATATTAGTTATGGGCATGGCGATTAAATTCTCATTTCAAAAATGATTATTTTGCCATAATCTTATCTTTTCGATTGGGATTTTGTGCACTAATACGAATATGCCTCAGACAAAAATCAATCACAAAATATGCGGATTAACATATACTATTATTAGGTTCTTCGAGCGCTTATCACTATCTGTGAGGTGAAAAATGAAACTGTATATTTATGACCACTGCCCATTTTGTGTTAGAGCAAGAATGATTTTTGGATTAAAAAACATTGCAGTAGAAAACATTGTTCTGTTGGATAATGACTATGAAACACCCATTAGAATGATTGGTAAGAAAATGCTACCCATTTTGGAAAAGGAAGATGGTAGCTATTTACCCGAAAGCTTAGATATCGTGCATTACATTGATCAAAAAAGCGAAATAAAATACGCAGCAGGTGCTTTATCATCACAAATTGAAACGTGGTCTAAAGCCGTCTCTAGTGTCGTTTATAAATTAGTGACACCTCGTTTTGTCGAAACTGATTTTCCTGAAATAAGCACAAATGAAGCAAGAGCGGCATATATTGAGAGAACATCGAAATCCTATGGCGACCTTGCTGAGTTTCGAAAAGAAACGCATACATTACTGGTCGAGCTTGCTCCTCAACTGTCATTACTAGATGTCTGGCTAGAAAACCGTAAAGAGGTTATTGATATAAATGATTTTTATATATTTCCTACGCTACGTAGCCTGAGTATTGTTGCTGGTTTAGCGTTTAGTAGCAATATTCATAATTATATGGATAAAATGTCGGATATAACGAAAGTTGGCTTGTTGTTTGATAAGGCAAAGTAGAATCGAACGAATGCTTGCCGATAAAACCGTACACATTTTAAACCACATTAATGTGTACGGTTTTGCATTGAGAATATTAAGTTAATTGGCGTAATCGCGAAGGGAATACACTAACTTGTAATGCCCTTGAATTAAAACCAGTTGGTTGTTTTTTAAATTAATTGTTGCGCCCTCTGTAAGCATGCGCTTTAACATCGTATCCCATTTAGATAAATCCTCATCAACACATTCAAGCTCAGTCTTACTTAAGTTTTTAACGGTAATTTTGGCGTTATTTATATTGCCTAACCCATTAAAATCGTTGCACATTGAGGCAGAAACAAACATTTTTTCGCCAAACGAGATATATGGCACAGTTTGTTTATTTTTTATTGCTTTCCCATCAACCTCTGTTAAAACAAAACGATGGTGGATTAGGGCATTTTCAACATTGCGGTCATCATTTTTTGCATCAACTTGGTGTGTTTGGCACGCGGCTAATAATAACCCCAAAATTGTCAGTGGAATTAAACGCTTCATCATTCTAACGTCCAATTATGCATTAACAGTGTTAGGGCAGGCTTCACCACGACTTACTTGAGCAATATTATTGAGAGTTGTTTGGCTAATACTGGTTAGCGCCTCTTCAGTTAAAAATGCTTGATGGCCAGTAAATAAAACATTATGGCAAGAGGAGAGACGGCGGAAAACATCATCTTGAATAACATCATTAGACTTATCTTCAAAAAATAAATCTCGCTCATTTTCATAAACATCCATACCGAGAGAACCTATTTTCTGGGATTTCAATGCATTGATTGCAGCAACAGAGTCAACTAATGCTCCCCGGCTGGTATTGATGATCATGACGCCTTTTTTCATTTTATTAAAAGCGCCTTCATCAAGTAAATGATGATTTTCAGGTGTAAGAGGGCAATGGAGTGAGATAACATCAGATTGTTTATATAATGTATCTAAGTCGACATACTCTGCACCTAAGTCTAAAACCGCTTGATTAGGGTAAGGGTCATGAGCAAGTAAGCGCATTCCAAAACCTTTTAATATGCGCAAAGTGGCTTGCCCAATTTTGCCTGTTCCAATGATCCCAGCGGTACGATTATGCATGTTAAAACCCGTTAAGCCTTCAAGTGAGAAGTTTGCATCTCGGGTACGTTGGTAAGCTCTGTGGATCCTACGGTTGAGACATAACATCATTCCAACAGCATGTTCAGCAACGGCTTCTGGTGAGTATGCAGGAACTCGAACAACCTGGATGCCTAATTCTTTTGCCGCTTCAAGATCAACATTATTAAACCCAGCACAACGTAAGGCTAAAATGTGAATATTTAATGCCGCAAGTTCTTCTAAAACTGCACGATTCGCTTCATCATTAACAAAGATACAAACAGCGTCTGCGCCAACAGCATTTTTTGCGGTCTGAACGGTTAATGGAAAGTCAAAGTATTCAATACTAAAATTAAATTCTGAACCTTGATTAACTTGCTCCATATGCTTACGGTCATACTGTTTGGTACTATAAGAAACAATTTTCATCGCGGAGACTCCAATTTTTAGGAACCAATAAAAAGAGTAGGTAAAATAGTGTACCTACAAAAGATAAACCCAGAATAAGACAATTAAGTTTGTAAATCACCTAGAAATTAAGAAAATAGGTATCTGTTCACATCTAATTATGGTTTATGCTTTTTAGGCAACGGGTTAATGGGTAAATTGAATTAAAATTGAACAATAATGGTATGAAGCTAATCAAACAAGGGCGCAGTTAATGCAGGTATTTAAAAGAGCAGGCAAAGTATTACTCTGGTTTATTGGAGGAAGTGCTGTTCTGTTAGCTGTATTATGGATAACGATTGCTCGCTGGCTACCTGTCGTCGCTTTTCATTATCTACCAAAACCACTCCAGTTATCATTCTCAGACCCTCGAATTAGTGACGGGCAATTGCATATTTCACTGCTCAGTTTAACTGCAAAAAATTGCAAACTTGTTGAATTAAGTGATGCACGTCTTTCCTTTTTCCCGCTTCATTTGAACATTGATAATGCGAATGTCTCTACCGAATGTGTGAGCGCACTTGAAACTGAGCAAGATAATTCAAGTGAACCACTGAATATTGCTGAGCTGATAGATAATATC
Organism: Providencia sp. UF-183; assembly: GCF_058246155.1. Lineage (NCBI taxonomy): Bacteria > Pseudomonadati > Pseudomonadota > Gammaproteobacteria > Enterobacterales > Morganellaceae > Providencia > Providencia sp. UF-183. The sequence continues at coordinate 199,550 of NZ_JBSICD010000002.1, read as the reverse complement.
CCGCTATTTTCGTTGGTGATAAATAATATAAATATTCAGCCGTGGAATGACTATCAGGGAAGTATTTGGTTACGCCGTACAGATCAAAATACGCCTCTACAGTTTGAGTTTAGAGGCGATAACCTAAGGTTATCCTCGTTAATTACTAAAGATAAACAGCTGGTAATCAGTGAATTTTCTGCATTCTTACCAGAACAACAGCAAACAATAACATTAACGGGTGATGTTCAATTACCACTCATTGCAAGCGAGTTACCACAAAAAGGGGCGTTGGCAGCAAACTTCAAATTATTCAACCCCGAGAAGTATCTAGAAGCAAAATTAGCGTGGCAGGGTGACAAAGGTGCATTAATTGTCACCGACACAGGTACGCAAAAAACGTTACTTAATCTTCCATGGGCATTATCTGCATCAATGTTTACCGTTTCACAAGGACAGTGGCAATGGGATGAGGCGGGGATCCCAGTCGAAGGTGGTATCAGCTTTCAAATTGAAAATTGGAATCAACCCTTAGGGGATATGGCCTTTTCTGGCCGCTTGAATATGCTAACCCAAGCGAAGAAAGGTAAAGGAAATATCGTTTTAACATTACCAGAAACGCATCTCGATTTATTAAATACTGATGTCAATTTTAGGCTAAACGGACAAGTTAAATATGACGATATGGTACTTGATATTAACTTGCCAGCAAAAATTTCAGGGCAATTAATATCGCCTAAAGTTTCTTTTTTATCTGGCTCATTATTGAGAGCTTATGGACGAGCATCGCCAACAATGGTGTTAAAAGAAATCAGGTTACCTTTAGCGGGAACATCATTAAGCGAAGAGGGAATATCCGGCAGGTTGCAAGCAATATTAAAAGTGCAAGAGCAATACTGGGGGGACTTTGATATCCACCTTGATGGTAAAGCCAATAAATTTACCCTTGATAATGGCAAATGGTTCTGGAATTACTGGGGGAGCGCTAAATTACCATCATTAGCTGCACGTTGGGATATTAAGGGCAATGGTAGTTGGCAAGACACATTAATTACCTTAAATAACCTGACAACAGGCTTCGACCAAATTAAATATGGTTTGTTATCGATGAGTGCCCCTCGTTTAAAACTCACAAAACCATTGCAGTGGCAAAGAGATAGGACAAAAGCTAGTTTTAATGGTGCATTGCAATTAACCAGTAATCGAATGCAATTTGGTACCGAAAGTTATTTGCCTAAAATAACAGTTAACATGGATATTAAAGGAAAGTCGCCAGCTGAATTTCAATTAAAAGGCGATTTAAGCACAAAAGACGTGGGCCCCATCGTTGTTTTTGGGCGTTGGGATGGCGAGAGACTTCGGGGAGAAGCCCGTTGGCCTGAACAGTCTGTGACAGCTTTTCAAACGTTGATACCTGCTGATCTTGGGCTCGAGCTAAGGCAAGGTAAATTATTCTCGCAGGCAGCATTTTCAATGACCCCAGAAGATGGGTTTATCGCTGGTGGGCATTGGCGTGTTGAAAACACCAGTCTTTGGCTAAAGGATGGTGAGTTATCGGGTTTGGATTTTGTATTGCCGTGGCGTTTAAAGCAAAGTACCTGGACTTTTGGCGAAAAAACGCCCGTTGAATTGCGGGTAAAAAAGCTCAACAATTTGTTTGAATTAACAGACATTCGCGCTGATTTAGAGGGGACATATCCTCCAACAGATTCGACCCCACTAAACTTATCAAATGTCGGGTTTAAAATGTTGGGTGGCGATGTTTCAATGGACTTATTGCGTTGGCCACAAAAAGATGCATCAACTATTAGGTTACATCAAATTGAACTAAGTCAATTATTTACCATACTAAAAGTATCGCAATTCGCCGTTTCAGGCAAAGTAAATGGTGAGTTGCCATTTTATTTAAATAATCCTGAGTGGATAGTAAGACAGGGTTGGTTGGAAAATAGCGGGCCTCTGACATTGAGATTAGATACCCAATTTGTGGAATCTATTCAGAAAGATAATATTTCAGCCGGCTCAGCCATTGGTTGGTTACAGTACTTAGAAATAAAGCGTAGCCGTACTGATGTGAATATCACCAATTTAGGGCAGCTGACCATGAAAACGATTTTGGAAGGATTCAATGCCCAAGAAAAGAAAAAGCGCGAAGTGCATTTAAACTATCAACATGAAGAAAATATCTTTCAGTTGTGGCGTAGTTTACGATTCGGTAGTTCTTTAGAAGAATGGCTAGAAAAGAATCTATGAAGGTTCTAAGGAATAACGTGGGTACATTAAAAGCAAGTGCAGTGATTATCATGGCCTTTTTATTAGTGGCGTGTTTACGGGTGGAAGTCGCTACTCCTGATAAGCCAATTAATATTAATATGAATGTGAAAATAGAGCATGAAATACAAATAAAAGCCGATAGGCAAGTTGAAGAGTTGCTTAAAGAGAATAGTGATTTATTCGGGGAGGTCAGCGATAAATGAACCGAATAATAAAAGCATTAACGTTATGCTCATTATTAAGTGTGTTTTCTGCATTTGCACTTACGGTGGATGAAGCAAAAGAAAAGGGCATGGTGGGTGAAACGTTATCAGGCTATTTAGCAGTGGTAAAAGCGAATAATGCGGAAGCTGTTAAATTAGCAGAACAAATTAATCGCGAACGTGAAAAGAAATACAGCGAAATTGCGTCTAAAAATAACCTTAAAACGAATGACGTTGCTCGAATTGCAGGGCAAAAATTAGTTGAGAGGGCGAGCGAAGGGGAATATGTTCGAGGTATTAATGGCCAATGGCTTAAGAAAAAATAAAAATGCGCACTAGGAAAGTGCGCAAAGTATAACAAAGGTAGCTTAGGTTGTTTTGATGATTGATTTAGTCAACAAGCTTATCAATATGTAGTTGAGCTTGTTCGTGAGCTTTTTCTACTGAATCAGTGCCTAAAGCGGTACCTTCAGCAAAAATAAATTCAACATCCTTAATGCCCAGGAAATTTAAAAATAAAGTCATATAAGGCACCATGGTATCTGCTGGAGTGTCTTTATATATTCCACCACGGCTTGTTAAAACAAATGCACGTTTATTTTCCAGCAAACCGACAGAACCTTGTTCGGTATACTTAAAGGTATGGCCTGATCTGGCAATAAAATCAAAGTAATGCTTTAAGTGTGAAGAAATCGTAAAGTTGTACATTGGCGCAGCAATGACAATGACATCGTGTGCTTTTATTTCTTCAATTAATGTATTAGACAGGTCTAAATGTGCTTGTTGTTGCTCAGTTTTCGTGTCACTAGGGCCAAAAGCTGCTAAAATTTCACCATCAATGGCAGGGATCGGCTCATTGACGAGATCTCGAACAGTCACTGCGTCCTCAGGGTTCTTTTCTTGCCATTGTTGAATAAAGTAATCGGCCATTTTATTGCTTTGAGAGTAGTCTGCCAGAATACTTGATTTCAATAGTAATACGTTACTCATTGTAGTCCTTAAATTTATTGATATTGCTTTACGTATAATCATACGTGATACATAACTGATTGATAGAAAGAAAATTAGACTGCCTTCTTCAAAAAAATTGATGGTATTTTTTATGTGATAACAACAACTAAAAACTAAAACGAAATATTGTTGCTAAACGACGAAGTACAAGGCCGTCGTGCATTATAATTGATTAAAAATAAGGGTTTAAAGCGTGAAATCCATACTGACGGCATTAGATGCTGAAATAGGACAAACTTCACTGCGTGATCAGTGGTTATTGAGAAAAAGAATTCATGGTATTGCAAAAATTCGTGATGAAAAATCGCGTAGTGCGGTACTGGATGCTATTAAGGCAGATATCGAATCAGCGAAACAGAAAGTTGCGGTTAAAAAACTCAATCCACCTAAAATTGTTTACCCAGATAACCTTCCTGTTAGCCAAAAGAAAGATGCCATATTAGAGGCAATTAAAAAGCATCAAGTGGTCATTATTGCGGGTGAAACAGGGTCAGGAAAAACAACGCAGATCCCGAAAATTTGCCTTGAACTAGGCCGTGGTATCCAAGGTTTTATTGGCCATACACAGCCGAGACGACTGGCTGCACGTTCAGTTGCGACGCGTCTTGCACATGAGTTAGAGTGCGAACTTGGTACAAATGTGGGCTATAAGGTGCGTTTTAGTGACCAAGTTAGCGAATCAACTCAAGTCAAACTCATGACCGACGGGATTTTGCTGGCGGAATTACAAAATGACAAATTGCTCTTGCAATATGACACCATCATCATTGACGAGGCTCATGAAAGAAGTTTAAACATTGATTTCATCTTAGGTTACCTTCGCCAGTTATTGCCAAGGCGCCCTGATTTAAAAGTTATCATTACTTCTGCAACCATTGATCCTGAACGTTTTTCTAAACACTTTAACCATGCACCTATTGTCGAGGTTTCAGGGCGCACTTACCCAGTTGAGGTACGTTATCGACCAATTATGGGGGATGATAACGATAGTGAACGTGACCAAATTGATGGGATCATTGATGCAGTTAATGAGCTCTCTGTTGAAGGCCATGGCGATATCTTGATTTTCATGAGCGGTGAGCGGGAAATTCGTGATACTGCGGATGCATTATCTAAATTATCATTGCGTCATACTGAAATTTTGCCATTATTTGCAAGGTTGTCCAATAGCGAGCAGAACCGAATTTTTCATCCTCACGGTGGGCGTCGTATTATTTTAGCAACTAACGTTGCGGAAACGTCACTTACTGTACCTGGCATCAAATATGTTATTGATACTGGTTATGCGCGAATTAGCCGTTATAGTTACCGAACAAAAGTTCAGCGCTTACCAGTTGAGGCGGTTTCTCAAGCTTCAGCAAATCAGCGAAAAGGCCGCTGTGGGCGTGTTTCAGATGGTATTTGCATTCGGTTATATTCAGAGGAAGACTTCCTTTCTCGCCCTGAATTTACCGATCCTGAAATCCTAAGAACTAATTTAGCTTCCGTTATTTTGCAAATGACCTCGATAGGATTGGGGGATATTGCCGCATTTCCATTTGTTGAAGCGCCGGATAAGCGCAATATTCAAGATGGGGTGAAGTTGCTCGAAGAGCTAGGTGGTATTAAACCGCATAAACAAGTGGATAAAGGTTATCAACTTACGGATACCGGTCGACAACTCGCACAATTGCCAGTCGATCCTCGGTTGGCTCGTATGGTGATTGAGGCGCGAAAACACGGTGCAGTGCGTGAAACGATGGTTATTGTATCGGCATTATCGATTCAAGATCCAAGAGAGCGCCCATTAGATAAGCAGCAGGCTTCTGATGAAAAGCACCGTCGCTTTCATGATAAGCAATCGGATTTTATGGCGTTTTTGAACCTTTGGGATTATCTCAAAGAGCAACAAACACAGCTTTCGAATGCACAATTTCGCAAAATGTGTCGCCAAGATTTTCTAAATTACTTACGTATTCGTGAGTGGCAGGATCTTTATACTCAGCTACGTCAAGTGGTGAAAGAACAAGGTTTTGCAATTAACAGTGCTGAAGCAGATTTTCGCGGTATTCATGTCTCATTATTGTCAGGCTTGCTCTCGCACATTGGGCAAAAAGATGCTGATAAACATGAGTTTACTGGGGCACGAAATGCGCGTTTCACCATCTTCCCGGGCTCAGGTTTATTTAAGAAGCCGCCGAAATGGGCTATGGTTGCAGAGTTAGTTGAAACATCGAAATTATGGGGGCGTATAGCGGCTTCTATTGATGTTGAATGGGTGGAGCCTCTCGCTGGGCACTTAACCAAGCACAATTACAGTGAGCCACATTGGTCAAAATCAGAAGGTGCGGTCATGGCATCTGAAAAAGTGACGTTATATGGCTTGCCAATTGTCGCATCACGGCAAGTGAATTATGGCAATATTGACCCACTGCTGTGCCGTGAGTTATTTATTCGCCACGCCTTGGTTGAAGGGGATTGGTCAACACGTCATGCATTCTTTAAAGAAAACCTGAAATTGCTCTCAGAAGTTGAAGATTTAGAACATAAATCTCGACGCCGCGATATCCTTGTTGATGATGAAACTCTGTTTGCTTTTTACGACCAACGTATTCCAAACGATGTGATTTCATCCCGTCACTTTGATAATTGGTGGAAAACAGCGTCAAAACAGCAAGCTGATTTGCTGAATTTTGAAAAGAGCATGTTAATCAAGGAGGATGCAGGAAATGTTTCTGCGCTTGATTATCCTAATTATTGGTATCAAGGGGATTTAAAATTCCGTTTAAGCTATCAATTTGAACCGGGAACAGATGCAGATGGGGTGACGGTACATATTCCATTGGCAATTTTAAATCAGGTGCAAAATATTGGGTTTGATTGGCAGGTACCGGGCTTGCGCCATGAGCTGATTGTCGCGTTAATTAAATCATTACCTAAGCCTATCAGAAGGAACTTTGTTCCTGCACCTAATTATGCATCAGCTTTTCTTGAGCGTGTCCCCGAGCCTGACGGAAATGTATTAGATAAGCTGGAAAAAGAGCTGCGCAGAATGACGGGTGTCACCGTTGATCGTGATGCGTGGCAACTTGACCAGCTTCCTGTGCACTTAAAAATGACGTATCGCGTGATTGGTGAAAAAAATAAAACCATCGCGGAAGGACAAGACCTTGATATTCTAAAAAACAACTTAAAAGAAAAAGTACAAGAAACGCTTTCTGAGGTTGTTGACGATGGTATTGAGCAATCAGGTTTACACATCTGGAGTTTTGGTGAACTGCCTCAACGTTATGAACAAAAACGGGGCGGTTATTCAGTGAAAGCCTACCCAGCGTTGGTTGACGAAAAAAATAGTGTCGGTATTCGGGTATTTGAAACAGAATTTGAGCAGCAACAAGCCATGTGGAGTGGTGTTCGTCGGTTATTATTGCTTAATATTCCTTCACCTATTAAATACTTACATGAAAAATTACCCAATAAATCTAAATTAGGTTTGTACTTTAACCCATATGGAAAGGTATTGGACCTCATTGACGATTGTATCGCTTGCGGTGTCGATCAACTGATAGCTAACTTTGGTGGCGCGGTGTGGGATGAAACGCAATTTGAGAAACTCAAAGAGTTTGCCCGAGCTGAGCTTAATGATGTAGTCGTTAATATTGCGAAGCAAGTTGAGCAAATTCTTAGTGCCGTGTTTGCCATTAATAAACGCTTAAAAGGGCGGGTTGATTTTTCCATGGCGTTAGCGCTTTCTGATTTAAAAGCACAGATGGGCAACTTAGTCTTTAAAGGGTTTGTTACTGCGCATGGCTGGAAGCGTTTACCTGACGTACTGCGTTATTTAAATGGTATTGAACGCCGCCTTGAAAAATTGGCGATTGACCCAAACCGTGATCGCGCACAAATGAGTAAAGTTGAGCATGTGCAAAACATGTGGCAACAATGGTTAGCCAAACTTTCACCCATTCAAAAGAATATGCCGGAAGTACAGGAAATTCGCTGGATGATTGAAGAGCTACGCATAAGTTTATTTGCTCAACAATTAGGAACGCCATACCCAATTTCAGACAAGCGAATTATTCAAACGATGGAAAGTTTGTCGCAAAAACTCTAGTATTTTTTTGAAGTTAGATAAATAAAACCGTTTTGGGCTTAATAGCTTGAAGCGGTTTTTTTATAGTTAATGGTATTAAATTGCCATTTAGTTACAACATACTATTTGTTTGGTAAAAACCAGACACATTTGAGTCAATACAACAGTTTTAGCTCACTAAGTGAAAATGGGAAATAACGTGAGGTCACGAGTGGGAGGTTTGAGTGAATAGAGGGGGAGATGCTATATGAGAGGTTTGTATTGAAAGGTGGTGAGCAAGGAGGGCTGAGACCCTCCTTTTGCCTATTAAGCAACTAAATAATAAAGAGCTGGTAGTGCTGTGATCATAATGGCGAATGCTATGGTAGTCTCAATGACTTTCAATGGGGCTTTGTTGGATTGCTGTTGGCGTGCATAGTAAAAGACCAATATCCCCGGTGCGTATAACACAACAGACAACATGAGATTAATTAACCCTGAGGCATACAACAGCCATAGGCCGTAAACACTCGCGACAAATCCAACCATTAACAGTGCTTTGCTGTGTCTTTCAAAAGCAACCTTCATTAAGAATGCACCGACCAGAAAATATGGCACTAAAATCATCTCAGAGGCAATTGTTAGTAGTGTATTGTAATTGCTGCCGCTAAGCCAAATTAACACCAATGATAGCTGTACAGCACCGTTTGTTAACCATAAAGATGAAGAGGGGGCATCATTTTTATTCAGCTTATTGAAGATTTTTGGGAAGGACTGATATTGCGCTGCAATATAAGGCACTTCAGCGGCCATAATAGTCCAACTCAGATAAGCCCCACAAACCGAGATAATTAACCCAGCAGCGATGATGATATCACCGCTAGACCCTATCAAATTAACCATCAAAGTGGCCATTGATGGGTTTTTAATTTCAGCCAATTCAGCACGAGGCATAATGCCTAGTGATAATAACGTGACAAGTATATAAATAATGAGGGCAGAGCTAACTGCAAAGATGGTTGCTAATCCCACATCTCGGCGGTTTCTGGCGCGGGCGGAAACGACAACAGCGCCTTCGATACCAATAAATACCCAAAGGGTGATTAACATGGTGTCTTTAACCTGTTCCCAAACTGGCATTTTAAGTTCAATCCCAGTGAAATCAGCATTAAAAACATCCAATTTAAATGCAAAAAAAGCCAAGACGATAAATAATCCAAGTGGGACTAATTTTGCCATGGTAGCTAATTTATTGATGCCAGCTGCTGTTTGTACGCCACGTAGAACCAAATAATGGACAAACCATAGCAGGATAGATTCACCTATCAATGCTTGCCATGTATTACCATCACCAAAAATAATGTTGTCAGGAGTATCGGTGAAAAAACTGATCGCCGCAAAAACGATAACTAAGTAGGAAACGTTGGCCACAACGGCACAAAGCCAGTAACCCCACGCGGAGCAAAAACCAACAAGCTCACCAAAGCCAACTTTTGCGTAGGTAAAAATGCCCCCATCAAGATCAGGACGAATGCGTGATAGCAATAAAAGGGCAAATGCGAGAAATAAGATACCAACGCCTGTAATAGACCAACCAATGATTAATGCCAGTGGGCTAGCCACTTCAGCCATATTCTGAGGAAGACTAAATACACCTGCACCAACCATTGAACTAAGAACAAGGGCAGTTAACGCAGTAAGGCTTAACGTATTTTTCAAAGTAAATCCTGAATGTTCAACAATCAAAAGTTAAAATGACGTTAAAACGTCATTGTAGTAATAAGTTTAACTAATAGCTTTCAATAATCCAGTGAGATTGACTGCTATAATTTGAGTGGTGGATTCTACGAATGAAATGGCCGTTATGCAATGGGAAAATATGCATTTTATCAGGTGATTTATTCACTTTTGAGTTAATCGTGAAAAAGGGAGGAAAGAAATGGGATAAAGGGCGAGGGAGAGGAGCAATCAAGGGTGAAAAAAAACCAGCCTAGGAACGTAGACTGGTTTTTATATGTGAGAACTATTTATTATTTAAATAGGTCTGCACTAATGGTCACACTGCCACCATTAGACTGCCATTCTCTTGTAATATGGAAATATTTTGCACCTTTAGCTTCTGCACGTTTCGCAATTTGATAACGTACTTCAGGGGTATTGGTGTAATAACCAGAGAATGTGATTGAGTCAAATGGAACCATCTGCGCAGCAGCGGTTTTATTAACTTCTTCAATTACATAGCCACTTGGTAAAGTGACACTAGTACGGCCCGGTTGGCTACTTGAAGTTTCGAAGAAACGACCAACCGCGGTTGTTGGTTCTTCTGATGAAGCAACCCCTGGGATACGTACTTTTTTAGCAGCTTCGCCACCTTCAGCTAATAGAGCACGCCCTGCATCTGAATCAGCTGGTACAACAGCTTCTTCGTTAAGAACTTGGCGTTTTGGCGCATCTTTCTTATAGATATAAGCGGTTGCTAATGTATTTCCGCCATCATTCATTGCAATATTGCGAACAACGTAGAATGAAGCAGCATTCTTTTCGAGTGCTTTTTTCGCGATGGCTTCATATAAGTCTGGCTGGGAAGGGTAAAAACCACTTACAGTAACAGTATCGAAAGGTTCGTACTGAGCTGCATCAGTTTTAGACATTTCTTCAACACCACCGAATATACGGCGTTTTGGCTCATCGACACTTGGTGCATCTTTGGCATAGACATCAGCCACAACACGCATGTTGCCACTATCACCTATATCATCAAGGCTTTGAATGTAAAAGGCATATGCCCCCATTTTATCAGCCCTACGGGAGACGGCATCGGATGCTTCATAGATAGCATTAAAGCGCCCTGTGACTGTTATACGCTCATAAGGTTTTAATTCAGTAGCCTGTTTTGGCGTCAACTCAACAGCCGCCTGAGTAGCAGTTATACTTGTTAATGATAACACCGCGGCTGCGATGACCGTAGTTTTCAGCTTCATACAAAATCCTTCCGCCTTGCGCAATTTATTATAATAAACGTGCTGAATCTTAGTTGTATCACATGTAGGTGATTATTACACGTAACTGAACCTGTTGTCTCATGATTTTCTTTTTATAAGAAATAAATAATTATTGACTAGTCAAATTTACCAGATTTTTTAAAGTATCCAGTATTTTATTGACCTAAAACTAAGATTTTCACTGTGAATTCCATTTACTGTCTAAGAATCGTGATCAATTATGGATCAAGAAGCATATTTTCAGTAGGTTATTAGAACATTTAAAATCTGTTTTATGCACAAAATAAGACTTTTCTCTGTGATGATGGTCATTATTTTAGCAAGCACCCTATAAACAACATTACATTAGGCTTTAAAAAGGGAACATTATGCGTATTGGTATACCAAGAGAACGACTTGCCAATGAAGCGCGTGTTGCAGCTACACCTTCAACAGTTACACAACTTCTCAAGTTGGGTTTTTCTGTTTGTGTAGAGCAAAATGCAGGACATTTAGCCAGTTTTGATGATATTGCCTACGAGCAAGCTGGGGCGGAGATTGTCGATCGTGACACAGCCTTTGCCGCGGATATTGTTTTTAAAGTCAACGCACCATTTGAAGATGAAATCCCTCTGTTACAAGAAGGGGCTACACTGGTGAGTTTCATCTGGCCAGCACAGAATGCTGAGCTAATGGAAGCTTTAAAAGCACGTAATATCAACGTGATGGCAATGGATGCAGTACCTCGTATTTCCCGTGCACAATCACTGGATGCGCTAAGTTCAATGGCAAATATTGCAGGGTATCGCGCCATTGTTGAAGCCGCACATGAATTTGGACGTTTTTTTACTGGGCAAATAACTGCGGCAGGTAAAGTGCCACCAGCGAAGGTGATGATCATCGGCGCTGGGGTGGCAGGGCTTGCTGCGATTGGTGCAGCTGGCAGCCTTGGCGCGATTGTGCGTGCATTTGATACGCGCCCAGAGGTGAAAGAGCAAGTTCAAAGTATGGGCGCGGAATTCCTTGAATTAGATTTCAAAGAAGATGCGGGCAGCGGTGATGGCTATGCAAAAGTGATGTCTGAAGCCTTTATTAAGGCGGAGATGGAACTGTTTGCAGCTCAAGCAAAAGATGTTGATATTATTGTGACGACAGCGTTGATCCCAGGTAAGCCAGCACCAAAATTGATCACTAAAGAAATGGTTGAATCAATGAAGCCGGGCAGTGTTATCGTGGATTTAGCGGCACAAACGGGCGGAAACTGCGAATTAACACAAGCGGATAAACTCGTTGTTACTGATAACGGCGTTAAAATTATTGGTTACACTGATTTACCAAGTCGTTTACCAACACAATCCTCACAGTTATACGGCACCAACCTCGTTAACTTGATGAAACTCCTCTGCAAAGAAAAAGATGGTGAAATTAATATTGATTTCGATGATCTGGTTATTCGCGGTGTGACAGTCATCAAGCAAGGTGAAATCACTTGGCCCGCACCACCAATTCAAGTATCTGCACAACCGCAGGCGAAACCGAAAGCGGTGGAGAAAGTTAAAGCGCCTGAGAAGAAAATGTCACCAGCGTTGAAATATGGTTTGATGGCATTAGCTATCATCCTTTTTGGCTGGTTTGCAAATTCTGCACCAAAAGAGTTTTTATCACACTTTACGGTATTCGCGCTTGCATGCGTGGTGGGTTACTACGTGGTTTGGAACGTGACACACGCGTTGCACACACCATTGATGTCAGTCACCAATGCGATTTCAGGGATCATTGTTGTTGGTGCGTTACTGCAAATTGGCAGTGGCGGCTGGGTAAGCTTCTTATCCTTTATTGCCATATTGATCGCTAGTATCAATATTTTCGGTGGGTTCACAGTAACTCAACGCATGTTAAAAATGTTTCGTAAAGGGTAAGGGGTAACTTATGTTGTCGAGTGGAATTGTGACAGCGGCGTACATTGTTGCTGCTATCCTATTTATTTTCAGCCTAGCAGGGCTATCACGCCATGAAAGTTCCCAACGTGGGAACACGTATGGTGTGGTCGGTATGGCTATTGCGCTCATCGCCACCATTTTGGGGCCTCACAGTGCTAATGTAGGCTGGATGATCGTTGCAATGGTTATTGGTGCCGTGATTGGTATTCGTTTAGCGAAAAAAGTTGAAATGACGGAAATGCCTGAACTGGTTGCTATTTTGCATAGCTTCGTCGGTTTAGCGGCAGTGCTAGTAGGCTTTAACAGCTTTATCGCGAGTGAAGGCCATGCTGATGTCGTCATGGAAAATATTCATTTAACCGAAGTTTTCTTAGGTATCTTCATCGGTGCAGTAACCTTTACGGGCTCTGTTGTCGCTTACGGTAAGCTGTCAGGCAAAATGTCATCGAAACCGATGATGCTGCCAAATCGCCATAAACTTAACTTAGCGGCACTGGTTGTTTCATTTATCTTACTCGTGATTTTCGTTAAGACTCAAAGTGTTGGCTTGCAAGTGTTCTTAATGTTAATCATGACCGTGATTGCATTAGCTTTTGGTTGGCACTTAGTGGCCTCTATCGGCGGTGCAGACATGCCAGTGGTTGTTTCGATGCTGAATTCATATTCAGGTTGGGCAGCGGCGGCGGCAGGTTTCATGCTAAGCAATGACTTGCTGATTGTCACAGGGGCATTAGTTGGTTCATCCGGTGCTATTCTGTCTTACATTATGTGTAAGGCAATGAATCGTTCATTCTTCAGTGTGATAGCGGGGGGCTTTGGTACAGATGGCTCTTCAACAGGTTCTGAAGAAGAAATGGGTGAGTACCGTGAAAGCACCGCTGAAGAAGTTGCTGAAATGTTGAAAAATTCAACGTCCGTGATCATCACTCCGGGCTACGGCATGGCAGTTGCTCAAGCACAGTACCCAGTTGCGGATATTACAACTAAACTGCGCGAGCGCGGTATTAATGTCCGTTTTGGTATTCACCCAGTTGCTGGGCGTTTGCCAGGCCATATGAATGTGTTACTGGCTGAAGCCAAAGTTCCATATGATATTGTTTTGGAAATGGATGAAATCAATGACGATTTCTCTAACACTGATACCGTATTAGTTATTGGGGCGAATGATACGGTCAACCCAGCAGCGCAAGAAGATCCAAATAGCCCAATTGCAGGTATGCCTGTACTGGAAGTTTGGAAAGCGAATAATGTGATTGTATTTAAACGTTCAATGAATACGGGATATGCTGGTGTGCAAAACCCATTGTTCTTTAAAGAAAATACACAAATGTTGTTTGGTGATGCGAAAGACAGCGTCGATGCTATCTTACGTGCATTATAATCACTAAATAATTAAGTCGTCTTGTGGGGTTATTGGCCAATGCCAGTAACCCCATTTTTTAATTATTTATCACTGCAAAAGCGAGCACAGTTGGTTAAACCGCGTGCAAAAGTAAAGACTAATAAGAATGCAAGTGCTGCGATCGTCAACATACTTGCCATTAAAACGCCACCGTCGAAGTGATCCATCACATACCCGCCAACTAAGCTACCGATAGTAATTAAAATCAAGAACATAAAGGTAATTAGTGCCGAGCCTTTTTCTGTTAATTCAGGTACATGCACATGCATCCACATATTGATGGTGGCAGGAACCATCCCAGCCGCTACACCCCATGAAAAAACAAATATGACACTGGTTGCCCAATTAAAATCTAAAACTGATAGCGCTAAAAAGGCTAAGGCTAGCAGTAATGCACTGATGGCAAAGTTATAGCGAACGTTATATTTCCCCACGTAACCCGCTAAAATATTGCCTACCACGCTCGCGAGACCAAAAAATAGTAATAGTGCAGAAATTTGCCCCTCAGCAAACCCAGCGGTTTGTTTGAAAAACACGGTAAAATAGTTATAAGCCGAAAAATGCGCTAAGAAAATCAACGTGAATATCACCAGCCCTTTACGTGCGATAGGGTGTGATGGCATGAGTAATAACTCATTCCACTGCATTGATGATGACGGTTTCAACGAAGGTAACGAAAAATATTGCATTAATAGCGCTGCAATACCCGCAATAACTAATGCGATGTAAGGCATTCTCCAACCGTAATTGTCAGATAACAATGCACCTAATGGAACGCCGATGACGGTGACTAATGTTACCGCGGAAAAGAATATCGTCACTGATGTGGTAATTGCCATATTTTTAGGCGCTAAGCGGATCACTAGGCCAGCCGCAACGCCCCAAAAACCACCTAATGCGATACCTAGCGCAAATCGGCCTAATAAAACTAAACTAAAACTGGATGCAAACGCGGTGATTGCATTGGCAAATATCATCAGTGCAACCAAAAAGAGTAATACTTGGCGCCTATCGATATTTTTTGCATAAATTGGCACAAACAGAGCTGAAACCATCCCCGCAATAGAGGTGACAGTGACGGTAAGACCTGCAGTTCCCGTTGATATTTGAAAATCGCTAGCGATATCATTTAGCACGCTAATGGCTAAAAATTCACCAGTAACAATAATGAAGCAGGCAAACGTTGCAGATAATAGTGAAAGCCAGTTACCATTGTGCGACGAAAGATTAATTGTTGTCATGTGCTTTCCATGGAAAATTGAGTAATATGTAAAAATATAATTTTATAGTGACCGCTATAAAATTATTACGCTATTCTTTATACTTATTTAATCGCTGTCAATTATTTTTATAGTGATCGTTATGAAATAGTTGTGCTACAGTATATTGATTACTGGTGAAGTGAGAATATGAAACCGACAAAACGTGGGCGGCCCAAGGGGTTTGACCAACAGGACGCATTAGAAAAGGCCATGTTATTATTTTGGCAAAATGGTTATGTGGCGACATCGATTAGTGACCTAACGCAAGCGCTAGGCATCACTGCGCCCAGCCTTTATTGCGCGTTTGGTGATAAAGCGTCGCTGTTTAATCAATGCATTGATTACTATTTAACTAACGAAGCATGCCCAATTTTATCTATCGTTAAGCAAGCGAAAACAGCCAAGGTGGCGATAGAGTTGTTGATGTATGAAAGTGCTAAAAAACTTATTCAACCAGGTAAACCAGCGGGTTGTATGTTGATTACAGCCACGATGAATGGTTCTAAGCAAATAGAAGATGTGCAATTAAGTGTGCAAGAAAAGCGCAAAAGTTACCAAGAAATTTTGTTGCAGCGTATGCAAAAAGGGATTGAAGATGGTGATGTTGCGCCTGATGCCCCCATTCATGCCATTGTGGATTTTTATATTACGGTGATTGATGGTTTTACCATCCAAGCTTGTGATGGTATTGAGTTAGAAAGACTGAACCAAGTTATTTTTAATGCGATGCAGGCATGGCCGTTGCTCAATACAAGTCTACAACAATAATGCCTTTAAATAGAAAACCCCCAATGAATGGGGGTTATAACGTTATATTTTAGGCAATAGATTAATCGTCATCATCAGCGACGTTAATCGGGCACACAAAACCATCCGGTTTTATTGCCAATAAGTCACATTTCAGCTTATCGATAACGTGCTCAGCCGTATTTCCTAAGAATGCCGCGGATAGGCCTGTGCGGCCTAAAATACCAAGTACAACCACACCAGCTTGTAATTCCTCACACATTTCAGGAATGATTTTCTCCGGTAACCCTTCGCGAACATGAGTGTATTTCTCATCGATACTGAATTTTTGCCTTAATTCTTTCATGGCAATGAGATGCTGGCCCCGTAACGCATTGTTATACAGGCTAGGGTCAAAATCTGGAAGTTCAATCGCGATATTCATTGGTGCGACAGGGTAGGCGCTGACAAGATGAATTTCTTGTTCCTTAATAATGCGCGTCGCTAAATCACGCGTTTTTTCGACTAACTTAATATTTAAGTCGTCGTGATAGGATTCTTCATTGGATAAATTAACTGCAACTACCACTGAGCCATGATCAGGCCAGACCTTATCTTTTACCATCCACACCGGAGATGGACATTTTCTGAGTAAATGCCAATCTAAAGGGGTGAAAATTATCGATTCAAAATTATCCGTTTGATGCGCCATTTTTAATAACAAGTCATGCTCGCCACTGATGACTTCTTGAATAATGGCTTCATAAGGCTTGTTATGCCAGATCACTTTAATTTCGATATCAATACCCGCTTCGAGGTAGAAGTGGGCTTGCTGTTTAATCCACGCCGCTTTTTGGCTAATGACACCTTTGCGCATCGCATTACGTTCTTCAGGAGAAAGTAATGTCGTCATGTCATAAGATAAATCATAGATAGGTAAAAACGCTTTTATCCGTCCACCATTACGCTGCACGATGTAGACGGCACGTCTTAATGCAGGTTGATCATCCTGATTTGGGTCAATTGCAACTAGCAGGTTTTTATAGTTTGCCATATTGGAGTCCTCTCGATACACGGATATTTCCACATAGATAAACTAAGATATTGGCGTTAAATAGGCAAGAAATCTGGGAAAAAAAACAAAAACGGATCACGGTTAATGTGATCCGTTTGGGGAAGTTAGCAAGTAATTGCTGAAACTTTACCAGCAATATCAGTCAATTTGGTCATATCTTCGATAGTGATATACTTGCCTTTTACGCTAAGCATGCCACTTTTTTGGAAGCGACCTAATAGGCGACTAATAGTTTCAACGGTTAAACCAAGGTAATTACCAATATCGCCACGGGTCATGGTTAATCTGAATTCTCTTGGTGAAAAACCACGTTCAGCGAAACGATGGGAGAGATTAAGAATAAATGCAGCTAAACGCTCTTCTGCATTTTTCTTAGATAATAAAAGGATCATTTCTTGATCGCCTTTAATCTCACCACTCATTAAACGCATGATTTGTTGACGCAGATTAGGCATTTTGCCAGATAAATCATCTAACGTTTCAAATGGAATTTCACAAACCATTGATGTTTCAAGTGCCTGTGCAAAACTTGGGTGCTGTGTATGAATAATGGCATCAAAACCAACGAGATCGCCCGCTAAATGGAAACCTGTGATTTGCTCATCACCTTCTTCAGTTATAGTGTAGCTTTTTATTGTGCCTGAGCGGATGGCATATAAAGAACGTAACTCATCCCCAGCCTTAAATAACGCTTGGCCTTTTTGAATAGGTTTTTTACGCTCAATGATATTATCAAGTTGATCCAGTTCATGTTCATTCAGTGTGAAAGGAATGCAAAGTTGACTAATACTGCAGTCCTGACAATGAATTGCACAACCACCAGACTGGATGCGACGAACAACTCTTTTTTCTGGGATCATATTAAATGCTCAATCAAGTTAAAATTATTGATATGAGTCAATTTTAACATAAGATAAGGCAGCTGGTAAGTAGTAATATATGACAGAATTGGCTAATTAAATAAAATAGCCAGATAAGTGAAGGGCACCAAGTTAGGAAAATTAGACGTTAATGCTAAATTAACGCAGATTACTAAATATTATGTTTGATATAGATTAAATATTAACACCTAAACAATAAAAAGATGACTTATGTCATCATTAGAATTAATACTTAAAAATGCAATTTTAAAGCACGATTCATTAAACTTATTAGCATTAATTTAACACAAAAATAAATTTAAAAATATCAATTTTTCAAATTAACCTCAAAAAGGAGACCATGATGACTCATGTTCAACAGCCTTTACCAATCACAATGACCGTTGTGGATATTATTGAACCAGGTGGCCCTGAAAAATTGCAATTAATTGAAAAACCACTGCCCAGAATTTCTGCAGGATATTTACTTGTTAAGGTAGAAGCCGCTGGAGTTAATCGTCCCGATATCTTTCAGCGAAAAGGCTCTTACCCACCACCCGCGGATGCGTCTCCAATTATGGGGTTGGAAATCGCAGGAACGGTTGTTGCAAAAGCGGATGATGTCGACAATTGGCAACTGGGTGACTCGCTTTGTGCATTAGTCGCAGGTGGGGGATATGCGGAATATTGCTTAGTGCATAAAGATATTGCATTACCACTAGGGAATTTGTCCTTTATTGACGGTGCTGCCATTCCTGAAAACTTTTTTACTGTCTGGGCAAACATGTGCCAGATTGGCCAACTAAAAAAAGATGAAACGGTGCTTATTCATGGGGGTACATCTGGTATTGGCAGCGTGGCTATCATGATAGCAAAAGCAATAGGCGCTACAGTGATAACGACTGTCGGCTCTGAAGAAAAAGCCAATGTGGCAAAAACCTTAGGCGCAGATTGCATCATTAACTACCGAACTGATGATTTTGTCGAAGCCACACAGAACTTCACATTATCACGCGGTGTAAATATGGTGGTTGATATTATTGGTGGTGATTATGTGGAAAAAAACTATTTAGTCGCTGCAAAATTTGGGCGAATAATTCAAATTGGCATGATGAAAGGAAACCCAGAACGGCTCAACATGATGCCGCTCATGGTTAAGCGGTTAACGCACACAGGTTCAACCATGCGCTCACGCTCTATTGATGAAAAAATACAGATTGCGGCAGAGTTAAAAGAGCACATTTTACCTATGTTACAAAACGGTAAAATAAAGCCAATAATTAACAAGTTGTATACGTTATCGCAAGTGAAAGAAGCGCATCAATATATGGAGTCAGGCGATTTAATTGGGAAAATAGTTTTATTAAATAGTTAGTTATGAATGATTGGTTATGAAAATACGACTTCCCACTGGACTATGGGAAGTCGTTGCAATCAATTTCATTTATAACAAATAATTTACATTATCAAGCTTTTTTAGCGTAAATAACTCTTTACAGCTGAATAATTTTTCATTTTTTGTACCCGCCCACAATTCCAAACAATATTCTGATTAGTTTGTTAATAATTAAATAAAAATGAATTATACCTATAAGTAAGTTGGCCATTAACGGTTTGTTTATCAATAAGTAATACTTAAATGATATTTTAAAATGTATATCATTAATATATTGATATCTTTTATATAAACACAGTCCGTTATGCACTCTCCAATGATATTAAGTGAATAGACTTAAGACAATTAATGTTAATTAGTTGTGAATTGAAGGTGTGTGAAATGCGTAATTTTAACAATTCAAAAATGAATGTAGATGCACTATTTTTAGGTCCAAAATCTGAAAATGCAGTATTTTTCAAAGAGATGATGGAATATTCAGTAATGGAACACATGCATTGGCGTTCAAGTTACCATCCGGAAGACCCTGAGCACATTACTGCTGTAGATCGTTATGCTCCTGAGTATAGAGACACTCTGTATCGAACTGAAGGGATCCTCAATCAACTCTCCTCAAAGCTAAAAAGTACATCCGTGCCTTGGTTTTCCCCTCGTTATATGGGGCATATGAATGCCGATACACTGATGGTGTCAAATCTCGCCTATGTGATGGCGATGATGTATAACCCAAACAATTGCACACAAGAAGCTTCGCCGACGACAACTGCCTTAGAACTTGAAGCGGGGTTAGATCTGTGTGCAATGTTTGGTTATGACGTGAACAATGCATGGGGGCACATTACTTCAGGAGGGACAGTTGCAAACTATGAAGGGTTATGGGTGGCTCGAAACCTGAAAAGCTTGCCATTAGCTATTGCTCAACATGAAGAATCTGAGCATTTATTAATGGGGAAATCAGAAAAAGAGCTGCTTAATTTACCGGTGGCCGCTGTTTTAGATCTTATTGATGAGCTAAAAAAATCAAATACTTTTGAAGAAGTTAGAGAGTTAACAACCCGAGGTGTAGGTGCGTCACCACAAACATTGGGTAAATTATTAGTCCCCCAATCTAAGCATTATTCATGGATGAAAGCGATGGATATCTTGGGGCTTGGTCAGCAAAACATTGTGCAGCTATCCGTTGATGCAAGCTATCGCACTGATGTGCAGAAAATGCGTGAAACAGTATTTTCATTAATCGAGCAAGGAGAACCTATTCTTGCCGTCGTTGCGGTTGTCGGTACGACAGAAACAGGCGCTATAGATAATGTAAAAGCTGTTATTGATTTACGTCGTGAATGTGAAGAACAATTTGGTGTGTCTTTTTATGTGCATGTCGATGCCGCATATGCAGGTTATGCTTGTGCGATGTTTCGAGATGAAGACAACCAATTTATGGAATATGACGCACTTATTCATCGTTATCATCAGGAAGGTATTTTCCCCAATGATGTTACTTGGCCAAAAGCCGATGTTTATGAAAGCTTTAAAGCACTAAACCAAGCGGACTCGATTACAGTTGATCCTCATAAAGCTGGTTTTATCCCTTATGCAGCGGGAGCCATTTGCATGAAGGATAAGCGCATTGTTGATTTAATTTCTTATCATGCAGCCTATGTTTTTGAAGAAGTTCAAGAAAAACACCGTAAATCAGACAAACAGCAAAATGTTGTTTTAGGTTCATCAATCATGGAAGGTTCGAAAGCAGGCGCAACTGCAGCGGCGGTTTGGGCTGCGCATCGGTTAGTTCCTTTGAATCTTTTAGGGTATGGCAAAGTCCTTGCTGCGGGTATCACTACCACTAACTGGATGATAGAAAAAATCAAACAATGCGAACCATTTGATATTGATGGGCGCAAGTTTACAATTTTTGCGATGCCAGACCCGGATTTCCATATGATTAACTTTATGTTCCGTGAATTAGAGAACCCATCTTTAGAAAAGCAAAATCAATTAAACAAACGGCTTTATGAACTGTGTTCTTATGCAACCGGCCGTAGTTATTCAAACGATTTTTTAACCTCATCTACATCACTCACCTATGAAGAGTATGGTGATAACCCATTGAATCTATGCCGTGATGCTAATTTTTCTGACAGTGAATGGCATAAGGTCAAGTCTGTGTATGTTTTACGATCCGCTGTAATGACCCATTGCTTACGTGATAAGGAGTATTTCGAAAATTACTGGGATGCATTAACCACAATTTTTGAAGAAAAGTTACAGCAACTCGTTGATGAAGAAAATAAAATAAAAAATTCCAATTATAAATTAGCCTCTAATTAATTTGTTAGGATCTCAATATGAAAAATCGCACATTGGGTAGTGTTTTTATCGTTGCAGGCACGACAATAGGTGCTGGGATGTTGGCAATGCCAATCGCAGCTGCGGGTAATGGTTTTTTAGTTAGTTTAGCCATGTTGTTAGCCCTATGGGCTTTGATGTGTTATACCGCGCTTCTATTGGTGGAGGTTTACCAGCATGAATCTTACGAAACAGGGATCGGCAGCGTAGCTCAACGTTATTTAGGCTCGGGTGGTAAATTTATCACTGGTTTTAGCATGATGTTCCTGATGTACGCTTTAACTGCGGCTTATGTGAGTGGTGCGGGCGAAATCATTACGTCAAATCTAAAAAGCAGTTTTTCAGTTGAAATGGCAGATTGGATGGGGATTGTCCTGTTTACGGTAATTGGTGGTGGGGTCGTTTGCTTCGGAACTTCATCCGTCGATTTTATTAACCGCATACTGTTTACTGCAAAAATTATTTTCTTGGTCATTATTTTGGCGCTAATGATGCCACATGTAGAGCAGCAAAATTTGTTGGCAGCGCCAACAGAGAAGGTTCTTATTTTATCTGCAATCCCTGTCTTTTTTACCTCATTTGGTTTTCACGGCAGCGTCCCAAGCATTGTGAAATACATGGGGGGGGACGTCAAAAAGCTGCGAGTTATTTTCATCATTGGTAGTGCCATCCCGCTCATCGCTTATATTTTATGGCAGATAGCAACATTAGGGAGCATTGGAACAACAACGTTTGTGGGCATCTTAGCAGAAAATGCAGGGCTTAATGGATTATTGGATGCAATTAAAGATGTGGCACAATCAGGGCGCACAGAGTTAGTTGCACAAATGTTTATGAGCTTGGCACTGGCAACATCCTTTTTAGGGGTAGCGTTAGGGTTATTTGATTTCTTAGCCGATTTATTTAAGAGGCAAGATAACGCAGCAGGGCGCATACAAACAGGTTTGTTGACGTTTGGGCCTCCTTTAGTATTTGCACTGTTTTATCCGAAAGGATTTGTGATGGCGCTGGGTTATGCGGCAATCGCCTTATCCATTCTTGCTTTATTATTACCAAGCGCAATGGCATTTAAATCACGAACATTAAATCAGCGCCGATACCAAGTATTAGGTGGGCCCATTGGTTTACTCGTCGTATTTTTATGTGGAATTGTCGTAATTGGTGTTCAACTGGGTATTGTATTTAAAGTTTTACCCGATATCGGTTAACCAGCTATTTTGAAGATAAACCAGTCTGCGGGCTGGTTTTTTTATGCACAAAATAAGCGATTCAGATAATTTACAGCACAATAATGACTGTTTTACAGTATCTCAATGCGTATAATTCAACTAAGAATGATTATCATTAGCACGTTATGCGCAAAAACAGATATATCTAAAGCTAGCATTTTTCGTAGAAATGACTATTATATCCGATATATCGGTTTTGGCATCAAAACAATTACTGAGAATTTGAATGGCAAACGAACAACAGCTTGATCCTTGCTTATGTAATGGCAAAAGTGTGAGTCGAATGTTTAACCCTAAGCAGCTTAGAATATATATTCTACACTTACTGGTTGGGGGAATAAATTATGGCTATGAGCTGATCAAAAAAATTTCAGAAGAAACAGCAGGGTTTTATTGTCCAAGCCCAGGGGTTATTTATCCCACATTGACGTTATTAGAAGAGTTAGGTTTTATTACTGCAGGTGTAGGTAAAGAGAATGATAAAGGGCGTAAGTGTTTTGTCATCACACCAGAAGGGCGGTGCTTTTTATTATTAAAAGCTGAACTTTTAGCAGAAGTTCAACTAAAGTTAAATTATGCACAAGAGCTTAAAGCGGGAAACCAATTTGCCAATGAAATTGAATGTGCAGTGGATAAATTTAAATCACTCTTAAGACATAAAATTGTATTACAGCAATTAAGTAAAGAAGAATCAGCAAAAGTCGTTGAAATCATTAACCTAGCAGTTGAAAGAATAGAGGAAGTCAACGCGGTATTAGTGAAAGAAGGAAAATCAAATGGCTAAAACTAATGACATAATTCAAGCAAAAGAGCACTTATATATGACAGATAATCGTAAAACGACACAGGAAAATACGTCTCCACCGATGGAAGCTGAAAAAAGTACAAAAAAAGAAGATAAATTTAAAGAAGTTATCTGCCCAAATGTGCCTACATCATATTTTAAACGCGCAAAAAAACAAAAAATTAAATAGCAAGATGGATGGTTTACAAAATCTTTATTCAACAGTGGCTTGAATGAATGGTTAGCTTTCTCTAATTGGTTACTGTTTAGGCTATAAGCGGCGAGCTAGTTTTATGTGCAGATAAAAGGTTCGTCCATTTCTGGCATCATTCGTTTATCGAAATCGACGTTATGTGCAACCAGATAATCAGCGCCTTTGTAAGCCTCAATTACATCTTCAATAAACGGGGATAGCTCCAGCATCTCATTGGTGATGTGGTGAATAGCCATTACGCTTATTGAGATTGGTTTCTGTGGGTTTACAAAGTGGGATTGCTGCGAGTTATAATCAATTTCTGTATCGTTTAAATCGATGCTTGCTATTTCAACTATTCCGCCATCAAAATCACAAGTCTCAGTGTCAATAGTTTTGTATTTAGTCACCAACTTTCCTACGCCCCATTGGTAATTCTTGAATGTCACGATAAGGGGAAAGTGTTGCTTATCTGGGTAATTCTCATGCTGCGTCATTATGTGAATGCTTTTGCTCCACGGTTATTAATTTCATGCTGAATGAGTTTCGTGCGCTCTATCGATGATTTCATTTTCCACTGAAAGATTAAGTCGTCGATTTGCGCATTTTTCATTTCAGACTCGTAAAGCAGGGTGAATATTTGTTGTTTTTAATGTTTCGTTTCCTTCGCTCCATCTGTCCTCATCCTTAAGGTAACGAGTAATTCCAGATTGTGATTGAGCTAAACAAAGTTTGTATTTATCAATATTCATGCTTACTTCTATATGTGCGAGACCCTCACTTATCGATTGATAGTGATTGTTTATGTGGTATATTTTGTTTTTTATAACTGCATGATTAAAAATAAAAATTATGAGGACGTTATGTTATTTTTTTCTTTAGGTATGGCGATATCATCGATACCCGATTTAATGTTTCCAAAGCACCCCTTTTATATATTTCAGATGATAGAAGGGTATATAATGGGGATGTACATGTTGTATTAGTTCTGGTGTTGGTGCGGAGTGTTACTGCTTTGTCGGTTCTGGTAATTCCTGCCAGTGGGTTGCTGTTATCTCCTGCTCATATCTATTAAATCTATTTCCCTTTAATCGGTTTGCTTCAACAACATGTCTGT
This sequence comes from Providencia sp. UF-183, assembly GCF_058246155.1. NCBI lineage: Bacteria > Pseudomonadati > Pseudomonadota > Gammaproteobacteria > Enterobacterales > Morganellaceae > Providencia > Providencia sp. UF-183. The sequence goes on along the minus strand of NZ_JBSICD010000002.1, from coordinate 174,724 downwards.
ATATCGTTGTGATAAGGGCTCGCTTATTAACTAAAGGCAATTGCTCATCACAGCGAATCCTGCCGTTATTATCATTTGCCATTTCCTATTTCTTAAATATGCGTATTCCTCACTATTAATAGCGATATAAGCGGTTTCTTATTGATTTAGTTTCTTTAATGCAGTGATATGCTGTTGTTAAACACAAGGAGATTCTATGTATATTAATTTTGCATATGACATGGTGAATATTGGTTGGTTAACGTTTGTTATCTTTATGCCTGTTGACCCTATTTTTTCATATTCTGCACTATTAGATATATCTACATTATCAGTAAATGCAGCTAAATAAGGTGTTATTGCTGACCGAGGGCTTTTGTATTGCTAAACGAGTCTTTTCCATTGACTATTCGTATTTAGTATCCCATCTTTGCTTAAATCCGTTACGTTGCATCTCAACCAAAGCCTCTAATCACTCTGGTTGTATTGTATTGGAGCGACGGGTGGGATGGGCGGCAGAAGGGAAAAGCAAAGTTGGTTATTCATCAACTGCGGTAGGTTTTAACGGTTTACTCTCAGAAAATGAATACAAAACTTTGGAGCTTTAATGAACAGCATGATTAAATTTTTAGGGTGCTTATTTCTTTTATTTATATCCTCGTCTTATGGGTACAGCCCCAAGCAAGGAGATATTATATTTCAAACTTCAAAATCACCTCAGAGTCTTGCTATTCAAAAAGCCACAAAATCGCCATATAGCCACATGGGGATAGTATTATTTAACAATAATCAACCGTATGTTTACGAAGCTTCTAATGTTGTTAAATTTACTCCGTTAGAAAAGTGGATAAAGCAAGGAAAGTCGGGGAAGTATGTTGTTAAGAGAATGAATGGATTAACTGACAAACAAGAGGCTATTTTATATAAAGAGGCAATGAAATATCGCGCCAAGCCTTATGACCTATATTTTTCTTGGTCGGATGAAAAAATATATTGCTCAGAACTTGTTTGGAAGATTTATTTCAATGGCTTGAATATTAAAATAGGAAAGTTACAAAAAATGAAAGATTTTGATTTAAGCTCTGAAATAGTGAAATCAAAACTTACAGAAAGATACGGTAAAAATATTCCTCTTGATGAGGTCGTTATTTCACCAAATGCAATTTTTGAATCACCATTACTTACAACTATATTTGAGAACTAATACTAGGTTTTGAATTTAACTTATATCTAACTTTTTCTTTATATCCTCTACTTGATTAAAAAACCCCTGACTACAAGCGTAATCAGGGGCTAAATTTATAACCCTAATTGGGCTTGTATCTGCGCTATTTCATCAATCCATTGTTGCTGAAGTTGTGGTTTTTGGTGGCTTAATTTACGTTGCTTATCAGCATGCAATTTTTCCTCTAAAACCAATAAGTTCTCTAACAACTCGTCCTCATGTGAAATAACCTTTGTCTGAACATTTACCGTATTACAGTGTTCAACATCTTCAGTCGGACTACTAGATAACAATTGGGCCTGCTGTTCAATTTTATGATAAATATCATCAATGTTCAGATATTCTACTAACTGATGTTCATCAATAAACCAAAAACGTTGGCAACTATTTTCAATCAACCATCTGTCGTGGCTGACGACAAGTAATGCTCCTGAAAATTGGCTAATTTCTTCACTCAGTGCTTCTTTTCCTTCAAGATCAAGGTGGTTAGTCGGCTCATCCAATAAGATAAGTTCATACTGGGCTAAACTTAAACCAATAAAAAGCAGCCTTGCGCGCTCACCACCACTGAGTGTTTCCACGGTTTGTTGATGGCGTGAATAGGCAAATCCAGCACCAATAAGTGCCATTTTGCGTTGTTCATCTGTAATAGCGGCAAAGGGGCGTAGCGCATCCAATAGGCTGTCGTTATCATTCAATTGTTCTAATTGCTGGTCGTAATACCCAGCTCGAATTGTTGGATGAAACTTCAGGTGCTTGGTATAGCGTAAATCTTGTTGATAATGCTGCCAAAGCAGGCGCAATAATGTTGATTTACCACAACCATTTGCGCCCATAATGGCGATACGGTCGCCGCTTTTTACCTGATGAAACGCGGTTTTAAACAAATTTTCACCCGTTGGCGTTGAAACCTCAGTGCCTTCGAGCTCTAAAACACGGTCGGCAGGAATCGATTTACCATTTAATGCCAACTTCCATTGATAACCTTCAGTGAGCTCTGTTTGAGTCTCTTTAAGCCTATCAATGTGTTTCTCCATTTGTTTCGCTTTGCGAGATAGCCCTTCGTTATCATACACATGGCCCCAAATAGCCAAACGTTTAGCACTAGACGCTATCCGGTCAATCTCTTTTTGTTCCGCTTGATTACGCCTCTCATCGGTAATGTCTTTTTCGGCCATGGCAAGGCGTGCCTCACTGCATGGTAATCGATAGAAATGTAACGATTTATCACGTAAAACCCATGTACAATTAGTGACCTTATCAAGCAAAGCCTGGTCGTGAGAAACCAATACAAAACTCCCTTTCCAAGACTGAAGGAAATTTCCTAACCAAATCAGGGTAGGTAAGTCTAAGTGGTTACTCGGTTCATCTAGCAATAATAAATCAGGCTGTTCAATTAACGCGCGACCTAACAAAAGGCGAGTATGTTGACCGCCACTAATTTCATTGGCTTTTTGTTCCCATTGTTGGGCAGTAAAACCTAATTCAGACAGTAATACCTCAGCTCGCCAACGTTCAGCGACTTTGTCTTGTTCTGGGATTTTTTGAACAAGCGCATCAATCAGTGTCAGATGGGCAACATCCTCAGGTAAATGTTGTTCGATATACGCCGTGACGCAGTGATTGGCGTAAGTAATGCTACCACTGTTGGGGGATATCTGGTGGGTAAGTAACTTTAATAAAGTACTTTTACCACTGCCATTGTGGCCAATTAAACCGATGCGGTCGCCTTGTTGCAAGGTGAATGAAACATCTTTTAATAGCGTGTTGGTAGAAATGTCGTAATTTAATGATTTTACAGATAATAATGTGCTCATAGCTTACTCAAATTTTAGGCATAACAATGCCTTGGATAGTCATAACGACAACCCAGTAAGCTGAGGGAAGATCTCTTTGCGGCTTCGCTCAGGCAGGGTTATCGCAGTATAAAACTGTGAAAGCCTGAGCTCTGGCGATTACCAAAGAAGTGTGAGTATTCGATAAGATCACACAACAGCATAAATTAGCCTCCTTATTTTTCGTTAGGTTGAACAATGAGCGCATCATAACAAACTGAGTGGGGAGATCAAAACCCAGAAATGCGTTCTTTCATAATTCTTATCGTTATAAGTAAGAAAACAGGTATAAATCTCGCTTATATCATGTGGAGTCATATGAATTAAATTGCTAACTGTTGGGCGTTCAAGGTGCAAGGCATAATATTACCGCTCAAATAACAAGAGAGTCGCAAATGAACGTAGAAATAAAGCCAGCAACAGTGAAAGACGCTAAGTTGATTTTAGAGATGATAATTGAATTAGCAGAGTATGAAAAAGCCCGCCATGAAGTTAAGGCCAGCGTTACTGATATCGAAAATTCACTCTTTGGCGCAGATTCTAAAACAGAAGCCCTTATTTGTTATGTGGATGATAAACCCGCAGGGTATGCGGTTTTCTTTACTAGCTATTCAACTTGGTTAGGGAATAACGGTATTTATTTAGAAGATTTATATGTGTCTCCCGATTTTCGCGGTGCAGGTGCAGGAAAAAAACTGCTAAAACATATCGCTGTATTAGCCGTAGAAAGAAAATGCCAACGTCTTGAATGGAGTGTTTTAGACTGGAACCAACCCGCCATTGATTTTTATAAAAGTATCGGTGCGCAACCACAAGATGAGTGGGTTCGTTACCGTATGGATGAAAAAACCATCGCAGAGTTTGCTCGCTAATTGCAAATACAACGGATAGTTAAACGAATATAAATCTTATATGAAAAAAGTCAGTAATAAACTTACTGGCTTTGTTTTTATATTTTTTCATCTAAAGTTGTACAATTAATGCCTTATGGGAAATTTTGTTAATTTATTCTGTTTTTTTGTGATGCAAGGCAACTCCACTTAATCTAAATTTTGATAAACTTTTGTTAAATTAAATAGATAGCTAATGGTTGAACAGCAATTACACTGATTTAGCCTACTTTTAAAATATAATTTCCTTTTTTTGTATTTGGCCATATTTATTTCGCATATTAACAGTTATGTGGCTTTATTAATTTCATCAGGTTAATAAAAATAATTGTTGTTCATTGTTTTCTCATTTAATGGAAAAGGGATGGTATGAAAATAAATAAGCAGAAAATATCTTTTTACATCGTTTTAATATTCATTATTGTTGCTGGCGGCTTCTATTACTGGAGCGTGAATTCCGGTGGGTTACCCGCTGGATTTGCGCAAAGTAATGGGCGCATAGAAGCGACAGAGATTGATATTGCAACGAAAACTGCTGGTCGGATTGAAACCATTAATGTAAGAGAAGGGGATTTTGTTAAAGAAGGGCAAGAATTAGCCCGCATGGATACCCGGGCACTCCAAGAACAACTGCATGAAGTACAAGCTCAATTACGTCAAGCCATTAGTGCTGTGACCACCGCAGAGTCTGCACTTGCTCAACGTAAAAGTGAAAAAGTGGCAGCGCAAGCCGTGGTGCGCCAACGTGAAGCGGAGCTTGATGCCGCGCAAAAACGCCTTAATCGCTCAAGGGCATTGGTAAGAACCAAAGCTGTTTCTCAACAACAAGTTGATGATGATACTGCACAAATGCAGGGCTCACGTGCTGCGTTAGAAGCCTCAAAAGCACAAGTTGCAGCAGCAACATCTGCGATTGACTCGGCAAGTGCAGGTATTGTGCAAGCTAAAAACCGAGTTGATGCCGCAACTGCTACAGAGCGTCGCATCATGGCTGATTTAGATGACAGCATTTTAAAAGCACCTCGCAATGGGCGCATTCAATACCGCGTCGCAGAACCAGGTGAAGTCCTTGGGGCGGGCGGTCGTGTATTGAATATGGTGGATTTAAGCGATGTATACATGACTTTCTTCCTACCAACTGAAGATGCTGGGAAAGTGGCGCTGGGAAGCGATGTACATATTATTCTTGATGCCGCACCCAACATTGTTATTCCCGCAAAAACCACGTTTGTTGCCAGCGTTGCCCAGTTCACCCCCAAAACTGTTGAAACACAAAACGAACGCTTAAAACTGATGTTCCGCGTTCGTGCGCGTATCTCCCCTGAATTACTCGAGCAACACCTTGAATATGTGAAAACAGGTCTGCCAGGTAAAGCTTATGTGCGTTTAGACTCCAATGAATCTTGGCCAGCTGAACTTGAGGTGAGATTACCACAATGACCAATAAACTGATGGATGATGTGATCATTGATATACAGCATGTCAGCCAGCATTATGGTGATAATTGTGCATTGGATGACATTGTGCTTGCTATCCCAGCTCGCAAGATGGTGGGGTTGATAGGGCCAGATGGCGTGGGGAAATCCAGCTTAATTTCATTAATAGCGGGAGCGCGGGCTATTCAGCAAGGAAATGTGATTGTACTTGATGGTGATATGAATGATGTCGATCACCGCCGTGCGGTATGTCCTCGCATTGCCTACATGCCTCAAGGACTCGGTAAAAACCTCTACCATACGTTATCCGTTTATGAAAATGTGGACTTTTTTGGGCGCTTATTTGGGCAATCAAAGGCGGAAAGGGAGTATCGCATTCAAGATTTGCTCGAAAGCACGGGGTTAGCACCATTTAAAGATAGACCCGCAGGTAAGCTATCTGGTGGGATGAAACAAAAACTCGGGCTATGTTGTGCATTAATCCATGATCCTGATTTATTAATTCTTGATGAGCCCACTACAGGGGTTGACCCTTTATCTCGCGCCCAATTTTGGGACTTAATTGACCGTATTCGTCTGCGTCAAACCAACATGAGCGTACTGGTGGCAACCGCCTACATGGAAGAAGCGGAACGGTTTGATTGGCTAGTCGCGATGGATGATGGAAAAGTGCTAGCCACAGGCCATGCTTCGGAGTTAAAAGCGCAAACACAATGTGATGACCTTGAAGCGGCCTTTATCGAGTTACTACCAGAAGAAAAACGCAGTGGCCATAAGAAAGTTATCATTCCGCCGAGAGACACCTCGAAAGATGACGTTATCGCGATTGAAGCGCAGGATTTAACTATGCGTTTTGGTAACTTCGTTGCTGTTGATCACGTGAATTTTAAAATTCCAAAAGGGGAGATTTTTGGTTTCTTAGGCTCAAATGGATGTGGTAAATCAACAACCATGAAGATGCTGACCGGGCTGTTGCAGGCCAGTGAAGGTCAGGCTTGGTTATTTGGGCAGGAGATTGACCCGAAGGATATCGAAACGCGTAAACGTGTTGGATATATGTCACAAGCATTTTCACTGTACAGTGAATTAAGTGTGGAGCAAAACCTGGTGCTACACGCAAAACTGTTCCATATTCCAGAAAACAAAATTGCGCGTCGTGTTGATGACATGTGCCAACGGTTTGAGCTCGATGAAGTCAGGGATACCATGCCTGATGACTTACCATTAGGCATTCGCCAACGTTTATCCTTAGCGGTTGCCGTGATCCATGAACCTGAAATGCTGATACTGGATGAGCCAACATCGGGGGTTGACCCTGTTGCCAGAGACATGTTCTGGAATTTGATGGTGGATTTATCGAGACGTGACGGTGTCACAATTTTTATCTCCACACACTTTATGAACGAAGCGGAGCGTTGTGACCGGATATCGCTAATGCATGCAGGTAAAGTGCTAGATTGCGATACCCCTGCCAACCTCACCAAAAAGCGTGGTTTAGCGACACTTGAAGAAACGTTCATTGCTTATTTACAAGATGCAGTCGGTGATGCAGGGCAAGGAACGGAAACGGCGCCCGAGTTCCATGTTGATCCTGAACTCAAAGAGCAAGCCACGGAAGCATTAAAAAAACGTTTTAGTTTACGTCGCTTATTCAGTTATTCAATTCGTGAAGGGATGGAGTTACGGCGAGACCCTGTTCGTTCGACGCTTGCTTTACTGGGTACGGTGATCCTGATGTTTATTATGGGATACGGGATCAGTATGGACGTTGAAAACTTACGTTTTTCCGTGTTAGACCGTGACCAGACAGGTCTGAGCCAGGGTTATACGTTAAACCTTGCAGGCTCCCGTTATTTTATTGAACAACCACCTCTTCAAGATTATGACGAACTCGAAGAAGGTATGCGCAGCGGGCAAATTACGGTTGCTATTGAAATACCGCCGAATTTTGCTCGAGATATTGCCCGTGGTAATAATGTGAAAATCGGTGTTTGGATAGACGGCGCAATGCCAAACCGCGCAGAGACAGTTCGTGGTTATGTACAAGCAATGCACCTTGCATGGTTAAGTACCATGGCTGCGCGCCAACCTGTAGGTGTAGCAGGTATGCCTGCTATCGATATAGAAACACGGTACCGTTATAACCCTGATGTACGCAGCTTACCCGCGATTGTACCTGCTGTTATCCCATTGTTATTAATGATGATCCCAGCCATGTTAAGTGCACTAAGTGTGGTACGTGAAAAAGAGCTCGGTTCAATCATTAACCTTTATGTCACCCCGATCACCAAATTAGAGTTTTTACTGGGTAAACAGCTCCCCTATATTCTATTAGGGATGTTTAACTTCGTACTGCTTTGTATTTTGTCGGTGTATATTTTTGGCGTGGAATTCAAGGGCAGCTTTTTAACGTTAACCTTGGCTGCATTTTTGTACGTTAGTATTGCGACAGGGATTGGCTTGTTGATTTCTTGCTTTATGAAAAGCCAGATTGCCGCTATTTTTGGTACATCGATCATCACATTAATCCCTGCAACACAGTTTTCTGGAATGATTGACCCAGTGTCATCATTAGAGGGAATGGGGCGTTGGGTGGGCATGGTTTATCCGACCTCACACTTCCTCACTATTACGCGTGGGACCTTCTCTAAAGGCCTTAATTTGTTTGATTTACAGGCCTCATTTATCCCGTTGTTGATTACGGTTCCTCTCGTCATCGGGCTGAGCGTGTTGTTCCTGAAAAAACAGGAGTCCTAATGATGATACGTAAAATTCAAAATATCTTTAATTTAGGTGTCAAAGAGTTACGAAGTTTAGGGCGAGATAAAGCGATGCTGGCGTTGATTGTTTTCGCTTTTACGGTTTCGATTTATTCATCTGCAACGGTAACGCCAGGCTCATTGCACAATGCGCCGATTGCTATTGCAGACCAAGATAAATCGCAGTTATCCAACCGTATTATCAATAGCTTTTATGCTCCTTACTTTTTGCCACCTGCGGATATCACACCTGACCAAATAGATGGTTTGCTCAATCGGGGTTCATATACTTTTGCCTTAGATATTCCGCCTAATTTTCAACGGGATGTCTTGGCGGGTAGGAGCCCTGAAATTCAAGTGAATATTGATGCAACTCGCATGAGCCAAGCGTTTTTAGGGAACAGCTACATTCAAAATATTACCCTTGGTGAGGTTAATGAGTTCTTAGCAAAATACCGCAGCAATGCGAGCCTACCCGTTGATTTGGAAGTGCGGATGCGCTTTAACCCTAACTTAACGCAATCGTGGTTTGGTTCAGTGATGGCAATTATCAATAATATCACCATGTTATCGATTGTTTTAACTGGAGCTGCGTTGATCCGTGAACGAGAGCATGGCACGGTTGAGCACCTTATGGTGATGCCATTGACGCCTTTTGAGATCATGATGTCTAAAATATGGTCAATGGGATTGGTGGTGCTGATTGCTTCAGGGGTTTCATTGATGCTGGTGGTGAAAACACTGTTGCAAGTCCCAATCGAAGGCTCGATTTTGCTCTTTATGTGTGGTGTGGCATTAAGCCTTTTTGCGACAACGTCCATAGGTATTTTTATGGGGACAATCGCCCGTTCAATGCCACAGTTTGGGTTATTAATGATTTTAGTCTTATTGCCATTGAATATGCTTTCTGGTGGGATGACGGCGCGGGAAAGTATGCCACAATTAGTGCAAGATATTATGTTAACGATGCCGACTACCCACTTTGTGAGCCTTGCACAGGCTATTTTGTATCGTGGGGCAGGTTTTCAGATTGTTTGGTCCCAGTTTGCAATTTTACTGGTTATCGGAAGCGTGTTCTTTACCCTCGCCTTAATTCGTTTTCGCAAAACCATTGCCACAATGGCTTAATACCTTCCTAAATTGCTCGCTTAAAAATAAAACGCTTGCTGAATATCTCAGTAAGCGTTTTAATGCATCACCTATCAATTATTAATAAATGATTAGATTGTACCTATCAAATCGATAGCGCGTACTGATTGGATTAAGTCACTGCAAAACAGTAACTTAATAGGCAACCAAACAGGAGAACATCATATGTCATTAATTAATACTCAAATCAAACCATTTACAAACCAAGCATTTAAAGACGGCAAATTCATCGAAGTTTCTGAAAAAGACGTTGCAGGTAAATGGAGTGTTTTCTTCTTTTATCCAGCTGACTTTACGTTTGTTTGCCCAACTGAATTGGGTGACGTTGCAGACCATTACGAAGAATTCCAAAAATTAGGTGTTGAAATTTTCTCTGTTTCTACCGACACACATTTTACCCATAAAGCATGGCACGCAAGCTCAGACACTATCGGTAAAATCAAATATGCAATGATCGGTGACCCAACAGGCGCATTGACACGTAACTTTGAAAATATGCGTGAAGCTGAAGGCTTAGCAGACCGTGGTACATTCGTCGTTGACCCACAAGGCATCATCCAAGCGATTGAAATCACTGCTGAAGGTATCGGCCGTGATGCAGCAGATTTACTGCGTAAAGTGAAAGCTGCTCAATACGTTGCAAGCCACCCAGGTGAAGTTTGCCCAGCTAAATGGAAAGAAGGTGATGCAACATTGTCTCCATCTTTAGATTTAGTCGGCAAAATCTAATTAATCTTTTGATTGATTATTAGATGACTCGAGTTACAGGCGTTTAGTGCAATGATGCCTTGCCTGTAACTTGCAGTATGACGGGTATATGTACCCGATTTTATGATTAAAATTAAAGGGGATTACATGCTCGACAACAATTTACAGGCCCAATTAAAAGCCTATTTAGAACGTTTAACTAAACCCGTTGAATTAGTTGCCAATTTAGACGACAGCCAAAAATCAAACGAAATTAAGCAATTGCTCGACCAAATTGCATCGCTGTCTGACAAAGTGAGTGTGCGTGAAGAACGCAATAGTGCGATAAGAACGCCATCATTTTTAATTACTAACCCAGGTGTTGATAGCGGCTTGCGTTTTGCAGGGTCGCCACTGGGACACGAATTTACCTCTCTGGTGCTGGCGTTATTGCAAATTGGTGGTCATCCATCGAAAGAAGCGCAAGAGTTACTGGAACAAGTAAAAGGCCTAGAAGGCGAGTTCCAGTTCGAAACGTATTATTCATTATCTTGCCATAACTGCCCAGATGTTGTTCAGGCATTAAACTTAATGGCAGTTTTAAACCCTAACATCAGCCATACTGCAATTGATGGCGCGCTTTTCCAACATGAAATTGATGAGCGCAATGTGATGGGAGTTCCTGCGGTTTACTTAAATGGCAAAGAATTTGGCCAAGGCCGCATGACATTAAGTGAAATTGTTAGCAAAGTTGATACCAATGCCGATGCCCGTGCTGCTAAGTCATTAACGGAGCGCGAACCTTTTGAAGTATTAGTCATTGGTAGTGGGCCTGCGGGGGCATCCGCAGCAATTTACACTGCACGTAAAGGTATCCGCACTGGTGTTATCGGTGAACGCTTTGGTGGCCAAGTGATGGATACGGTTGATATTGAAAACTATATTTCCGTTATCAAAACAGAAGGTGCCATTTTTGCAGGTGCGTTGAAAAACCACGTTGATAGCTATGATGTTGATGTTATTGATGGCCAATCAGTTGCTAAATTAATTCCTGCCGCTGAAGCAGGGGGGTTACACCAAATCGAAACCGTTTCTGGTGGTATTTTAAAATCCCGCAGTATTATTATTTCGACAGGTGCGCGCTGGAGAAACATGGGCGTTCCGGGAGAGCAAGAGTATCGCACCAAAGGCGTCACATTCTGCCCACACTGTGACGGCCCATTATTTAAAGGTAAACGCGTTGCGGTTATTGGTGGCGGAAACTCAGGTATTGAAGCCGCGATTGATTTAGCGGGTGTGGTTGACCATGTAACGGTACTTGAATTTGCGCCAGAACTAAAAGCCGATTCTGTGTTACAGCAAAAAGCACGCAGCCTGAAAAATGTCGATATTATTGTGAATGCACAAACCCTTGAAGTTAAAGGGGATGGTAGCAAAATGACTAGTCTTGAATACAAAGACCGTACAGATGAAAGTGTGCATTCTTTAGAAGTTGCAGGTGCATTTGTACAAATCGGTTTATTGCCAAATACCAATTGGTTAGGCGATACAGTCGCAAGAAACCGTATGGGCGAGATTGAAATTGATGCACGTAATGAAACCAGCGTAAAAGGCATCTTTGCCGCAGGTGACTGTACAACAGTGCCTTACAAGCAAATTATCATTTCAGCCGGAGAAGGGGCCAAAGCCGCACTTAGCGCCTTTGATTACCTAATCCGCACAAGTACCAGAACCGCTGAATAGGTGTAATTTACTTTATATTCAGTGAGTTGTAGTCAAAAGGCACTCGGGGGCGAGTGCCTTTTTTTGTGCGTAAATTAAGTGTTATCCAAAGTGACTGGCCTTTAAAAACGAGCAATCCGCTAAACGTGCCGCCGCAGCCAAGTGGTCAAAATTACAAAGGGGCGTAGCAGAGTTTAATATCACTTTGGCTGAGGGGCGCGCAGACCTATACCCTGAAATTCCCGTCACGGTAACTGGCTTTAAACCGACCATTGATAGTCACCAGTGGGTGATTAGCCGAGTGACACACACCATTGATGGGAACGGGTTTATCACCCATTTGGAACTTGAAATAAAAATCAAAGACATTGATATGATGGATGAGGAGTAAAACAACGGATAATTGATTATAATAACGTCAGGTATACCCATAACCCAAGGTTATAAAATGGCGTTCAATTATCCAAAGTGTGGCGCTGTGACTTATACCAAAACCAGTAAATCCATGAGTAGTGAAACCCGTAGAAGCTATCACCAATGCCAAAATATGTTGTGTGGTTGTTCTTTTACGACAATAACCTCAGTGGAAATCTATCTAACAAAAACAATCCCACAAGAGTTGCCTGAGGGATTTGAAATCCCGATGGATAAGTTACCTAAATCACATCGGGGAGAGAAACAGATGGAGATGTTTCATAAGAATATTAATGAAAATCTAACTTAAGTTGTTTTTTAATTTTTAAACTATCTATATAATCAATAGGTAACTATAAAAATTAATTATATGTATTAAGAGGCTCCTGCAATAATAAATACAATATTGTTTTTTTCTCTATTGCATTCCTGATTATCTGGTGTATTTATATATAGATAATCAACAGTATGTTGAGGATGCTCTAAAGAGTTTTTAATACCCAAACAAAAATTTTTATTAACATCTAAAATGGAAGATTTTACCGCATATTTGCATGATTTATATTCCCCTATTTCAATTAATATTGAGTCAGTCCATTTCTTTTTTTTATTTTTATTTTCAATAAAGTCAACTAGTTTATTTTCATTTTCGCAAATTCCTTTTGTTTTACTTATTGTGAATATTGAATCAAGATACCCTGTTTTTTCTTCTTTCAGTGTGGATGTAATTGAGAAAAATTTATTTATTTTATGAGCTTGATTAAAAGCATCAATTGTTGAATCAGTAAGGCTAATATACTCTGTCCCCTTAAAAAAGGCATAGGTTATAAACACAGGATTTGCAAAAGTATTTATGGAAAATAACATGGAAGCTAATAGTAAAATCAATTTTTTCATAATATGTCCTTTAGTATTTAATACAACTTTATAAATCATTTATTTGGTCATTATCACAAAATATTTAAAACTTGACTTAAAATAGGGTTTTTATTGAGCAGTTATGATTTTCATGTGTTTTTAACTTATTAATGATAATGGTTTTTTTCCTGAGCTTTACTTGTTTTTGATTAAACATGGAAGTTTTGAAATCATCTCATGAGCTTTCATGAAAAACAAAATAATATTATATTTCATGTTAGTAGGTGATAACAAGGCATTATTTAAAATAATAAATTTTATAAAAATAAAAGTTTTCATCAAATGAAATAAAAAACCATTGAATATAACAAGTAAGCTATAATTAGTGGTTATAAAGTTAAATGCAGTATATTTGTTTGTTTGAGTTATTATTAAATTGTTTATAATTAACTGGTGTTATAGTTGATAGTAAAATCTTTAACCCCCAGTTTTAGTATAAGTGTGAATGTGAAAATATTTGAATGAGGAATGAAATGGAAAATTACGTTAGCCCAATTGAACAGCTTATACACAGTACTTTAAGAATTGAATCTTTAACTGATGAGGGAGTTTCCTCTGGAACTGGTTATTTTTTTGATTTTCTTGTGGATGGAGATTTTAGTGTCCCATGTATAGTGACAAATAAGCATGTTATTAATGGTTCAAAAGAAGGGAAATTTCATTTAACGTTGCAAAAAGATGATGGTTCAATAGATCTAGGTAACTATATGGCAATTTTGTTCAATAATTTTGAATCAATGTGGATTAAACATCCAGAGCTAGATGTTGACCTTGCTATTTTTCCTTTAGCACCTATTTTTCGCCAATTAGAAATGGATGGTAAAAAATTTTATAGTGTCCGCCTAAGAAAAGAGAATCTTGCAGATGATACTTTATTATCTACATTGAGTTCTATGGAAGATATAATTATGATTGGGTACCCTAATGGTATTTGGGACGAAAAACATAATTTACCAATAATCAGAAAAGGTATTACAGCAACCCACGCTAAGCTGCCATACAACGATAAATTTGAATTTATGATTGATGCCGCATGTTTCCCTGGTTCAAGTGGCTCTCCTGTATTTTTAGCTAATATAGGTAGTTTTATTGATAAAAATGGCAATCTTTGTGCAGGCTCAAGAATCGCTCTTTTAGGTACTCTCTATGCGGGGCCACAACATATAGCTACGGGAGAAGTCCGAGTTATAAATATTCCAATAGCAGATAAACCTATTGCGATTTCAACAATACCAAATAACTTAGGATTAGTGATTCAAGCTTCTAAACTAGAAGATTTCGAAGGTATTTTATTAGAAAAATTAGCTGAACAAAGATCGCATTGTTGAACCCTTGTTCTAACAATCTAAAAAACTCCTTCCACCCATTGAAAAATAAGCAAAATAAAAAGCCTCTCGTCAAAAGAGGCTTTATAAGTGTGGTCAATATGTGGACATTGACTATTGATTAAATCCTTTTATATCAATTATATAAATGCATTTTAGATCGCCGCACTTAGCGCCTTTGATTACCTAATCCGCACTAGTACCAGGACCGCTGAATAGGTGTAATTTACTTTATATTCAGTGAGTTGTAGTCAAAAGGCACTCGGGGGCGAGTGCCTTTTTTGGTGCATAAAATCTGAATACCGAAATATCAACCTAGGCTTCTTTGTCGCTAATCCTGACCAATAATTATGTTTAGCTCATCTTTTTGGCTTATACCTTTTTAATCTAAATTATGTGATACAGATCTAAATACCGCACAAAATCAGTCATACCAATGATCATGAATTTCATTCATGTTGTAGTGAAATTAAGTCGCTTTCACTCATTCAACAGCTCTGGCATAAATTAGATAACGCTAACAAATTAACTTATTTACAACATAAAGATTGATGAATGAGAAACAAAAACTTCTAAAAAATCAAGAAGTCAATTTAGTTTCCATCTTGGAACTTAGGGTGCGACAAGACGATGAACAAAAATTTTACATTTACGATTAAAAGTAGTCTTTTTGACGAAAATTATAATCCTTCTGAAAATACACGTATAACAACGAACTTTGCTAACTTAGCCAGAGGGAAAAATCGCCAAGAAAATTTGCGTAACACGCTTGTCATGATGAACAACCGTTTTAATACATTAGCCTATTGGGATAACCCGAAAAGTGACCGTTATTCAATCGAGTTGGAAATTATTTCTGTGGAAATGAGTGTTGAAAATAAAGCCAATACGTTCCCTGTGATTGAAATATTAAAAACGAACATTGTTGATAACAAAACGGGACAACGCACAGAGGGGATTGTTGGAAATAACTTTTCTTCTTATGTCCGAGACTATGATTTCAGTGTTTTATTGCTCGACCATAATAAAGACCAAGCAAACTTTAGTATTCCTGAAAAATTTGGCGATTTGCATGGGAATATCTTTAAATATTTTGTTAACTCGAACGAATACAAAGCGCACTTTAATAAGGCGCCAGTCATTTGTTTAAGTGTCTCAAATAAAGATGTTTATCATCGTACGGGTAATCAACACCCTGTATTAGGTATCGAATATCAGCAAAATGGGGCTTCATTAACGGATCAATACTTTAAAAAGATGGGGTTACAGGTCCGTTACTTTATGCCACAAAATAGTGTTGCGCCATTGGCCTTCTATTTTACAGGTGATTTACTGAGTGATTACAGCAATCTTGAACTGATTAGCACGATCAGTACGATGGAAACATTCCAAAAAATTTATCGCCCAGAAATTTATAATGCAAATTCTGTTGCAGGACAATGTTATCAACCAAGCTTAACGAATCAAGATTATTCGTTAACCAAAATTGTTTATGATCGCGAAGAACGTAGCCGATTGGCTATTGAGCAGGGGAAATATACAGAAGAGCATTTTATTGAGCCCTATAAACATATTCTAGAGCAATGGTCTGCTAGCTACGCACTCTAATTAATTATAAAAATTTAAGGTCAATTATTATGAAAACATTATTACCAACATCTACCGCTGGCAGTTTACCAAAGCCTTCTTGGCTGGCTCAGCCTGAGACCCTTTGGTCTCCTTGGAAGCTGCAAAATGAAGAATTAATTGAGGGAAAGCAAGATGCACTGCGTTTATCCCTCGAAGATCAGCTACGTGCTGGGATTGATATCGTGAGTGATGGCGAGCAAACCCGTCAACATTTTGTGACTACATTTATTGAACACCTCAGTGGTGTTGATTTTGAAAAACGTGAAGTGGTTAAAATCCGTGACCGTTATGATGCGAGCGTACCAACCGTCGTTGGAGCCGTTGAACGCCAACGACCTGTTTTTGTTGAAGATGCTAAATTTTTACGCAAGTTAACGAAACAGCCGATTAAATGGGCATTACCTGGCCCAATGACAATGATTGATACGCTGTATGATAACCATTATAAAAGCCGTGAAAAATTGGCATGGGAATTTGCGAAGATTTTGAATCAAGAAGCAAAAGAACTTGAAGCTGCCGGTGTTGATATCATTCAGTTTGATGAGCCGGCGTTTAATGTGTTTTTTGATGAGGTGAACGATTGGGGTGTGGCGGCGCTGGAAAGAGCGATTGAAGGCCTGAAATGTGAAACGGCAGTGCATATCTGTTATGGATACGGCATTAAAGCCAATACAGACTGGAAGAAGACGCTGGGTTCTGAGTGGCGCCAATATGAAGAAGCGTTCCCGAAACTGCAAACGTCGAATATCGATATTATTTCACTGGAATGTCATAACTCCCATGTTCCAATGGATTTGATTGAGCTTATCCGTGGCAAAAAAGTGATGGTTGGGGCGATTGATGTGGCAAGCAATATCATCGAAACGCCAGAAGAGGTCGCTAATACGTTACGTAAAGCACTACAATTTGTGGATGCAGATAAGCTGTACCCATCGACAAACTGTGGTATGGCACCATTGTCGCGCCAAGTTGCGACGGGCAAACTTAATGCCTTAAGTGCAGGGGCTGAGATTATTCGCAGAGAGTTGTTAAATAGGTAATATATCCAAATATTGGTAACCAAGAGAAACCCAGAATCAATATCTGGGTTTTTTATTGCCTTGAATTTCTTATTTCGTTCTAATGTGAGGTATATTAGGTGAATTATTATTAAATTACTTTTTTGAAATAGGAATGTCGGCAATGGCTCTGATCCCTAAAAACTATGCGCGCTTAGAAAGCGGCTATCGTGAAAAAGCCCTCAAAATTTATCCGTGGGTGTGTGGACGTTGCACTCGCGAGTTTGTGTACTCAAATTTACGCGAATTAACCGTTCACCATATCGACCATGATCATACCAATAACCCCGAAGATGGCAGCAATTGGGAACTATTATGTTTATTTTGCCATGACCATGAGCATTCAAAATACACAGAAGCAGACATGTATGGTACCAATGTAGTGGCAGGGGAAGATGCACAAGATGACATTGAAGCGGCAACGTATAACCCGTTTGCTGATTTGAAATCGATGTTAAACAAGAAAAAATAATCACAACATTAGCTTATCCAGAATACACTAAGCCACTTTGCGTATTAGTGGTGGCTCAGTGTATATTCTATTTCAGCGATTAATGAATATCTTCGTGGCTGCGGTAAATCAACGATAGTTCAGGGTGATTCCAAAGGCTTGCAGGAGTTACAGTGGTGCGCTCCCAAGGTATTTGTCCAATAAACCAGAGCTTCCAAAAATTTAACTTTGCATTCGGATTTTTTGTTAATAATTCTTCAAACGTTTCAATTTCGCCAATTTGTACTGATAAGGCAGATTGGTAGATATCAAAGACAAATTTAGAACAAAATTGCCTTGGTGAATCAT
Source organism: Providencia sp. UF-183 (assembly GCF_058246155.1). Lineage (NCBI taxonomy): Bacteria > Pseudomonadati > Pseudomonadota > Gammaproteobacteria > Enterobacterales > Morganellaceae > Providencia > Providencia sp. UF-183. The sequence goes on along the minus strand of NZ_JBSICD010000002.1, from coordinate 156,899 downwards.
AATTAAAGCCGGTGTGGTAAAACTTATTTAAACGCGCAGGGACTTGTGCAACTAAGGCATTTTTTTGATCTTGTGTTAATGTTTGAGCAAAACGGCGCACACTATAACGTTTATCTGCTGAACGAGCGATGAAACGCGAAAGTGTCGTGGTTGTCGATAAGGGCACACGGCTTTCAGCGATTAAATAATCGTCACCATCGTGCCCAATGATCATACCGACATGGTTGCTCCAACATAAAGAGGCTGAAGCAATTTGGCGAAATAATTCGGTACCAATACTAGTAAAAACAATATCACCCACTTCATATTCATAGGGGTAGTTTGTTTGCATCATTAAAATACCTCAACATAAATGAAAGAATGTCATTAAGGTATAGTTATAAAGCTTAACAAAAATCTGACTATCAGATAAAAGCGCAAAATCTTCTTTGTTTAGCTTGGGTATATCTTATTTATCTGCTCACTCAGTAACTTTACATTCTGCACAATATCGGTTTCTGTATGAGCGGCATAACCAAATAAAATGGCATTTTGTTTGTTGCTGTTAATGCAATATCGAGATAAAGGCTGAGCGCCAAAACCTAATAAGCGGCATTGTTCAAGTATGAGGTTAATATCGTATCCAGCTTTTATCCAACATACTGTGTGTATTCCCGAATCTGTCATTTGTACCTCAAATAAATGAGGAAGATACAGATTAACGGCATTGAAAAAAGCGTTCTGCCTATCATGGCATATTTTCCTGATTTTACGTACATGGCGAGCATAATGGCCTTCTTGAATAAATTGCGCTAAAGAGGCTTGCTCTAAGTATCCACAATGACTATCACTGTAATATTTCATCATGGTAAATGCCTCACTCAGAATTTCTGGCACAATTAAAAAACCTAAGCGAAACCCTGGGTACATCATTTTTGAAAATGTACCTGCATAAATGACACGTTGGTGATTATCTAACCCTTGCAAGGCTTGAATTGGCTTAGATAAAAAGCGAAATTCACTGTTATAGTCATCTTCAAAAATCCATGCGTTATTTTGCTGAGCCCAATCAAGTAATGCTAAACGACGCGCAAGGCTTAAGGTCGTACCAAGAGGAAATTGATGAGAAGGTGCTGTGTAGACTAATTTGGCATCTCCATGGTGTTTCGCACCATAGGCGATATCCATTCCTTCATGATCCGATGGAATTGGGGAAATTTCAGCTCCTGCTGCGGTTAAAATAGCGCGAGCACTGTCATATCCAGGATCATCCAGCCAAACTTTATCTCCTTGTTGCAACAGCACCTTCGCTGCTAAGTTAATTGCCTGTTGGGTTCCATTGACAATAATAATTTGTTTTTCTTTGCAGTGAACGCCGCGGGTAGAATGTACATAATCCACCAGTAATTTTTTTAGAGGTGTAAAACCATCAGGGTGGTTGAAATAAGGAATAGTTTGTTTCGATTTCCGCCAAACTCGGCCTAATAATCTTCCCCAAAGTTCATGGGGAAACTGATCAACACAACCAATACCAATATTGAACATTTGGTGTGATTGTGTTTTTGGTCGTGATTGATCCCACAGCTTCGTCAATGTTGCGACCTTGGGATTAAGATTAAGTGCAGAATATTCAGGCTGCTCACTCAATTGCAATGGGCTGACTGAGCGAACTAATTCATCAGGGATATTAGCTGATACATAAGTGCCAGAACCTTTTTTTGAATACAGATATCCCTCATCAATTAACCTCTCAAAACCCGCAATGACTGAGTTACGCGAGATAGACATCATTTCAGCCAAAGCGCGTGAAGAGGGGAGTTTAACACCTGATGCAATGCGCCCATCTAAGATTGCATTGCGAATAGTATGATAAACATTTTCTTTTATATACCCCTCATCAAGTAGGAGCAGTGGAAACTGAGCCTGTTGTTTACGTCGCATAAGTGGATCCTAAATAAATAACAAAAGTGTCTCTTATACAGCACCAGATAGAACTGTACTATAACCTCATTATGTAATATGTCTACAAATGGAAGGGTTATTATGAATAAAGCTACATTACCAGTTACGGTTGAATTTGTTGCCTCAGAACATTATCCAGAATGGCTAGTTTATTGGCTGGAATACCAAAAGTTTTACCAAGTTGAATTAAGTGAAGATGTCACATTAAAAGCGTGGGAACGTTTTTTTGACGACAATGAACCTATGCATTGCGCTGTCGCACTCGAAGGTGGCAAAGTGGTTGGTTTCGTCAATTATTTATTCCACCGTTCGACATGGGCAAAAAATGATTTTTGCTATTTAGAAGACCTGTATGTCACACCAGAAATGAGAGGGCGCCACGTAGGGAAGCAACTTATCGAGTTTGTACAAGCACAGGCGCAAGATAAACAATGCGGCCGTTTATATTGGCATACACAAGAAACCAATTTACGTGGACAAAAATTGTATAACTGGGTGGCAGAAAAGCCGGGGGTGATTGAATATAGAATGCCTTTGTAATTAATGCAGTAGCATATCCTACATTTCAGTGAATGACTGGCTGGCCCGTTGTTTGGCAACAACGGGTTTTTAGCAAAATAGGATTAAATGCAAGAAATGCTTTTAACTTGCCAATTGGGTGCGAACTTCCATTAATGCAAAACCTAAAAGGTTTAATCCTTTCCATGTGAGTGGGTTTTCGATGTTTTCAGCCTCTTCAGCGAGACCAATGCCCCATATTTTATCGACTGGGCTGGCTTCAACTAATACGCGTTCATTAGTAGAAAGCAAAAAGGCTTTCAGTGATTCATTTTGGCTAAACTTCGCCATATTCGCGGCAACAACAATGTCGAAACGGTTATCGTCCCAAATATCTTGTTTAAACCCTCGTACTTCTCGACCAAAGGCTTTCGCCGCTCCTGGGTTAGGTGCGTGAATAATTTTGTCTAATATTTCGAAATCACCAAATAAACGTGCTTTTTCTGCCATCATAAAATGTTCAGCGCTTGCAAATCGGTGCCCATCGACAATAAATGGAGCAGGGTACCACTGACTAAAGCAGCTTTTAGTGACTTGATGTTGTTTAGTTTGATGCCCCCAGAAAAAAACATATTTGAATTTTTTCCCTGAGCGATATTGTTTACAAAGACTTTTAATATCCATCGATTAAGCTTAATTAAATAATAATATTCTTAGCATACGGATAAATAAGACATGGGGCTATCAGAAAAGCCTGCTTATGGTGATAAGCAGGCGAGCAATTAGAGAACTTTACTTAAAAACTCCGCAGTACGAGGGTTTTTAGGGGCAGAAAACAGCTGCTCAGGCGTACCTTCTTCTTGAATAATACCCTGGTCTATAAACATAACGCGATCAGCAACTTCGCGGGCAAAGCCCATTTCATGGGTTACGATAACCATCGTCATGCCTTCAGTGGCTAATGTTTTCATAACAGACAACACTTCGCCAACTAATTCAGGATCCAATGCGGAGGTAGGTTCATCAAATAATAAGATGGAAGGTTGCATTGCGAGTGCTCGGGCAATGGCAACACGTTGCTGTTGACCACCGGAAAGGCTGGCAGGCCAAGCATCAATTTTATCTAATAAACCAACCTTGGTTAATAGTTGTTCAGCTTGTTTTAAGGCGTCTTCCTTTTTTAATCCTTTAACTAAAGTTGGTGCCATCATTAAATTTTCAAGCACAGTCATATGTGGAAATAAATTAAAACGTTGAAAAACCATGCCGACATTTTCACGCATTTTATTTAAATCAGTTTTAGGGTCATGGACATCGAACCCGTTGACTTTGATTTCCCCACCATCAGGGCGTTCGAGAGCATTTAAGCAGCGTAAAAATGTACTTTTACCTGAGCCAGAAGGGCCTATGACACAGATAACCTCTTGTGGATGAATTTCGCAAGAGATACCGCGCAAAACATGAGTTTCACCAAATTTTTTTTGCAAATCATTAACGTAAATCACTTCTGCCCAACCTTCTTTCCATATATTGCACTAACTGAGCGAGTATAAATGTCAGCATCCAATAGATAATTGATATTGTTAAGTAGGGTTCCCAATATGTGGCGTAGGCCCCTGAAACGGTGCGAGCTGCATAGGCGAGGTCGGCTAATCCAATCGCAGAGGCAAGTGATGAATCTTTAACAATTGCAATCGCGTTATTCCCCAAAGGAGGTAAGATTCGACGGAAAGCTTGAGGAAGGATCACTTTACGCATGGTTTTTGCCCAACTCATACCGAGTGCACGGGAGGCTTCCATTTGCCCTTTATCAATTGATTGAATACCAGCACGGAAAATTTCAGAAACATAAGCGCCTGAATTTAAAGTAATAGCAATGACGCAAGATAAAAAAGCACCATAGTCAGAGCGTAGCATTTTAGCGGTATCAACAGACATCAACCCAGAAGTCACGAATAAGCCATCTCGTGGGTTAATAAATAAGGGCACTAATGCAAAGTGAACAACCATTATTTGAACAAATAATGGCGTACCACGAAAAGCGCTGACGTAAAAACGCACCGGCCATTGCACGAAATAGTGCAAAATAGGCTTCCACACCCCTTGTTCCGCTTTGGCTGTTCTCCCCAGCCCTAACGTAAGTCCCCATAAAGAGCCTAGAATCACGCAAATAATGGTGGCCTTGATGGTCATCAGTGCGCCTTCAGCGAAGAGCGGGGCGTATTCTTCAATTATTTCCCAACGAAAAGCAGACATCGTAATTTCACCCTGATTTAAAACGAGAAAAAGCCATCCAAAGATGGCTTTAAACTAAATAAAACTATTGTTTTGGTAATTGAGGAACGTTCGCATCAAACCATTTTTGATAAATTTGGTTATAAGTTCCGTTTTCAACAATGGTATTTAAACCATTATTAATTTTTTGTTGTAACTCGCTATTACCTTTAGCAACGGCAATACCAAAATATTGTTTTTCAAAATGGTTGTCGTAAATTAATTTAAATTTTTTCTCTGGATGAGTTTTGATGTAGAACTTAATGACGCCTACGTCACCGACAGCAGCATCAATACCATCTTCATACAGTTCTTGTAACAGCAACGGTGTATTGTCAAAACGTTTAATGGAAGTGCTGTTTTTACCAATGACATCGGAGACGACAATATCCCCTGTGCTGGAATTAACAACACCAACGTTTAAATCTTTTAAGCTATTTAAATCGGTGACGTTGGATGATTCACTGATCACGATAGCTTGTTCCGCAGGAAAATAAGGGTTTGAAAAATCGACCATGTTTTTACGTTTATCGGTGATAGTGATACCTGAAATTAAAATATCTCTATCCCCAGAGGATAGCGTGGCAAAAATACCTTCCCACGGTGTGTTGACCAGTTTTACGTCAAACCCTTCAGCATCAGCAATTGCTTTAATAATATCAATATCAAAACCTTCAAGCTGCTTTTGGCTGTTTTCAAATTCAAATGGACGGTATGTTCCACCAGCACCTACGGTATAACTGTCTTTTGCGTAAACACTCCCTGAAAAAGCTGCCAGTGTTAAACAACCAGCAAAAACAAGTTTCTTCAACATTTTAAACCTCTTTAATTATGCATTTATAGTGAATAAAAATACATAAAATTAATCATGCAAGCAAATGATATTTTGAAATTGAGGTTAGATAATCATACTTGCTGGCTTAATAGGTCAGTACCGCAACAAAATTGATGAAAGTACAAGCGGAAAGAGTGTGAATAATTTTGTTGAGGTCAATTTTTTGTTAAACCAATCATAAAATTGGAAACATATAGAGGGTAAGAGCTTTTTTTACCTATCCGCTACAAAAAATTAACGTTAGACTCGTGATTATAAATATCTAATACACTGATAAAAATAGATTAAATTTTCATGGATAAAATTTTACTGGCGCTATGGCCATTATTTGCTCTGATTGCGATGGGTTTTGTATTGCGGCGAACTTCATTATTTTCCGCTGATTTTTGGCCGGGTGCGGAGAAATTAAACTACTTTATATTATTTCCTGCATTATTAATTAATAGCTTAGCCAGTGCGCCTTTAGATAATCCAAAATTATTCTACCTTGGCAGTGCGATATTCTGCATTTTAGCGGCAAGTTCATTATTAGTGCTGCTAAGTAAATATTTATTCAAAATAACCATCCCCCGTTTTGGCGCGTATATTCAAGGTATCACTCGTTTTAATACTTATCTCGGTTTGGCGATTGTGGTGGACTTGTTCGGTAAAGAAGGGATTGCTGTTGCCGCAGTCATTATGGCGATTTTAGTACCGAGCTGTAATGTCATTGCGGTGTTAGCGTTATCTTCAGGGAAACAAGTCTCGATAAAGCAGCTATTGCTACCAATCATTAAAAACCCATTGATTATTTCATGTGTTATCGGAATTTTATTAAACATATTACCCGTTGGCCTGCCTTTTGGTTCTGATCAATTATTAAAATTATTAGCCGCAGCAAGTTTACCGTTAGGGTTGATATGTATTGGTGGAGCACTGCAAACAGCGACATTGCGCAAAGAATTTAAGCCCATTATGGTGTCTACAATTTCGCGTTTACTTGCTATGCCTCTATTAGCGGTGCTCATCGCTAAGTTGTTTTCTTTACCTAATTTAGAAACGGTATTATTAGTCATATTTTTTGCTATTCCAACTGCACCAACTGCCTATATTTTGACTCGCCAACTGAATGGCGATAGTCAATTAATGGCAGGTATTATCACATTACAAACCATTATTGCTGTGGTCACATTACCCTTGGTATTGTCATTCGTAATGCATTAATAGTGATATGTTTTGCAACTGTCACATTGATACTCTATGTTATCAGGGGATTACTTCATCTGATGAGGAGTTGTGCGTGTCTTTGGAAAAATGCCAGAAAAATGAAAATTTATCTATTGAAGACGTGTTGGATAAACTGTCGTCTTTATATTCAAATGCAATTCAATCACTAAGAGATGCGATTGCTATTTATGTTACAGAAGGGCGTATACCGAATTCAGACGAAAGGGAAAATGGGTTATTTGCCTACCCTGAACTTTGTGTCACATGGGAAGGAAAAGTTGACCATTGTGAAAAAACACGCGCTTATGCACGGTTTGTGAAGAAAGGAAATTATTCCATCACAGTAACTCAACCCGAGTTATTTCGCAGCTATTTAACGGAACAGCTTTCTATTTTACAACAGGACTATGACGTATCTTTTGCCGTTCGTCCGTCTAAAACTGAAATTCCGTACCCGTTTGTCATTGATGGCTCTGATTTAGTGCTTGATAGAAGTATGAGTAGCAGCCTTGCCGCACATTTTCCTATCACGGATTTAGCCCATATTAGTGATGATATTACGGATGGCTTATACACGATTTCCGATGAAATGCCCTTGTCGCATTTCGATGCTTTACGCGTAGACTTTTCACTTGCACGCCTTAAACATTATACCGGCACGCCACCTGAACATGTGCAACCGTATATTTTATTTACCAATTATAACCGCTATGTGGATGAGTTTGTCAGCTGGGCTTGTGAACAAATTCGTGACCCAGATAGCCGTTATATCGCATTATCCTGTGTTGGTTATAATTACCTCACAGATGAAAATGCAGATCCGCAAATTGCTATTTCTGATATGACTTGGAAAAAATTCCAAATGCCTGCATATCATCTGATTGCCCGTGATGGTGCAGGAATAACATTAGTGAATATTGGTGTTGGGCCGTCAAATGCCAAAAACATTTGTGACCATCTAGCAGTATTAAGGCCACATGCTTGGTTAATGATTGGTCACTGTGGGGGTTTAAGGGAAAGCCAAAAAATAGGTGATTACGTGCTTGCTCATGCTTATTTGCGGGATGACCATATTTTGGATGATGTATTACCGCCAGATATTCCTATTCCAAGTATCGCAGAGGTTCAGCGGGCACTTTATGATGCCACTAAGCAAGTCAGTAATATGCCCGGGGAATTGGTTAAACAGCGTTTACGTACCGGAACTGTCGTCACAACGGATGATAGGAACTGGGAGCTGCGTTTCTTTGCTACTGCAAGGCGCTTTAGTTTAAGTCGTGCGGTTGCTGTTGATATGGAAAGCGCGACCATCGCAGCACAAGGTTACCGCTTTAGAGTGCCTTATGGCACACTTTTATGTGTATCAGATAAGCCATTACATGGGGAAATTAAATTACCAGGCCAAGCCAATAGCTTTTATGAGGGGGCTATCTCAGAACACCTACAAATAGGTATTCGTGCTATTGATTTATTACGCCAAGAAGGGGATAAATTACATTCTCGGAAGTTAAGAACCTTTGATGAACCCCCATTTAGATAGCAAGGAGAGGCAATCTATGGCTTTAATACCTGAAATAGAAACAGAAAGACTGATTTTATCCAAACATCAAGTGAGTGATTTTCCTGCTCTAACCAAATTGTGGGCAACAGAATCCATGGTTCGCCATATCGGTGGCATGCCATCGACAGAAAGAGAGTCGTGGATGAGAATGTTAGCTTATGGTGGGTTATGGCCATTACTCGGTTTTGGTTATTGGGCTGTGAGGGAAAAAGCAACGGGGCAATATGTTGGTGACCTTGGATTTGCTGATTTTCACCGAATGGTTGAACCGCAAGTGAAAGGAATTCCTGAGGCCGGCTGGGTCATTGCCCCTGAGTTTCAAGGGAAAGGGTATGCAACAGAGGCAATGCAAGCGGCATTAACTTGGTTGAAATCACAAAATAAATTTCAGCAAACAATCTGTTTTATTGAACCGAGGAATTTGCCGTCATTACGTGTTGCTGAAAAGCTCGGTTATGTCATTGACCGTGAGATTTTTATGAATGGCAATATTACCGTTTTGTTAAGGCAGAAACTAAAACCGACAGAGTGATAAGGTCAACGGGTTATTATTTTATGCATGATGAATTAGATATTTCACAAGTGAGTCAACTGTCAGGCTTAGCCGCCTCAACACTTCGTTTTTACGAAGAAAAGGGGTTAATAAAACCGATTGGCAGAAAAGGCTTAAAACGTATTTATCATGGTAAAGATGTAATAACCCGTTTGTCATTGATAAGCTTAGGGCAGCAAGCTAAGTTTACACTCGATGAAATTGCGCAAATGCTCAATCACCAAGATGGTCCAAATATAGAGCGATCTAGCCTGATGGCGAAAGCAGACGAAATTGAGCACACAATCCAAAATTTATTGGCGTTAAAAGATAGCATTATTCATATTGCTAACTGCCCTGAGGAAAATCATTTCTTGTGCCCAAACTTTCAAAAAATCTTGAATAACAGCCTAAAATTAAACCGCATTAGGAATAAATAGCCTGTTAATTATCCCATATTTGATATTAATAAATCCCATTTTCAACTATAGAGTGGGATAGCGTTGGTCGTTACACTCTTAAAATTGAATGAATAATTTTAAGGTTTATATGTCTACGCATTTTTTAGCTTTTGAAAAACCCATTGTTGAACTTAATGACAAAATTGAGGCGCTGGTTGCTTTCAAGCAGCAGGGGCACCCGAGTGAAATTAAGCTCGAAGAAGAAATCAAACTGTTAGAAAAAAAATCACATTCATTAACAAAAACAATTTTTTCCTCTCTTGGTGCATGGGAAATTGTACAGTTAGCAAGGCACCCACTAAGGCCATATCCCTTAGATTATATTCCTTTAATATTTACTGAGTTTCAGGAGCTGGCAGGAGATCGTGCATTTGCTGACGATAAAGCGCTGGTGGGGGGCCTGGCACGTCTCGCGGGGCGTCCAGTTATGGTGTTAGGACAACAAAAAGGACGAACAACCAAAGAAAAGGTGATGCGTAATTTTGGCATGCCATCACCCGAGGGTTACCGCAAGGCGTTACGCTTAATGCAAATGGCGGAGCGTTTTAAATTACCTGTCATTACACTGATTGACTCAGCAGGTGCCTACCCAGGCGTGGGCGCTGAAGAACGCGGACAGGCCGAGGCTATCGCAAAGAATATATTAGAAATGTCTCGACTCAAAACGCCGATTATTTGTGTTGTTACGGGGGAAGGCTGCTCTGGTGGTGCGTTAGGGATTGGTGTTGGTGACCGAATTAATATGCTTGAATACAGTACCTACGCAGCAATTTCCCCTGAAGGCTGTGCGTCGATTTTATGGAAAGATGCTCAAAAAGCGCAAATTGCTTCTGAAGTGATGGGGATGACCGCGCCTCGATTAAAAGAGCTAGGCATTATCGATACGATTATTCCTGAGCCATTAGGAGGAGCCCACCGAAATTATCAGTTAGCGGCCGAACATTTAAAACAACAGCTGATAACAGACTTAGCTGCATTAACGCAGCTCGATACGGACGCTTTATTATCAGAGCGTTACCAAAAAATTATGGCATTTGGTTACTGCTAGTGTTATTAGTTTAGCTCAATCATGTTGAATGAAAAGGAAACAGCCAAGGTGGTTGACCTAAATTTATTAAAGGTTTTTATTGCGGTTGCAACGCAAGGTAACTTTATTAATGCGGCAAAACAGCTTTCGATGCCATCATCCAATGTGAGCCGACAAATTAAGCAATTAGAAGAACAGCTAAATTGCCGTTTAATTGAAAGAACAACAAGGCAGATGCGCTTAACGGAAGCGGGTAATATTCTCTTTGAGCAAAGCCAAAAACGAGTCAGTGAATTGGAGGATATTGTCCAACAAATTAGTCACCCTCAATCTGTAACTGGCACATTACGCCTCACAATTCCCAGTGAAGCAGGGAGTGTATTGTTCGCTAATTTAATCGCAAAATTTGCGTTATTGCACCCACAGCTCAATATCCATTGTGATACACAGCTCACCCCCCTAGATGTTATCAGCGATGAAATTGATATATTGTTGACGTTTCACCGTGGAGAGCTTAAAGACAGCAGTTATCACTCAAGGCTGGTGAAATCATGGCAAAGTGTTGTGGTTGCTTCCCCTAAGCTCCTTAATCAAGTCGAAAAGCCAGAAAGCACAGCTGATTTAGCCAAGCTACCTTGCATATCAAGTCTGAGTGCCTTACAAGGTCAGCCATGGATTTTTATTGATAAGCAAGGTAAGCAACGCAATGTGATGATAAATAGCCGATATCGGGTAAATAGTGGCATGCTTGCCCATGCAGCCGCGGTTAATGGTGTGGGTTTTGCTATTTTGTCGTTAGAGGCTTGCCAGAAACAAATTATTTCAGGGGAACTTGAAGTTATTCAGTTGGTGGATGCAAACCCTGCACCGATAGAGTTAAGAGCAATTTATGCGAGTCGCAGTGCATTATCACCGAAAGTTGAGATCTTTTTAGACTATTTATTGCAAAATACTTAGTCAAGCTAGGTATTCAATTAACAAAATGAATATGAGCAATAACAAAGTACAGATGGTTATCCGGCACTCACCATTTATCTTTTAGTCAATGCCAGAACTGAGTAAAACGAGGTATTATTTGTCACCGCGTAAGCGTGTGGTTAGGCCTTTAAGAAAATAACGCAGAAGTTGATCCCCGCATTCACGGTAGTTTTTATGCCCTGGTTTACGGAAAACCGCATTGAGTTCAGGTTTTGATACACGGAAATCCGCCAATTGGAAAATTTCAATCATATCGGTATCTTTTAATTCAAAAGCGACACGCAGTTTTTTGAGAATAATATTGTTATTGAGGCGGCTTTCGATTTCTGGCGCAGGGCGGTCTTCATCTTTACCACGGCGATGATAAATTAAGCCATTTAAAAAATGCGCCGTTACGCTGTCGTTACATTCAACATATTCAGGTTCACTGTCTTTTTTGAGCCAGCATACCATCTCTTCTTTCGTCACATCTAAATCTGCAAGTTTTACGATTTTGACCATCTGAGCATCGCTCAAATCCAACATATAGCGAACACTGCGTAAAACATAATTATTAAGCATGTTTGTGTATTATCCATCATTTATAAAATTAGTGGCGCAATTTAAAAGCCAATGGATCACTGACTTTCAATAAGAAAGGGAGCAATTGAATAGGGTTGTATTGCGACGAAGTGCACTATTATGCGGGATTAGTGGGATAAAGCAAAGCGTTGTTACCTTACTTTATCCGATGTGTAGGGCATTAGCCGATGAAATAGATTAAAGAGTAGAAAAACACGAGGGTTAAACCTACAGTAAGCAGCATGTTTTTTAATAGTGAGGCGATGACAACACAGAATAATGCTCCCCACAAATATGGGTTATCGGGGAAATCCCTAACTTCGTGATTTTCTAGTAAAATAACAGGCGCACAAATGGCAGTTAATAAGCAAGGGGCGGAATAACCTAATGCTTGGCGAACAATCAAAGGTAGCCTAATCGGTAATTGTGGGATCAGAAATATATAGCGCAGTGTAAAAACAACAGCGGTTAGCGTGATAATCAAAAGCCAGATCATTTCCCCTCCTTCAATACACGTGAAACGATGACCGAGACAAACATTCCACCGACACCTGCGATAACAATGGCACTACTGATGGAATACATGGACAAGGTGATAGCCATGACAAGAGAAAAAATAACACCACATAACGTACTGATTTTTTTTGTTAAGGGAACAACGATGGCAAGCAAAGTCGCGACTACAGAAAAATCAAGGTGTAAGCGGCTTAAGTCGCCAACAATATTCGCCATAGCAATGCCACAGAGGCTAGTGATTAGCCAAACAAGATAAAAACTAAACCCTGCACCAAATAGGTATGGGAAGCTCAAGCTTTGGCGTTTTGCTGCACTGATAGCAAACAGTTCATCGGTGAGAAGAAAGCCAATACTAAGTCGCTGAGGAGTCGTAAAACCTTTAACTTCTGGTCGTAATGTTAGACCGTACAGTAAATGCTGGGACGTAATAAAGAACACTGAAATCACAATGGTCATAAAACCAGTGCCTGAATTGAGCAGCCCGAGCGTGACTAATTGGGCTGCACCAGCAAAGACCATCGCTGACATTGCTACACTTTGCCAAAAATCTAACCCTGTCTCAACGGCCATGGAGCCTGCCAATACTCCCCAAGGGATCACGGCAAGGTTAAGTGGGGCGGAATGAGCTGCGCCATCCATCATGGCTTTTTGCCAGCTGCGATTTTGCTTTGAATCCATGTTAACTAATACCTATTTAAATCATGAGTCTGTAACGTGTCATTCATATTAAAGATATGAACTGGCAGCAGATAGAATAAAATTGCTCTTTTTAAGTAATTAGATGACGCACAAAGTTACCCGGTGTGACGCCTAATGATTGTTTAAAATGGCGTGTAAAATGGCTTTGATCAGAAAAACCACATAAATTCGAAACATCAGCAGGGGAATTGCCTGCTAATAACAGTTTTTTGGCTTTATGCAAACGAGCTTGAACCAAAAAGACATGAGGTGTTGTACCTGTTTGCAGTTTAAATTGCCTTAGAAAGTGCCATTGACTAAAGCCCGCTATTTGCGCTAATTCCGCTAAAGAATGTTCTTGCTCGCAGGTATTTATCATCAACTCGCAAATTTGTTCTATACACTGCTTTGCAGGGGTAATTTTAGTTAACTCTGTTTTAGTGCGGTTGTAGCGCAGAGTTAACCAACTTAAGGTAGAGAGCAGTAAGGTTTCTTTGAACAAGAGGTTTCCGGGTTGTAATAACAAATTGAAAAGTAACCGTAATTGGGTTGCCAGCCCCGCATCCTGTACGACAGCGACAGGAAACCAAGGTACGAGTCCTTGATTTTCAATTTTTAAATCAGTGGTAAGCTGAGAAAACATGTCAGGTGTAGGGTAAATTGCTTGATATGACCAACCATTTTCCATTGCAGACGAACCTGTGTGTATTTCATCAGCATTAACCAAAATAATATCACCTTTCGGTGCGTAGTGATTTTCACCTGTCCGAAAGAATTGTTGGGCACCATCTTCGATGACGCCAATACAGAAACCTTCGTGGCTATGACGAGAAAATTTCTGTTGGTGATATCGAGCTTTTATCATCTCAAGGCCATTTAGCTCTTGTAAATGAAAGTAGTTAGCGCTTTCCATGAGTTCCCTAAAAATGATTAAAGATAAAGTACTTTTTGTTTTAATTATCTAAAGTTTGTTAATTAAATGTGAGTTTAATATATTCATTACAATTGCTAAAAAATATCTAAGCTAAATTATTATTGTTGTTTGTTACCCTGTTTGGGGCACTAATAAGCTCTTATGTTATAACGCGAAATGAGAATCAAATCACCATCAACCTTTTTAATTAAAAACCTCCGTGTAATGCTTGTTTTTGTGTTTTTGTTAGAATATAACTCTATTAGGTGTGGTGTTTTTAGTTTGCTACTGACTTAGTGGTTTCGAGTGAATTTTAATTCTGAAATTGCAACTCAAAACAAGGTACATCAACTGGCATCTTATAAAAAATAAGAATATAAATCCATATATTGATATATTATCTAGTGATATCTTTTATAAAAAAATAAAACCTGTATCATAATCACTATCAGGAATTAATGTGAATTTTTTGTTATAACTTTTATTGAGTTAGCGGGTTTCCTATGCTTGAAAATCTCGGTATTACAAACTTATGGACTTATCTTATCGGTGTGATTTTTATTACACTGGTACCAGGCCCTAATTCTTTATTTGTTTTAACTAGTAGTGCAAAGTATGGTGTAAAAAATGGTTATAAAGCCGCATTAGGGGTATTTACAGGGGATGCTATATTGATTTTCCTATCCTTTCTTGGTGTTGCTTCATTAGTCAAAACATCACCAATCTTTTTTAGTGTGATTAAATACGCAGGTGCGGCTTATTTATTTTATTTAGGAATAAAAACACTGTATAGCGTGTTGCACAAAAAAGAAGGTGCACATGATGTTGATAGTATAATTTTAGAAACCAAAGGGACTTATAAAAAAGCAGTCTTTTTGAGTCTTCTAAACCCTAAAATGATTATTTTTTATGTATCGTTTTTTATACAGTTTATCGACCCTGCATACCCAAGCGCTGGCGTGCCATTCTTTATTCTTGGTGTGATTTTAGAAACGTGCAGTATGATTTATCTATCATTGTTGATTTTCGGCGCAGTGGCCGTGACAAACATGGTAAAACACAACAAGAAACTGTCAAAATTATCCAATAGCTGTATTGGGGCCGTGTTTTTAATGTTTGGGGCAAAATTAGCGTTAACCGCTTAAAAGAAAAACATTCAAATATTAAATAGCCAGTGAGTTACTGGCTATTTTTTTATCTGTCTCAATGCGTAATGAACAATACCATTTTAACGCTTCATCACTGTCACTAGCTCATCATTTACTTCGCGCAGCTCCACGTCTTGCCATCCCATTTTTCGATAAAGCGCCTGCATATCTGGAGTGTATAGGTAAAGGCTTTCGTTTGTGAATTGGCGATAGTGCTGATAAAGCACCTCTATAAGCTGGCTTCCTATCTTTTTTCCTCGAGCAGATGGTACCGTTAAGACTTCCCCTAACCACCAAGTCGCTTGTTGAACATCCGGGAGTTCATGGAGAATTGTGCTGGCAGTTGCCAGTAATTGACCATCGTTGTCGATAAAACAAGAGAGAATTTGCGGCTTCTCGGCCATGCTTCGTTTAAGCAATCTTTGTTTTATCAGACCTATGTCGGCCCATGGTGTTAAATCAGCCCACTCTTGGTTCAATGCATGGCTAATTTGTTCAATTAATTGAGTATCCTGCTCAGTCACAATGACAAAACGCATGTTTTTAGCTCTCTCGTAACAGTAAATTGGGTAGTAGAGTATCTAGTTGCGTAAAAATCCGATGATAAATATCTCTAATCACCGCATTTTTGTTATCGTTATATTCTTTGATATTGCTGGCATCTACTACAGCAGCTAATTTAGCATTTGCATATTTTTCTCTATCGCAGGGGTGCTCAATTAACCAATCACGAAACAGTGAATGGCGAAAATGTTCAGGGCAATTAGGAGCAAAAATGTGTAAATTCACTTGTGGATCGCGCAATTTAAGCATGCGATGCTGATACCAAGAGGGCTCACGTACAGTAAGCTCAAAGCCAAGCTCTTCAAGGATTGGAATATAGCTTTTTTCGTCTGCTGGATCTGCCACAATCAGGTCTATATCGATAATCGGTTTGGCCGCTAAGTTAGGAACAGCTGTCGACCCTACATGGGAAATTTTAAGTGCTTTATCTTGTAGTGCTGAACAAATATGTTTTTGTTGCTGTTGATAAAGTGCAGCCCATTTCGGGTCATAAGGTACAACCTGAATTTGACTAGGAGCGGACTTTCCTTTCACCCACGGGTTTTCATTTGGGTCACCCTCACTAAAGTGCATGATTTGTTGTTTATAATCCGCTAAAGAGGAGGGCATAGTTTGTTCCTATTTAATTCATTCGTGCGATAAATAATAAAGTAATTTCCTATCGCGATCGCGCTTTGAGTGCTTGCTTTGAACTTCAATTCTAGCGGGCGAATTTTTTTGAGGCAGCGACACAAAAAATAACCCCACAGGTTGATGCAATCATAAATGCATTAACGGTTTCATTGAGCAACCAAGCAGAAAGGAGCAAAGCAATAAATGGTTGTAATAGTTGTAATTGACCTACACCGGCAATACCCCCTTCAGCAAGACCTCGATACCAAAAAAAGAAACCGATTAGCATACTAAAGAGCGAAACATACACTAAGCCTAACCATGCTTTTGTTGGTACGTTTGAGAGGTTGTCTGGCCATAAGAACGCACACAGCAGTAGCATAATGGGTAATGAGATCACTAAAGCCCAGCAAATAACCTGCCAACTACCTAATTTTTTGGATAAAACAGCACCTTCAGCATAACCAAGCCCACATAGAAGTATCGCGGCTATCATATATAAATCGCCAACAAGTGTGCTTTTGCCACCTTGAAACAATGCGAAGCCGATTACAAATAAACTTCCTATTACAGAAAATAACCAAAACAGTTTGCGAGGCCGCTCGCGAGCTCGTAAAACAGCAAAAAATGCAGTTGCGAGGGGAAGCAATCCTATGAATACAATGGAATGCGCGGAACTGACATATTGCAAAGCAAGGGCAGACAGAAGCGGAAAACCAATCACTCCGCCAATGGCGACAATGAGCAATGGGATAAAATGTGTTTTATGCGGTATCTTTTGGCGTAAAAAAAGAAAAATAATTAATGAAAGCATACCTGCAATTACGGCACGAGCAGCGGTTAAAAAATCCGGCGAAAACCCTTCAATGGCAATTTTTGTTGCAGGTAAAGAACCACTAAAGATGACAACACCAATAAAGCCATTGACCCACCCTCGTGTTGTATTAGGCAGTGTTGTAATTGTTTGTTCCATAGGTTTCCTTAAAATTGATAAATAAGCGCCTTGAGTAAGAGAAAATTAATGTAGATAATCATGACAATCAAAAAATTGTCATAGGTACAATTTCATGTCACAGCCTCGTTACCAAAAGTACGTTGATAAAATTGCTGAAAAAATAATCAGCGGTGAGCTAAAACCTGGTACTCGCTTAGCGCCACATAGAATCTTTGCCAAGCAAGAGGGGATTTCATTAGTCACGGCATCTCGGGTTTACCGTGAGCTGATTGATAAAGGTTTAGTGAGCGGGGAAACGGGGCGAGGGACGTTTGTTCGTGACATTCAATTATTACCCACATTAAGCATTCAACATGATGTTGTGCCTGAAATGTTAGATTTAAATTTCAGTTACCCCATCGCTAAGGAACAAACAAAAATACTGCGAGAGTCATTAAGGGAATTGGCGGTTGGGGGGGATTTAGAGGGAATTCTCTATTACCAGCAGCATACGGGTAGGCATCATGAGCGGGTAATAGCCGCTAACTATTTAATGCAACAAGGGTTTAGTAATGTATCACCTGAAACACTCACTTTTGTAAGCGGAGCGCAGCATGGTTTAGCAACGATTGTTTTAGGTATGTTTAGTCCGGGGGATATTGTGGCGGTAGATGCCTTAACCTATCCAGGGTTTAAAGCATTAGCCAAACTGTATCACATTGATCTAGTGGCTATTCCAGCATTAAATGACGGGCCCGATCTAAACGCGTTAGATTTACTTTGCCAGAATCGAAAAGTTCGCGCGTATTACACCATGCCGACTCTGCATAACCCGCTGGGCTGGGTCATGCCATTATCATCGCGAAAAATATTATCAGGTATGGCGAAAAAACATGATTTTTTGCTAATTGAAGATGGTTCGTATGCATTTTTACATCGACCTGTCATTACTCCGTTGGCCATGTTAGCCCCAGAAAGAACCTTTTACATTGCGGGTTTCTCCAAAAATGTGGCGACAGGGTTACGAGTAGGAATTGTTTTATCGCCTAAGCAATATATTGATAATATTGAGAAAATAATACGTATAACCACATGGAATACACCAGCATTAACAACTGCAATTATTTGTGATTGGCTAGTGAAAGGCGAAGTAGCAAAAATAGAACGCAATAAACGTCAAGACGCAAAAAATAGGCAAAAAATAGTCAGGCAGGTTTTTGGTGACTTTCCTTACATAGCACATCCAAATAGCTATTTTATTTGGATTCCATTACCTGAAGGTTTACGCTCTGAAGCGGTTGTTAGTCAGCTCAGCAAACATAATATTGCAGTCAGCAGCGCTGGGTCTTATTCCACTTCAATTGCTGTTCCCCAAGCGATACGTGTTGCGGTAAGTACGGTTCCATATGAAGATCTCGCGGCGGCGTTAGAAACCATAAAATCGGTAATATTGTATATGATAGATTTAGAGTAGAGCACAATAATATTAATAGTTTTTATTATGTTAGCGTTTAATTAAGGTATTCAATTAGCATGAAGAGAGGGTAATTATGTTAAAACATCTCGTTGATATTGCGAAACAATATG
The DNA here is from genome assembly GCF_058246155.1 of Providencia sp. UF-183. Taxonomy (NCBI): domain Bacteria; kingdom Pseudomonadati; phylum Pseudomonadota; class Gammaproteobacteria; order Enterobacterales; family Morganellaceae; genus Providencia; species Providencia sp. UF-183. The sequence continues at coordinate 138,073 of NZ_JBSICD010000002.1, read as the reverse complement.
CAAAGCCAGCGACATTTAATGGATACGTAGAGAGCGGGCATGTTGCTGCAGCGTTAGAAACAGATGACGGCAAAATTTATAGCGGCGTGAGTATCGATTCCGCATGCTCGTTGGGGTTTTGTGCAGAGCATGCGGCGGTTGCTGACATGCTAAAAGAAGGGCGTTCAGTCATCAAGGCGATTGTCGCTGTTGATGCATCGGGTTGCATTGTACCGCCTTGTGGGCGTTGTCGTGAGCTATTGAGCCAGTTATCAGAGCAAAATAAAAAAACGCTCGTTGGTGTAGATGAGAATACCCAAGTGACACTTGCTGAGCTGATGCCATATGACTGGAAAGCATCGCGTTGTTAAATATTGAAAAGAGTTATTATTGTATGAGTCATGAGATAAAACACTTTACGGCTACCGCAATGATCCGTAATGAAAAAGGTGAGTTTCTGCTCCATGAACATCCCAAACTGGGTTTCTGGTTACCACCGGGTGGGCATATTGAAGAAAATGAAGAACCCCAAGATGCGTTATACCGTGAGGTACTAGAGGAAACTGGGTTATCTTGCAAAATTCTTAGCTGTGGTTACCCCTTTAAGACCTTAGTTGCCAATTCATCTCATACTCAATCATTACCATTGCCCATGGCTATCCTCAAAGAATTCATTGCGGATAAGAAAAAAGGCGACCATTGGCATATTGATATGGTGTATTTATGCGAATTAACGGCACCAGAACAGCCTCCTTTTTCGCCATTTAGTTGGGTGCCTTTTCAACAATTGACTGACTTAAATATTCCAAAAGATGTGATTGAATTGGCTCAAATGGTAAATGAATATTATCAGGTCATTGATAAGGTCTAATTCACATTAAAGAATAATAGGGATAGCCCCAATATTATGAGTAATGCCCCGATAATTTTATCCATTACGGCTTGATAACTCAGTACCTTATTGCGTACTGAGGGGGAGGCGAAAAATAACGCGATTAAGCTAAACCAAATTAAGTGCACCAATGAGATAAACACCCCATAGCCAAGGTTGAGCCAAGTTGAATTTCCAGCTTGAATAACTTGGCTGTAGACAGAAACGACGAAAAACATCGTTTTTGGGTTAAGCGCATTGGTTAAAAAGCCTATTTTGAATGCGTTAAAATGTGAAATTGGCTGCGAAGTTGTGCTATCAGTGCCTATTTTTGTTTTATTAATAAATGACTTAATACCGATATAAACCAAATAAAAAACGCCCATTAACTTAACCGCTAAAAATAATGTACTTGAGCTCATAATTATTAGCGTGATACCAAAAATGGTGTAGAACACATGCACTTGGACGCCAATTGCAATGCCTAATGCGCATAATAAACCCGTTTTTATGCCATAGGTGTAGCTTTGCCGAGTCACCATCGCAAAGTCAGGCCCTGGGCTAATTACGGCAAGGATTGTAATCGTTGCTACCGCAAGAATTTCATTCATTTAAGTATCCTAAAGAGTTATAAAAACTGACAGTAATGGCTATGGTTATGATTATTCTGAACTGTTTAATATTTTTATTATCAATAGATTGCATGAAGTTAAAAAGCGATTTATTCTGACTTAAACCTGTTACTTTTCGTTACCTATATGAAACTACCTCCGTTATCGACATTACGCTTCTTTGATATCGCAGCTAAAGCAGGCAGCTTTGTTAAAGCCGCACAAGAATTGAACGTCACGCACAGCGCCATCAGCCGGCAAATTCGCCTATTGGAAGAGTACCTTGGCGTGGAATTGTTTGAGCGGCGAAATCGTGCCGTTTTTTTAACACCAGAAGGCCAACTGCTTCTACAGACGACCCGTGGGATGTTTGAGCAATTAAGCGCAGTGGTTGAGCAGATAAAAACAAACGCAGCACCCGATGTGGTGAGCTTGTCTTGTGAGCCAACGATTGCCATGAAGTGGTTAATCCCGCGTTTAACCGACTTTTATCAACGATATCCCCACATTACGGTTCATCTTGTTGCGGCTGGAGGTGCCATTGATTTTGCGAAGACACACGTTGATCTCGCACTAAGGCGTAATGATTTTTCATGGGGCGGGCAAATACATGCCATGAAGGTATGTTCAGAGCAAATGGGGGCAGTATCACTGCGTTCAGGTAGTTCGATGATGCTACCACTATTGGTAAGTGTATCGCGTCCTGATGCATGGAAAACATGGCAGCAGAAAAGCGGGGTGGATTTAACAGGCTGCAAATATGTGACTTATGAACACTTCTATTTATGTATTCAAGCGGCATTGGCGGGGCAAGGTACAGCGTTAGCATCATTTCTTATGGTAATCGATGAAATTCAATCTGGGCAGCTTCAGCCCTCGGAGGGCTTTATTCCCGATGGTTCAGCGTATTATTTACTTTCGCCAAAGCCCCTCGAAACACACCGTGCAGCCGCAATTTTTGCAGATTGGCTGATTGAGCAAATCAATATCAGTATTGATTACATTAATAACAGATAGGGTTTTCATCAAAAATCTAATGATTGTTCATTAATACAGCGAACTTCACTGTAATATAAAGATTTTATGACATAACTTTCTCCGTGCGTGCTATATTTCTCTGCTAGGTATGGTGTCTTACGTTGGAGCAGATAATGAGCAAAGTACGGGTAGGTGTAATTTTTGGTGGGAAATCGACAGAGCATGAAGTTTCTCTGCAATCAGCTAAAAATATTATAAATGGCCTCGATAGGCATAAGTTTGATGTATGCCTTTTCGGTATCAATAAAGAAGGTCAATGGCACGAATATAATGAAGCCGATTTTCTGATACATGGGGACGACCCATCTCGCATTGCACTCAATACACCCAAACGTAGTATTGCACTTGTTCCGGGAAGAACCCACGAACAATTTATCTCCCTAGAAGATGCAAAACCATTGCCACAAATTGATGTTATTTTCCCTATTGTTCACGGTAACTTAGGTGAGGATGGCTCGTTACAAGGTTTATTGCGCATGGCGAATTTACCGTTTGTAGGGCCGGGAGTGTTAGGTTCGTCGGCCTGTATGGATAAAGACGTAACTAAACGATTACTTAGAGATGCAGGCTTAAATATTGCCCCATTTATTACCGTATTCAAGAATCAACGTGCGACAACAGAATATGAAGCAACAGTCGCTCTCCTAGGCTTACCACTGTTTATTAAACCTGCTAACCAAGGCTCATCGGTTGGGATCAGCAAAGTTAATAATGCATCAGAATTTGAAGCTGCATTAGACTTTGCTTTCTTATTCGATACTAAAGTTCTGATTGAAAGCGCAGTAAAAGGGCGTGAGATTGAGTGTGCGGTATTGGGTAACGACGAGCCGCTTGCCAGCCCTTGTGGTGAAATTGTTCTGCACGATAGCTTTTATGCATACCACACCAAGTATATTGATGAAAATGGTGCTTCTGTTGTGGCACCAGCACAGTTAGATGAAGCGGTAAGTGACAAGATCCGTGAGATAGCATTATCTGCATACCGTGCATTAAATTGTAGCGGTATGTCCCGTGTTGATGTCTTTCTAACAGAAAATGATGATGTAGTTATTAACGAAATCAATACATTGCCTGGTTTCACGAACATCAGTATGTATCCAAAACTGTGGCAACAAGGCGGTATGACATACCAACAGCTAATCAGCCGCTTAATTGAATTAGGGATTGAAAAATACCAACAAACCGCCATGCTGAAAACGGCATGTGATGAAATTTAGTGACTAAGTCATTGTATCTCGGTAGCCTTTATGGCTACTGAGATTATCTTTCACCACCATAAATAAACTTATCCTTTAGCCGCAACCTGCGCTTTCATCTGCTGTAAAAATAAATGCATTTCTTTTGGTGATGTAAGTCGAACGAATTGAATATGGCGTAAGTTGATATTTGCCATATGTTTTAGGTTTCTTTCCTTATTTGGATAGTAAGTCTTCAGTAACCACAAAATAATCGAATTACGACTGAAAAAGGAATTTTTCCAGCTTTCTTTATTACCCGTATTTTCCCACAGCTCTTGCCCTGAACGAATGCGAGACACCGTACGCACAACAGATTGGTATAAGGTTCGAGGCAACGAATAATCCAACCAAATAACCATATCGACATCTTTCCATTTGATGGGTTGTGTCCGCGTGTAGTTTCCATCAAGCACCCACCCAGATACAGCATCAGTTAATGCTGTATTGAGCTTTTGGTTAAGCGCCTCATCAGTAGAACCTTGCCAATTTGCTAGCCAATATAGGCTATCCAACTCAATAGCTGGTACGTTTAGCAGTAATGCAAGTCGCCGACAGAGTGTGCTTTTACCACTGCCGCTGGTACCAATAATATTAATTTTCATATGCTAACTGTCAGATATATTTGTGATAAATACGCAGAGATGGTCGACTTAATGGCGCTGATAATTGCCACCCACAGCGGATGAGTAAACTATCCGCCACGGTAGTCGCACAGAAAATATGGGGGTATTGCCGTTTATCAATAATCAACTCAAGTTGTTCAAATAAATATTGTCCAAGACCTTGATTGCGTTTCTCAGGAATAACAAAAGCGGCACCAACCCATGGGAATGCGGGATTATTTGGTAAAAAACGTTCACTTTTCAGCGCAATAAAACCACAGGGTTGATTGTTTTCAAAGGCGACGATCCCCATACCAACCCCTGCGCGCTGGCGATATGCAGCAATATCTTGCCAAACATCGCCATTACCTGAATAGCCATAGTGAGAAGGCCACTCCTGCAGGAACCATTGTGCAATTAATGGTTCCAATTCAGGGATATCGTGCAAATAACGCCAGTGACGTAAATTATTTACACCAGACATAATTGATATAGCGGAATAAGGGTTCAAAACCAAATTTTTTGTATAAATCAAACCCAGCTTCAGATGCATCTAAGAAACAGTGCTCGACACCTTGCTGGCGGCAAAATGCTAGCGCATAATCAATGAGTTGCGAAGCATAGCCATGACCTTGGTGACGAGGTTCGGTACCAATATCATCAAAACGCGCAAGGGTTCCTTCAATTGTGACTGTCATGGAGGTTGCGGGTTCACCATTGACGAGTAACACAAGGTGAAATTGGGGAGCGCCTTGCTGTAGTGCATCTTCATGATAACGCACATATTCCTGGATAACCTGATCGTGTTCTTCAGACAGGTAGAATGCAGAAACCAGTGGCTTTGCCCACAATGACAAATCATGGTTGGCTAAAACAATGTCCACTTGGTTATCAGGTAGTGCAACTTCATTTTGCTTCGCTAAAGTTAACGCCATAGCAGTCGTGACACTGTCACGTTTATACCCTAATGATTCAGCCTCATTAACCACCTGAGGGAGCATTTCTTCAGGGATCACTAACGTATGATTTTTCTTCTGCGAAACAAACAGGTTGTGAGCCTGCATAAATGCGTGGCTAGTAGAGTCAGGTTGCAAATAGATGAAGTTAAACGCCGGCGAGTTAAGTGGCGTTAAATAACAAATTGTATGTTGTGCAATCTGGATACTATGTTCACAAATAGATGTCCAAAACGTTTTTTCAATCGATTGATAATGTCTTAAATAGTACAACGGAATATTCATTTGTCAGTTACCTGATGCAAAACGAGTTAATCGATATGGGCTAAGTGTAGCTTGTTCTATTCCATGCAAAATTTCATCTTGAGCCAATTGGCATATCAACGGCGCTAGTGTAATCGCAGCGTGCATACTGATAATATATAAACCTTCGAAATCAGCAACTTTTCCGACAATTGGCATCTCATCTTTAGGCATAGGTCTCATTCCGATGAAAGCTTTTTCAAGATTTAACGTATCACTACCTATAAATGAATTTTTGATAACGGTAAGGGCGTTTTGTGCGATACAGTCTGCACTGTGTTCCGGTTTATCACTAATGTAATCTTCAGCACACAGTATTTTGCTTGCAGAAACAGGGCGTAGTTCCATTTCTGGGGTTGATATGATGTGTTGCACCAATTGTTCGCCATTTGGAGCATTAATGTGCACAATAATGGACGGTGAAGCGCTAACTGGGAGCTCGACACCAACTGAACCGATGAGTGTGGTGGCATCAACGCCAGCGGTAATCACTGTTTGATCGGCTAAAAATGTGCCGTGATTGGATATGACACCTAAAATTCGGCGACCTTCTTGGATGAGGGAAAGCACTTCGTGTTCGGGTAAGTAGGTAACGCCTTGCTCAATAGCCAGTTTCAGCAGCGTTTGTGTACCGTAAACAGGATCTATACTTCCCTCATCAGGGCAAAAAGCAGCAAGGGTTGGGAGCGACCGCAAATTTGGCTCCATTTCCTGTAATGCATCTTTATCTAACGCCTTGACATTAAAATTATTTTTCTGATGGTCATCAATAAATGATGCTGTCGCTGCTTCGCTATCTTGCCAACTAATTGCACCAGACCATTGGATATTTAACTGGCCTTGCGTGTATTCGTCGAGAGAACGCCATTCGGCGAGTGCTTGCTTACGAAGCAGGCTATACGCATCAGGGCGGCCGTAAGATACGTTTAGCCAAGCAAATGCGTGTTGGGTAACACCTTGGCCAGCATGGTTTTTGTCTAATAAAATAACGCGTTGATTTGTATGCTTGGATAAATACCACGCAAGAGTGGTGCCAACAAAACCTGCGCCCACGATAATAATCGTTTTTTTCGTTGTCAAATCCATGGGTTACCTGTCTAAGAATATCAATTACAATGACTATCTTAATGTGTTATGACATTTATATACACAAACATTATTGGTTAGCGCATTATTATTCCTATAGTAAATATATGAAGTCACAATTTAGAGGGAAAAATGAAGTATATTTTTGAGCAAGTGAATGTTTTTTCAGCAACAAAATTAGATGGCAACCCACTGGCTGTTGTCGTAGGGGCTGATAACCTGACGGATGCTCAAATGAGTAAATTCGCAAAATGGACCAATTTAAGCGAAACCGTTTTTCTACTACAGCCAACAACACCAGAAGCAGACTACCGTGTGAGAATTTTTACGGTAGAAGGTGAGTTACCTTTTGCAGGACACCCAACATTGGGGAGTTGTTTTGTGTGGCAACAAACTTACGGCCAGCAGCAGAAAACATCGATAGTTCAAGAATGCAAAGCAGGGTTAATTGCGATTAAAAAGGTGAATGACCGATTGGCATTTAAGGCGCCACCGCTTATTCGTAGTGGTGAAATTGAGCAAAATGACAAAATAAAGGTGTTTAAAGGACTGGGTATTACGGAAGACGATGTTGTAGACAGTAATTGGGTCGCAAATGGCCCTAATTGGATGGGGATCCAGCTCAAATCGGTCGATAAATTATTGAGTATTAAACCCGACTATTTTCAACTTAAGGGCTATGATATTGGCCTGTGTGCAATTTACCCTGAAGGTAAAGATAAGCAGCTCGAAGTAAGGGTTTTTTGTGGCACAAGTGCAGTTGAAGACCCTGTGACAGGGAGCTTTAACGCAGGTGCAGCACAGTGGTTGATCCCACAAGGGAAGTTGCCAAAGCAATACATTGTTGGCCAAGGGCAGTGTGTATATGGCGAAGGGCGAGTGTATGTGAGTGCGGATGATGAGGGCATTTGGATTGCAGGAGATGTGATCAACTGCATTAGTGGGACTATTGAATTATAGCTATTCGATAATCATAAGGTTGCTAATAAAATGCAACCTTATGATGTTGATGAAATTAAACGCGAATAAAACGGGTAACGAATGCAATAAACACTAATAATGCGGAAATCATTAAAAGTGCAGTCGCTAACGTTAATTGGAAAGCCACAAAGCCAATGACCGCAGGTCCCGCTAAGATCCCTAAGTAACCCAATGTTGAAATCGCAGGCACAGCCAAGGCTTCTGGCATTGTGTTCTGTTTGCCAACCGCAGAAAACATCACGGGAACGATATTCGATGAACCCGCACCCACTAACGCGAAACCAACAATGGCAAGGACTAGTGAAGGGGAAAGAACCGCGATGACAAAACCAAGGCAAGCCAGTAACGCGCCTAAAAAGACCACGCGAGCAGAGCCTACCCGCATCACAATTTTATCGCCTAATAATCGGCCAATGGTCATCGTTGTCGCGAAAGCCGCAAAGCCAAGACCACCCAGCGTTTCTTTGAGACCGTGGTGCTCGATTAAGAATACGGCACCCCAATCCAGCACGGCGCCTTCCGCTAGGAACACCGCAAAACAGACAATACCAATCACCAAAACAATCCCTTTGGGAATGGCAATCAGTGGGCCTGTTGGGGCATTTGCATAAGTAATTAAACCGTTATAGCAGATGGCTAATAAAACTAACGCAATAACGGACACAAAAATAGACGCTAAAGTGGCTGATACCCCTAAGAGCAGAACAAAGCTCATGGTGCCAGCACCGGCAATTCCCCCCACACTGTAGAACCCGTGAAAGCCTGACATAATGGGTTTGTCCGAGGACTTTTCGACAATCACGGCTTGCACATTCATTGCACAGTCAGTCAGGCCAATAAAAATACCGAACAACAATAAGCCTGCAATCAAAAAACTGATGCTAGAAAGTGACGATAAAACAGGGAAAAGCAAGCAAAAACCAATGGTTGCAATAACCATCAAGCGACGACAACCATACTTGGCGGCTAACGCACCTGTCACTGGCATGGCCACAAGCGCACCGCCACCAAAGCAAAGTAGTAACATACCAAGTGTTGCATCATTCGCCCCTGTATTGACTTTGACATAGGGAACGATAGCAGCCCAAGCTGCGGTAACAAAACCAGCAATAAAAAAGATAATGCGCGTAGATACTTGCTCCCTTTTTGCAGGCGCTAAGTGAATATTCGCATTGAGTTGTTGAGTAGATTGCATTTTTTATAATACTTTTTTAAATGATAAATTAACTACCTGAATTTAAGATAGCCAGAACGCGCTCATGAAGGATTGGGCAACCCGTTGCGACGACAGCTCCACCTGATTCTGCGCGCCTTCCTTCAAGTGTGGTGACCATTCCACCCGCTTGCTCTATAATAGGGATTAATGGAACAATATCATAAGGTTCCAGTGCGAATTCGACACAAATATCAATTCTTCCTGCTGCGAGCATGGCCATTCCATAACATTCTCCCCCATAACGCGTCATTAAAACACGTTCATCAAGTGCCTTAAAGTGAATATCAGGCCGAGCGGATATTGGCTCTGGAGATGTCGTATGTAATATAGCATGTTCTAATTTAACGTTTTTTCGAGTGGCTAAACGAAAATGCCCATGTGGACTACTCGTCCAACTGCCATGTTGATCTGCCCAAAAGCGTTCCCCAATAAAAGGTTGGCTCATGATACCCATCACCGCTTTTCCGTGTTCCGTTAGGCCAATTAAGTTAGCCCAAAGGGGGATACCGCAGAGAAAAGGGCGAGTGCCATCTATCGGGTCGAGCACCCACTGAATATCGCCTTCCCCCGTAATGCCATACTCTTCACCCATAATAGAGTGAGTTGGATAGGTTTGGGTGATGTGTTCGCGCATTGCTTGTTCAGCCAGCTTGTCTGCTTGTGTGACAGGGTCAAAACGATAATTATCCTTTGGCTTGTTTTCAACCACACTGAGCTCATTAGTGCGGTAATAATCGAGAGAGATTTTCCCCGCAATATTTGCGAGTTCATGTAAAAAGAAGCTGTCAGGTAGGGGTAAGTTGTTCATATCTTCTTCCTTATTACGTTATAACGAGGGTATTGACATAATATCGTGCTCGATTATGATCATTTAAAAATAATTATGAGGTACTACATGCTCGATTATGCCGCTTTTCCAGAGCAAAGACAAAATAAAATTCGCCAATTGTTATGTGAGCAAGGGCGAGTGATTTGCACTATTCTTGCCCGTGACATGCAGGTTTCTGAACATACAATTCGTAGGGATTTAAATGAATTAGCACAAGAAGGCGTTTGCCGTCGAGTTCACGGCGGGGCAGTGAGTATGTTAGATGAGCTTGGCTCGTTCGAGCAAAGAATCGAGCAGAATCAAGCGGAAAAAATCAAAATCGCACAGGCCTGTAGTTTATTAATTAAACAAGGTGCATGTGTGTTTATTGATACCGGTTCGACGAATTTAGAAATTGCTCGCAATTTACCTGCACATATTGCGTTTACGGTGGTGACAAATTCCCCTTCCATTGCGCTTGAATCCATGAAGAGGCCTCTTTGCGAAGTGATTTTAATTGGTGGAAAGTTGAATCGTGAAATTGGTGCCAGTATTGATACGTCTGCTGCTAATCAAATTAACCATATTCATTTTGACCAATGTTTTATTGGTGGCTGCGCCTTAGATCCGCAAATGGGCGTGACTATCTTTGATTATGAAGAGGCGGAGTTTAAAAAAGTACTTATTCAGCGCAGTAACCAAGTCATTATGGGGGGTACCGCAGATAAGTTACCGGGGGTTGCCCGTTACACAATTGCAAGCTGCGATCAAATATCTATTTTGGTGATGGATAAAAATTTGAATCCAAATATCGTTGAATTATTTGCAGATACTTCGCTAAAAATAGTGATGGCCAGCTAGCCAATGAAGCATTATACGCACCAACTTAATCACCTTGTTTAATATAATGACGAATAAAAATAACCCATGGCTTTCCCTATGACAATTAAACTGACTGCACTTTTAATTTCTTTATGTTCATTTGGTGTACTCGCTGAATCTACCCCATATAAAAAACAAACTCTGCTCAATGATGGTAAAGAAATTGATTATTATGTCATTCAAAAAGGTGACAAAAAATCGCAGGATTTGCTGGTCTTATTACAGGGCTCAGATTGTAAAAGTGTGGTCAATAACCCTAACATGGTGAAAAACTTTGGGGCTGTTTTTCCCAATAACGATATTTTGTTGGTTGAAAAAACAGGGCTAAATAGCGAAGTCGGCGCAGATGGTGAAGAAGCGTCAGAGGAAGAATGCCCTGTGGCGTATATGTCACAAGATTCCCCAATTGAGCGAGCTGATAATTATGCTGCGGTTTTAAAACAACTCAAAAAAGATTACCAACATATTGTCTTATTAGGTGGCAGTGAAGGGGCATTAATTACCCATTTAATTGCAGCTAAAGGTGATTTTATTTCCGCATCTATTGCGTTGAATGTGGGGGGACAATATTTTATTGATGATGTACTTTATAGCATCAAAAATAATACCCCAACTGACGAAGTCGCTAATTCATTAGAGGGCTTTAATCAATTTGCACAAGCCGCGAAACAAAAACAATTAAATAATGACCAGTTTATCAGTGGACATGGGCCACGTTGGTGGTATGAAATGCTGACGATTGATAACTTGAAGTTAGTGCAGGCAATTAAAACGCCACATTTGGTTATTCAAACGATGGCTGATACGAATGTTGATGCTTACAGCACAGAAAGAATGATGAGCCAAACGAATAACCCATCAGTGAGTTTTAAAAAATATGAAAATCTGGATCATTTCTTTAAAGATAATCAAGGGAAAATGCACACTGAGATGATTGTGAAAGATATTCAAAACTGGTACAGCAATGCGGAATTAAAATAGATAACTGAATACAAGGTTTTTGCCTGTGGATATACTGGGTTTTATGGTGACATTGCTTCCAATCATTGTTTCTCCAGGAGCAAGCTTTGCAATCGCCCTGAATAGTACGTTAACACAAGGAATGAAAGGGCTACTTATTCCAATTATTGGGACTGGGTTAGGGATAATGACGCATGGTTTATTAGTTGGTATTGGCTTGACTAAAATCCTCGCCTCTTATCCATGGGTAATGCGTTCAATCGGCATTTTAGGAACTTTATATTTAGTCTATTTGTCTATCACATTAATCAATACAGGGTTAAAGGCGGGGAAAAGTACAGCAAATAACACGATGAGAACAGTTACGGTTAAAGATGCTTATTTAGCTAATTTGCTAAACCCTAAGGCAATTATTTTATATTTAGTGGTAGTCTCTAACTTTGTCGGTAAAGCTCCGTCCTTAATGAGCTTTCTTGCCTTATCCAGCATTCATGTATTAATGATGGCGGCTTGGTTGGCAATATCATGTGGAAGCCTTATCTTCTTTTCCTCATCTATTCAAATTAACACACTGAGAAAATATATTAATATTGGTGGGGGCATATTGCTGTTGATAATTACACTTGTGCCTTACTTGTTTTAGATAGCGTGTACCTTATGGCTTAGATACACGCTAAATATTTATTCAGCAATAAAACTAAAGTAGCTAAAAATAGGTTCAAACCCCAGTTTTTTGTAGATTGAAAGCCCATCAGATGAGGCTTCTAATACACACTGTTCAATACCTTGCTGATTGCAAACAGTTAATGCGTACCTGATAAGTTTTGTCGCAAAACCTTTTCCCTGAAACTGAATGTCTGTGCCAATATCATCCAGCCGCGCATTTTTATTATTTATTGTTAAAGTTAAGGTCGATACAGGTTGTTCATCGGTATATAAGACAAAATGCATCATATTGACGTGTTTATCCAAAGCTCTTTGATGGTAACGAACATATTCATTAATGACGGTGTTGTCTTCTTCCTCAATATCTGAATCTACAGGAAATGCGGTAATCAATGGTTGTGCCCAATCATTCAGCTGCTTATCACATTGTTTAATTTGATAGCCAACTTCAGGTGACAATGGTTCTTTAAATAAAGATAGCGCTGAGGTTGGTAAAATCATGGCCGTTGATTCACCGTCCGCAATTAAACCCCGTTTCTTGATTTCGCGTTCAAAATGGTTTAATTCGTGTTGATGAACAACTAATACATAAGGTTTAGATTGCTGCTTAAAGACAGTTTCCGCTTGTTCAAATTCGCTTAGACTAGCGCCCTGATGAAGATAAATAAAATTAAAAATAGGTAAGTTGAGTTCAGAAAAATAGGCGATAGTATTTTCACTCACCTTTAAAACCTCTGAACAAATAGCAGACCAAAAATGGCCTTCTTGTTGATAAAATAGGGCTTCGTTATTATTCATTATTGATATCCAATTGGGTTTTAATCATATCCAAGCATGATTGTATAGAAAAAATTTCTACAACAGTAGAATGGCGATAAATGACAGCACGAAAACAACCATTTGGTTGCATTTTGACGACGTTATAAGAAAATGTGTTTATAAATAGACGTTTTAACAAAACTAGGGACAAATTATGAACGATGCACCAGATACAATTACGTTTTTTGAGCGGTTGCTGCCTTTAGTGGTGTCCGGGAAAAAAGTGATCACAATTCGTGATAAAAGCGAAAGTCACTACGTACCGGGTTCGACAGTTAAGGTCTATGCCCTTGAAACAGGGAAATATTACACCGAAATTGAAATACTTTCTGTGGAGCCTATTTTCTATGATGATATTTCTGAGTATCACGCAGAACAAGAAGCAATGACATTAGATACCTTGAAAAAGTTAATCAAAGAAATTTACCCGACTGAGCAATCTTTATATGTGATTACTTATCGGTTGGTAAATTAACCATACATTCTTTTAGCAATTTGAATAAATGCCTTTGTGGCAGGTGACAGCTGGCTTTCATCATTAACAGCAAAGGCAATATTTCTTTTAACGGGGGGATTTAGCGGTTTGACCACAATATTTTGAATGTAATCAGGAATAGCCAGTTGCGCGACAATTGAAACAGCGTCGCCTCGAGCGACTAAAGCAAATGTGCTCAGTAATTGCCGTGTTTTAAATTGTATTTTAGGCGTCAGCTTTTGTGCATGAAATAAATCTAACACTAATTTTCCTGATCCAGCCTGCGTTAAATTAAACGGGTATTCACATAATTCTTTCAATGAAATACTTGGCTGATTTGCCAATGGATGGTCTAGAGGGAGAATTGCTACCATTTGGTCATCTTTTACTTTAAAGGTATCAAACCGTTCATCAGGTAACACAATCACACCAATATCAATACGTTTTTCCTGTAACCACTGAGTCACCGTTTCGTCATCGCCCTCATCAACCACAATATTAATCAACGGATATTTTTCACGAAATTGAGCTAAAATGGGGGGCAACAAATTTAAAGATGACCCAGGCCCAAAAGAACCTATTCTTAAAATACCCGCTTTTAATCCATTCGATGCCAGAGCCTCTTGTTTCATAGATTCTTGGATATTCAACATATGGTGTGAACGCAACAACAATGTTTTGCCTATTTCAGTTAAGGTTGTTTGATTTTGTTCACGAGTAAATAACATGACGTTGAGGTCTTTTTCTAATGATTTTATTGCATGAGAAACCGCTGACTGGGAAATATTCAATTTCATCGCCGCTAATGTAAAGCTTCTTAATTCAGCCACGGTGGTAAAGACTTCAAGTTGTGTGAGTGTCATGAGTAAAAGCTCATTAGTGTATGATATTGAATTAGCCTTAGCTTATCAGTGAGACGGTAATTAACAAGGTTTTTATCTTTATCACTGAGAAAACAAAATGCAAAACACAGTAACAATAACCAAAAAGAGACCACTGAATATTATCATCATGCAAATGGTGCTTGTTTCCGTTATTTGGGGCGGTACATTTATTGCAGGCAGGGTCATTCAACCTGAAATTCCCCCCTTATTGTCAGCGACATTACGCTTTCTTTTTGCCAGCTTCTCATTAATTTTAGTGCTGTTTTTGGGGCGTATTGGCTGGAAATGTATTTCAATGAAGCAGTTATACCAAATTATGGTATTAGGTGGGAGTGGGGTATTTATTTATCAAATTTTATTTTTCTATGGTTTACAAATTATACCCGCGTCACGTGCAGCTTTATTAGTCGCGATTAACCCTGCGATGATTGCCTTAATTTCATTTATTTTATGGAAAGAGAAAATTTCAATTAAAAAAGGCTGTGGGATAAGTTTGTGTGTGATAGGTGCGGTTATTTTGCTATCAGATAAAGCGCCAAATACAGATGATTTTATGGTCAATAAAGGTGATTTAGCTATCTTAGGTTGTGTGATTAGCTGGGGGATATATACGGTCGCAGGTAAAAATGTGATCCAAGAAATAGGGGCATTACACACAGTAACGTATGCGGTTTTATTTGGCACTATATTGTTAATTTTCACTTCTATTTATGCAGAAGAAATCAATTTTGAGGCACTATCTTTGTTATCAGTGGGTGACTTAGTCAGTTTAAGTTATTTAGGTATCTTAGGGTCGGCTATTGCTTATGTATGGTATTACCAAGGTGTTTCGCAGTTAGGAGTTGCGGGAGCTGGATCATTTATTGCACTTAATCCGTTAAGTGCAGTTATTATTGGAACGATTTTTCTGAATGAAAAAATGAGCTCAATGATCATTTTGGGAGGGGGACTTATTATCCTAGGGATCATGATAACGAATAAGAAACAGACACAGCAAAATAGCGCTTAGTGATATATTATTTTATAAGCCACCCTAAAGGGTTTTGTACATAATGTATTCAATGGTTTGTTGTGACTCGGTTTTAAATAAAATCTCCTTGAGGATTTTTAACCCATTAGATTGATACAACTGGATAGCTCGCGAATTGCTGGCGAGCACGTCCAACCAGAGTATATCTGAGCTTTTATTGATGGCGATGTCTTCAATCAGTTTAAAGGTTAACTTCCCATAACCTTTTCCTGTCGCTGCAGGCAAGAAATAGAGCTTATTTAACAATGTGCCAGCCATCTGGGTATCGGGTATCTCTTCTTGGTGTGTCAATTTCACTAACCCGACAGGGAACTCTGATTCAATAACATACCACTCTATGTTTGGCTGACTTATATCATGGATGATTTTATCGGTACTATATTCCTGATTTAGGTATTCAAATAATTCATCTTTACTATTCCAAAGTGCAGCAAAGTGGTGCATATAACTCTGCATACCAATTTCATAAAGTGCTAATGCATCTTGTTCACGAGCTAATCTGAGAGTGATTGGTATTGATGTCATTATGTTATCGCCTCTTTGTGCCAATGTATCGATTCGGTGGGTTGATACCCATAATATAAAAATGTTATCAGCGTATTTTTGATACAACAAATATAATGAAAATAGTTGGCAAAAGAAAAGGGCAAAAATGCCCTTTATAGAAGATAAACGGGATTGATTAAATTGTTTGGCTAATATCTGAATAAGCAAATAAGGCTTGTGCGCCGCCCGTATGGATAAATAGCACTGGCGTTTTTTCAGCTGAGTTTTCTAAGTAGTCGATTAAGCCCGCCATTGCTTTTCCTGTATAAACGGGATCCAGTAAAATACCTTCTTGCTGAGCAAGAAGCTTTATGGCAGCAAGGCCTTGCTGGTTAGGCATACCATACATAGGCGCAAAAAAATTATCCCATAATATGACGTCAGGCACTTGATGCAATTTTAATAATTGGGCTAATTCATTCTGTAATTTTTCAACTTTAGGGGCTTGGTCTTGTTGTTTTCGTGAGACGGTTACGCCAATAAGCTGGCTTTGCGGTAACAATTCTTGTAAACCAATAGCCAGACCTGCATGAGTACCTGCACTACCTGAAGCAACAATAATTTTATCAAACTCAATGTGTTCTGGTTTCTGCTCGGCAATTTCTACCGCGCATTGGATATACCCCAAAGCACCTAAAGCGTTTGATCCACCCACAGGGACGATATAGGCATCATGCAGTGACAGCGATTCAATCAGTGCTTCCATTTGGGCTTGCGGGTCGGTTAGTTCTTCACACATAACACAGCGCGCCCCAAATAAATCTGTCAGTAATTTATTACCATTATGCAGAAAATTTGTGTCATTGCTTTGGATTGGGTTTTCTAATAAAGCAACACATTCTAAGCCATACATGGCAGCAACGGCGGCAGTTTGCCTAACATGATTTGACTGGATTGCGCCAGCTGTAACAATAATCTTTGCATTTTTTGCTAATGCATCAGACATTAGAAATTCAAGTTTACGTAACTTATTCCCACCCATTGCCAGAGGTGTCATGTCATCGCGCTTAATATAAATTTCGCGGCCAAATTTTTTTGACAAGTTATTAAGCCGGTGAAGTGGTGTTGAGGTTTTTAATAAATCAACTTTTTCGAATTGGCGTAATGTTTGTTGAATTGACATTTAAACTCTCTTCTTATTAATAGGTAAAACCAAGATACAGGTAAATAGCAAGCACCACACTGGCGGTTACGAGTGCATATGGCATTTGCGTGCGAATATGTTCAATATGCTCACAATCGGTTGCCATTGAGGCCACAATAGCATCGGCAGATATAGGAGAGGTCATATCACCAAATATTGAGCCCGATATTGCAGCACCAATCATATACTCTACAGGCATTCCTACCGATAAACCTAATTGCACACCAATGGGGATCATAATTGCAAATGTTCCCCAAGATGTTCCCGTTGCTAAAGACATAATGGCGCTAATAATAAAGATAAAACCAATGGAAAAACCAGGAGCCATAACGCCTTGAGTAACTTCGGCAATATAAGCACCAGTATTGAGCTCCGCGGAAACGTCGCCCATTAAAAATGCCAAAATCATGATAGAGCTTATTTTTAGCATATTGGCATAACCGATAAATAGCTCTTTAAAAAAGCTATCGATATTTAGTAGGCGGCGACCAATAAACCAACAAAATGATACAGCAGTACCGAACATAACCCCCCAGTAAACAGAGGTTGAGCCGCTGCCTTTACTAAAATCACCGTCGCCAGTGATATAGAGTGCAACAGGAACCATTAAAACGGTAGATAAAATAGGAATAAAGAAGTTTAACGAAGAATGTGCATTCGGATGATCAATGATGTCTTCTTCATTGTCTTGAGTGTTTGATGTAGAAATATTTCCAGCAATAAACGCTTGTTGATATTTATCTTCCGCTTTTTTCATCGGCCCCCATGAAAAGTTAGTGAAGACGTAAATTAAAATCGTACCAAGGGATAACCAAGCCATCAGGTTATAACCAATCGAGGTAATTAAAATATCAAAAGGCTCACCAGTAATTAGCCCTTGGGATATTTGTACGCCAATTAACCCCATAATGACGGCTCCCCAACCATTAATAATGGCGGAAGAACAAACTGAAACGCATGCGGTTTGAATTAAATAGGACATTTTTTCAGGTGCGACGCCATATTGACGTGCCAAATTTTTGGTAGAAGCACCTGCAACTAATTGGTTAATAGAGCTTTCAATAAAAATAAGTGAGGTAATAACGATAGCCAATAATTGTGTCGCAGTACGGTTTTTAATTAACTGAGTTTTATTGGTTAATAATTGAACAAGGGCTCGAACCCCTCCAGTTACAACAACTAACCGCATAATTCCGCCAATCATCACCATAAAAACAATGGTGCGAGTATTCCCTGCGGATGAAAACGTATTAATAATGCCATCAACGGTGCCTTTCACACCTAATAGAACATTGTGATCGTTAATAACCGTAAAACCCACAAGTATTCCTAACATGAGAGAAAGCATTACTTGGCGGGTAAGTATTGCCAATATAATCGTCACAATAGGGGTGATTATTGTCCAAATACCATAGTCGTGCATGTGTTTACCTGTTAATCCTATATAAAATTTTGATTTTTTGACTTTATAATTATCGAAAAATCATAGCATTAATTGGTAAGTGGTAGAATATGTTTGTTCGTATTAGAAATGCATTGTGACAAAAAAATGATTAAGGCCATCAATGAGATGGCCTTAATTTTCTTCAGAATTACTGCAATGAAATCCATTCTTGCTTTGTGAGTCGGCTTATTTCTTCAGTTTTTGTCTCACCTATCAACTCAATGAATTGTGGTTCCAAAGTTTTGTAATATTTAAAACTACACTTTTCTTGTGCAATTTTTGATTGTTCATTACCTTGAAAATAGCCACACCATAAATTATCTAGTTTTAGATCTACAAATCCATGACGAATAATTTCTTTAATAGATTCAGGAATTAATCCTTTGCCCCAAAATGGTACGCCTATCCAATAGCTGACTTCAGCATCATTATCACCAATCGGGAAATTACTTTCGTGGCATAAAGAGAGTCCGATTAGGCCAATTGCGCGATTGTCTTCTTTTAATGTCACGGCATAAATCTCGTCGCGCATGAAAATCTCCTTAATAATCATGCGACTTTCTTCAACGCTTTGGTGAGCAGGCCAGCCAGCAATTGGGCCTATTCTTTCGTCTTTTGCATAAAAATATAAATCCTCAGCATCTGTTTCTTGCCACGGGCGTAAAATTAGTCGTTCTGTATAAAGTACCATCTGTTTTCCTCTCAATGATGGAAGTCACTAATGCGTGTATTTTAGGTATTAATGGGTAATATTTAAGAGGTGAAATTGTCCATTTTAGGTACTTATGACAACTGTGGTAGATTAGGATGTGTTTATCAAGAAGGAAAAACGTGATGTTAAGCATACAAACACATTTGGTTGATATTCCAGAAGCGATCCGTATTGGAGTGACTAATATGGATAAAATACAGAAAAAACAATTGTCTTCATCATACGTAGCGGTGTGTATATGTTTGCAAGGCTGCGCGATTTTCAATATTAATTTTAGGCAACATCGGGTACGAAAAAATGACCTGATTGTTTTATATGATGATACTTTTGCCATGCTGCAAGCAAAATCACGGTGTTTTAACCTTGAATATTTGTTAATTGATAAAAAACTCGCTACCTCTATTGCTTATTCATTACCTCAACAATTATTTGCATTTTTTAATGACCATCCCGTTATTGAAATCCCTACAGAAAAACATGAGCTATTTGATTATTGGAAAAAAATCATGTTCTCAATAGCGATTGAACGTGGGGAACATTGGCAGTTACAATTGAAAAACCATTTGCAAAATTTGTTTCTGGAAATCAGTAATGATGCTAAGAATATTTTAGCTAAACCTGAAAAACGCAACCGGCAAGAGCAACTTTGTTGGCGTTTTTGGGACTTGATCACACGGCATTGTAAACAGCATAAAGAGGTTAAATTTTACGCTGAAAAATTATCAATATCGTCATTTTACTTATCAAAAATTAGCCAAGGTTTTTTTAATGATCCACCAAAAGCATTAATTGATAGGCAAGTTGTTTTAGAAATAAAAGCATTACTAGAGGTCGGTGAATTATCAATAAAAGAAATAGCTAATGAAGTGAATTTCGAGGATACCTCGTATTTATGCCGTTATTTTAAACGGCATACTGGAATAACACTGACAGAATTTAAGAAAGGAGTGAAATTAAAGGCAGGAAAAAGCTAGAGTGGCTCTATTTTGGTTGAATATTTTTTTATAAAATCGATAAAACACCGTAAGCGAGGTGATACCGTTTGGTTTCGGTAATAAACAGCATTAATGGGCTGACGAATAACGATAGTTTCTTTTTCTAAAACTTGCACTAATTGACCACTTGCAAATGCATCCATGGTGACAAAATCGGCTGAGCATAAAATCCCAGCGCCTTGCACAGCGAGGTGAAATAAGACTTCGCCACTTGCTCCCGTAATATTGGGTTTGATTTTAAGTAAATCGTCACTCGTATTTTTTACGGGCCAAATATTTAGGGAATCTGGTTGAGTAAAACCCAGTAAACAATGTTTTTTTAATTCGTTAATATTTTGTGGAGTTCCATATTTCGCTAAGTAAGCAGGGCTAGCCACTAATCGTTTTTGACTAAAACCTAATAAGGTGGCATTGAGTGATGAGTCTTTGAGTACGCCAATGCGAAAAGCCACATCAATTCTATTTTCTAATAAACTTGTCACTCCCTCATAATTATGAATTTCAAGTTCAACTTGCGGATAACGTTCATGAAATAATGGGATCAGTGGGGCAATAACGTGTGTCAAAAATGGGGTTGATGCATCAATACGCAACTTGCCAGAAGGAATGGCTTGGCGGGCAGATAGCATTTCTTCTGCTTCGTGAGCAAGATCAACAATCTCTCGCGCTTTTTGCAAAAATGCAGCACCTTCATCACTAAGCTTGATTGAACGTGTTGTTCGATAAAGCAATGTCGTGTCCATTTTTTCTTCAAGCCGAAGCAGTGCACGGCTTACCGTTGAAATGGTCATGTTTAATTGCTCTGCGGCTGAAGTTATAGAACCGCAGTCAACGACACTGATAAAAGCTTGAAGTTCTTCAAAAGTTATTTTCATTATTGCATTTCCAGCAAAAGTTATTTTCACCTTAACGTCTTTTTCATTGGCGTTCAATGTGGAAAAATTCAGGCCATTAAGAAATGTTAATAATTTATTTCAATAAGGCTGAAAAAATGAGAATTAACACTGCACTGCTGGCATTAGCGATCGGGGCTTTCGCCATTGGAGCAACTGAATTTTCCCCAATGGGCATGTTACCCTATATTGCTGATAATATTCAGGTTGATATTCCATCAGTGGGAACAATCGTTGTTATTTATGCACTTGGTGTGATGATTGGAGCGCCGATCATGACATTATTACTGGTAAAGAGAAAACCGAAGGTAGCATTGGTATTCTTAATGTCTATTTTTACGGTAGGAAATTTACTTTCCGCAATGTCGCCAGATTTAGTGACTTTATCAATTTCACGTTTTATTACCAGTTTAAACCATGGTGCATTTTTCGGTTTAGGTGCCATTGTGGCGGCCAGTGTTGTGCCACCTAGTAAGCAAGCAAGCGCAATTGCAGCCATGTTTATGGGATTAACTATTGCCAATATTGGTGGTGTTCCACTCATGACCAAATTAACTCAAGTCGTAGGATGGCGTGAAGCATTTTATTTAATTGCGGCACTTGGGTTATTAACCATTGTGAGTTTAATTTGGGCGTTGCCTAATAACCTGCAAGGGCGAGATGTTAATGTTAAAAATGAATTGCGTATTTTACGTCGCCCACAGGTCATGTTAGGCATGTTATCAACAGTATTAGGGGCAAGTGCCATGTTTACCCTATATACCTATATTACGCCGATGCTGATGAATTTCATCAATGCATCTGACCAAATGATTACCGTCATGTTAGTGATTATTGGCGTTGGTTTTACTATTGGTAATTATCTTGGTGGCTTATTTGCGGATAAATCATTATTTGGCACGTTAATCATCTTTTTCTCAATGCTAGCATTAAGTATGGCAATATTCCCATTTATAGCGACTAATGCAGTAGGTGCAGGGTTTGGTTTATTATTCTGGAGTATTTTTAGCTTTGGTATTGTTCCGCCAATACAAATTTTAGTGATGAATGCGGCAACAGGCGCGCAGGCACTGGCTTCTTCTGTCAATATTGGTGCTTTTAATTTAGGTAATGCTATCGGTGCGGCTATTGGTGGTGCGGTGTTATCTTATGGTTATAGCTATTCAATGATTAGCTTTATGGGTACGCTTGTTGCTGTTTTAGGTATTGCGGTCATTATGGTTATTTTCCGCAAAAAATCTGATACGAAAGTAGAGACTGAAATTGTTTGTGGCTAATTGAAAAGCAATAAACGGAAAGTCAAAATATAAGGCCTTTCTTTAATGTAGAAGGAAATCTTCAACAGGTAAGAAAGGCCAAACATGAATTCAGGTAAAATTTTTAGCAAAGTTGCTTATTCAAATTTATTTGCTCAAATGTCAGAGCAAATTGCCTTAGCTGTAACACCTCTCGTTGCTGTACTGATCCTCAATGCATCTGCCAGTGATACTGCTTGGCTGCAAATGTTGCAGACATTGCCTTTTCTTATCGTGTCGCCATTTATTGGGATTGTTGCGGATAGATATAGTGCTCGTAACCTAATGATATACTCTGAAGCGATACGTATCGCTGTTTTAGGTATAATTTTTTCACTGTTATTTACAGAGTTACTTTCATTCGGATTATTAATTTTATTTGGATTTATTGGCGCTGTTGGCACTGTAATCTACAGCGTTGCGACTTCAACCTATATTCCCGCAGTGATCTCCCGCGACCAATTAGTTAATGCAAATCGCTGGGTTGAACTTGCTCGAAGTTTATCTTATACGGCAGGACCTGCGTTAGGTGGTGTATTGGTTGGCTATATTGGAGCGTCATTTGCTTATAGCTTCGCCATTATTTTATCGATGATTGCTTTAGTTTTAATTTTTCAATTGCCTAAAGAGCAAAAGGGAACGCCAGTTTCCACATCTATATTAAAGCAATTGAAAGAAGGGGCTGACTATATTTTCCACAACCCATATTTGAAACCTATACTATTGACCGCGTTATTTTTTAATACAGCATGGTTTATTATTCAGGGTGTTTTTACGGCATATGCAGTGACGGTATTACAGCTTTCAGCTCAGCAAATCGGTATTTCGATTTCAGTTTATGGAATAGGAATGATTGTTGGCGCACTTGGTCTGCGTTACTTATCTTTGCAGTTTAGCTATGGGATTTTAGTGATATTTGGGCCGGTTTGCGGTTTATTGGGTGCGATAACGTTACTACTTAGTCTCTGGAACGCATCATTTTATTTAGTTTGTGTAGCCTATTTTTTATTTGGTGCAGGGCCAATTATTTGGACTATTTCTACAGTTTCATTACGCCAGTCGGTGACTCCTAACGTACTGATTGGCCGTGTTTCCGCGCTAATGTTAACAACTTCGTTTGGCGCTAGGCCATTAGGCTCAGCCATAGCCGCAATTATTGCTGCATTATGTGGTGTAGAATATTGTTTATGGGCCGCCGTTTTTTTCTTTGCTATTCAATTAGGGGTTATTATCCAGTCACCCATCCGGGCATTAAAAGTGATGCCGACAATAATCAGTTGATGTCATAATTAAAAAGCAATCTGCGGAGATTCTTTACGTAACGTATTCGCGATAATGGTGTTATTAAATTTAAAAAGGGCTATATCATGACGACGAAAAACGTATGGAAAACAGCAGAGCAGCGTTGGCAAGCTGTTGTCGAAAGAAATAAAATGGCGGATGGTCATTTTGTTTATGGTGTAAAAACCTCACGCATTTATAACCACCCATCAACCGCTGGTCGTTTACCTAAACGTGAAAATATTGAATTTTTTGATAATGAAGCCCAAGCGATTGCACAAGGTTATCGTCAAGGGAAACGACATCGCACAGAGGCGGCCCAGTTAACACAATTTTATAAACAAAAAATAGAAAAAGCTTGCCGTTATATTGAGCAAAATAACCAAGCATTAACGCTGGTTGAATTGGCAGATCATGTTGGGATCAGCCGTTACCATTTTCATCGCTTATTTAAATCGCAAACGGGTTTAACACCAAAAGCGTATGCTGATGCTTTTCGGCATAAAAAATTGCAGGTACAACTGCAAGAGCAAGAACGTATTACAGATGCAATTTATGATGCGGGGTATCAATCAAATAGCCGTTTTTATGAAACATCAACACAGCGATTAGGAATGACGCCTAGAGCTTGGAAGTCAGGAGGAAATGGGAGCAAAATTTATTTCGCACTTGCTTTGTGCTCATTAGGGACGGTATTAGTTGCACAAAGTCCTATAGGTGTATGTGCAATTTTACTTGGGGACGATCCAGAAAAATTACTCAATGATTTGCAAGACAAGTTTCCAAATGCTGAGTTGATTGGTGGTGATGGTCATTTTGAGCAACTCATTGCTGATGTCGTTGGTTTTATTGAGGCACCTGAGATTGGCTTTAATTTACCGCTTGATATTCAAGGAACTGCATTTCAACAGCGTGTGTGGCAAGCCTTGCGTGATATTCCTGTCGGAAAAACGGTGAGTTATCGTGAAATAGCAGAAAAAATAGGTAACCCTAAAGCGGTTAGAGCGGTAGCAAGTGCATGTGGTGCAAATATGCTAGCGGTGGCTATCCCTTGCCACCGAGTGGTGAGAAATAATGGTGAGCTGTCTGGTTATCGCTGGGGTATAGACCGTAAGCAGGCCTTATTATTAAAAGAGGCACAAGGCTGCTTAGCCAAACCTAACGAATAATTGGGTTAAGATATAAAACTATTATGTGAATTTATTAAGGAATAACTTAATAAATCATTAATTAATATTTCCTCCTGATTTTTGGTTTTAAGTTTTACTTATTTATCTCATATGGTTGTTCATCAAAAATATAAAAACTGATAAAAGTTCAACAAAAATTTTATTTATTAATATGTGCAAATCCCATTACATACCCTTTAAAAATCAATGAAATGATAAGTTTTTTTATATGAGTAATGGTTGGGTTAGATTTTTTGTCCTTTATATTTTTCATACCGTTTTTTTTTGATAAACATATTGAGCTTTTTAAATAACCACAAGATTGGCTGTAAAAAGATAAATTTTGGGTATAGTTTACCCCTTACGTTTTTTTCATATTCCATAAGTCATCCTAATGTCATTCTCATTTTTATTAAGAATTGCATGGGAGAAATATATAAAAAAGTGACAGATATGTTTTTTTGCAAAATACAGATCAAAAGCACTAACTTTTGTATTACATTATCCTTACGGGGAAAATGAAAAGGGTTTTACTGTGTTACTGTACAAACAAATTGCGCAAATGTTGCAAGAAAAAATTAAGCAGGGAGAGTTTCTTAATGGTGAGAAGCTACCATCAGTGAGGGAGATTGGAAGGGCTCATGATGTCAGTATTACCACGGCGCAACTTGCTTATCGTGAACTTGAAAGGTTACAGCTCATTTATGCGGTACCTAAATCAGGGTACTTTGTCATCCCCGAAAAAACGGAAGCTTTATTACCGAAAGTCGCGAATTATATTCAAAAACCCGTTCAAATCGCACAATGGAATCCAACTATGGATTTTTTGCGTGTTGCAGAGCGAGAAGGCGTGACATCTTTGTCTTGTGCTGTACCAAATATTGAAGATAAAAGTTTAGAGCCTTTATGGCAAGAAATGACAATGGTAACGCGCAGAAAACAATCATTGACACTTGAATATGATAGTTTACAAGGGCTTGCAGCTCTTCGAGAGCAAATTCATTTAATCTCGGATGATCGCCATCTTTTTACACCCGATGATATTGTCACGACAACGAGTGGTCATCAGTCTTTATCTATAGCCTTACAAGCTTGTACACATGGAAATGATGTTGTTGCGGTAGAATCGCCCACTTTTCCAGGGCTATTACAGACGTTGTATGGCTTAGGAAGAAAAATAATTGAGATTCCTATTGATCCTGAAACGGGTATAAATCTTGAAAGGCTTGAAGAGGCTTTCGAGTGTTGGAACGTTAAAGCCGTGGTGGTAACACCAACCTGTAATAACCCGATGGGTTGCATTATGCCCGATAATCATAAGCAACGTTTACTCGAAATTGTTGAAAAGTATCAAGGAACAGTCATTGAAAATGATTGTTTGGCGGGCTTGGCATATCAGTATCCTCGGCCATCCACAATCCAGTCCTTAGACAGAAACGGGCACGTAATTTTATGCAGTTCATTTTCCAAAACGGTCGCACCAGGCACACGTACTGGGTGGATAATTCCAGGTAAATATAAAGAAAAAGTTTTACACTTAAAATATTTATCCCATTGCTCAGGTGAAATCTTCATGCAGCAAGTAATGGCTAATTTTCTAAAGGAAGGGCATTATTTTTTGCATTTGCGCCGAATGCGCCAACATTATAGTGAACTTCAGTGCCAGTATAAGGAATTAGTGGAAACGCATTTTCCTACAAATACTCGAATATCTAGGCCTCAAGGTGGTTTCTCTCTTTGGGTCGAGCATTTACCCGTGGATAACCGTAAATTACGAGATATTTTGCATCGCAATAAAGTTACGGTATTAACAGGGGAACATTTTTCTACAGGCGACTGTTTTTCCAACCATTTGAGGGTGAACTATGCGTTACCTTTAATTGCAAGAAGGCGTAATGCAATTAAAATTTTGGGAGAGGCATTAAAGGTCACAAGTGTGTAATCAGGCATTCCCCCTATGATTTAACTTTATGTAAAATAGGGGGATTAAAGATGATTAACTAGTTGGCGGCTTGTGCCTTACGGTTTTTAGCGATTAACATATAAATCAGATATAAAAGTGTAAAACCAGCCGTATATCCAGTAAAGACTATCCAGAAAGTTTTCCAGTCGACAACGCCATTAATGGTATTAAGCTCAATCACCCAACCACATAATACCGCACCTAAGAATGTCCCAAACCCATTAACAAGTGTAGTGAAAACGCCTTGAGCCGTAGAGCGAAACTCGGGGGCAATTTCTTTTTCCAAAAACAATGCACCCGCGATGTTAAAGAAATCAAATGCACAACCATAGACAATCATGGATAGGAATAGGGCAATTGTACCTATGGCAGTAAAATCACCATACGCAAATAAACCTAACCGCAAAATCCATGCAATCATACTAAGAAGTAATATAGTTTCGATTTTGAATTTTTTTAATAAAATAGGCAGTAATAAGATAAAGATAATTTCAGAAAATTGTGAGATAGATAAGAAGATAGTGGGGTACTCAGAGAAAATAGAGCCTTTGGCTTCAGGGGCTAATGCCATATCTTGTAAGAACGGAACGCCAAATGTGTTGGTTATTTGTAATACAGAGCCTAATAACATAGCAAAGAACAAAAATACTGCCACTCTTCCTTTTCTAAAAAGGAGAATGATATTTTGACAGCTAAAATTAGACTTTTCAGGTTTTGTAACCTTTATACTAT
This sequence comes from Providencia sp. UF-183, assembly GCF_058246155.1. Taxonomy (NCBI): domain Bacteria; kingdom Pseudomonadati; phylum Pseudomonadota; class Gammaproteobacteria; order Enterobacterales; family Morganellaceae; genus Providencia; species Providencia sp. UF-183. The sequence goes on along the minus strand of NZ_JBSICD010000002.1, from coordinate 110,494 downwards.
TTGTAGTAATAAAGAATATAGAAAATAGGCCCAGAGCAACAGAGGCGGCAGCCCCTACGTATAACTGGTAATAACTCATTTCTAGTTTTAATAAACTAATTGTCCACATTGCGACAATAAAACCTACTGTTCCATAAACTCTAATTTTAGGAAAATGAATCTCGGAATCTAATTTTTGTGCACCTAACATTTCAAATACAATGCTATTGCAGATTGAAATGGTGGGCATGTAAAACATTAAGTGAATTAATGTAGCAATAAATAAAAGAGTGATGGAATCACTATGAGCCATGACGATTAAAAAAATTGCAGAAAGAAAATGAGTGGAAACATAAACTAACTTTCTGTTATTAATTTTATCTGCAATAAACCCAATTATAATGGGGGAACATAATGAGGATATGCCTAATGTACTGAATATTAAGCCTATTTCCCCGCCTTTAAAGTGGAGCGTATTAAAAAGATATGAAGCAAATGTGACAAGCCATGAGCCCCAGATGAAGAATTGTAAGAAAGAAACTATTTTTAATCGAGTTATAATACTCATGTCTGCACACCTTGATTTAACTTAAAAACACTTAAATACAATTATTAATTTCACTGACGGATGTCGATTGTTTAATAATTAACCGTGAAAGCGTCTATCTTGTTATTGTTTTCGCATTATAAGGCAGGAAATAGCTCACTTTATTGATTTAAAGATGGCTATTTGTGAATTAGTAAAGCGGGTAACCTATTTTTAATCATTATTAATACTTAGCTTGTTATGTTTAAGCTAATTGATCACCAGTAAAAGGCTACGACATGATGGAGAAGATAAAAAATAGTTAATTAATATTTAAGTTTTAATACCCAATTGCAACAATATTCATTTTAGTGTTTAATTGGTAAACCTCCTGAAGTTTTCTATTTTTGCAATTCATCTGAGCATCCACCTAATCCCTCATATCCAAATACCTTTTGTTGCACAACCAGCTTATTAAATCGTTTTTCGTTCATTTGGTAACAATTAAATAATACTTCGATGGCTCGACTCTGTAGCCTTACTTAATACTTAACTAAAAACCTTAAAGGGAGTGTTATGACTTTATATCGTTTTTTACTCTTTGTACTCGCAATGGCGGTATATCTTGTTGGTGCTACTGAATTTATGCTCTCTGCAATTATGTTTCCGCTAGCGAATGTGTTTAATGTACAAACATCACAAATATCATGGTTAATATCGGCTTATGCACTATCGTATGCAGTGGCAGCACCTATTATCGGATTTTTTTCGGATAAAATGGACAAGCGGAAAATGTTACTCGCAGCTATGCTATTGATTTCAATCGATAGCATAGCAATAACATTTGCACCTAACTTATTGATGGCACTTATTTTACGAGTGTTTGGTGGCGTTGCTTCTGCTGCTTTAGTTCCTATTACGTTTGCGCTTATTTCAGATGTAATAGATGAAAATAAACAGGCGGTCGCAATGGGCTATGTCATGCTGGGAATGACACTGGGTATCATCACGGGGCCTATTATCGCGGGTGGACTGGCACAGTATTTTTCTTGGAAAATGCCATTTATCTTGATGGCGGTAGGTGGCCTTTTAGTACTGTTTATATCAATGAAGGTTTTACCATCCTCTAAATCATCAACGATAAAACAAGGTTCATTAAAGATTTATAAACAAAAAGCGATGAGCCAGTTTATTATTGCTAAGGGAATTTGGAATGGTATTACCGTCTGCGTATTTTTATTAGCAGGGGAAATTTTACGAAGTAGGTATCAACTTAATAGCGCAACTATCGGCAGCTTAATGGGGCTTTTTGGTATAGGACTAATATTAGGTAATAGTGCTGTCGCGAGAGTTGTATCATATAAAGTTTCAGAGCTATCACTGGTGTTAGCTATACTCGTTTTCTTGTTTATTACTATCATTTTGTTTATTAGTGGTTGGTTAGCGTTAATAGGTGATTGCTTTAGTTTATTTGGATTTGGCGTGTTATTAGGCCTAATTTCACCTATCAGTACTTCAGTACTTGCCAGATTAAGTGTTAACAATAAGGGGTTGGTGCTATCAATTTCCGAAAGCTTTAATAATCTAGTGTTGTTATTGGCGATCCCGCTCTTTTCTTGGCTGACCGCCAGTGGACGGTTTTTAGTCTCCGCAATATTGATTAGCCTATTATTTAGCATTGCGCTGTTGTTGATAAAAAAACAAAAGTAGCAATGAAATAGCAACATCCTTGTTGGTGATAAACAGGATGTTGCTAGGGAATTACCCTCGTTCAAGCAACTGATTTTGCCGTAATCTCATCCCATTAAGCATAGATAACCAAGCGAAGAACGTAATTATCATCAAAATAATAAATATAAAATAAGCAGGTAATTCAGTTAAGATCACACCGGTCATCATTGGGTTAAAAGCACCTCCCAATAAACCTAAAGATTGAGCTGAAAAATAGCTGGCTTTCATGCCTTCTGGTGCAATGCTATCAATCAACATATATTCGCCTGGAGCGTAAATAAGCTCTCCAAGCGTAAAAAGAAAAGCACCAAACGCCCATATATAAAGGTTTTCAGCCGCAAACATAAAGGTGGCTAAACCGAGTAAGAAAAATAAGCTTCCTAACGTCATTAGTTTTTTCAAATTGTCTGGAGTGATCCGTTTGCCAACAGCGTATTGCAGTGTTACAACCACAATTGCATTTACAGGGAGTATCACCCCGATGACGACTTGTGCAAAATCACTGTTTGCTACAGTAATTACATATTGAGAGATCCAGGTTGTAAAGGTACCAAAAACCAATGATCCTAAGAAAGTTGATAAGATAAACCAAGCAAGGACAGGGTCGCGTAGCATTAGCGCTGGGTTCCATGGGCGCTTATTGCCATCCAGTGATTGTGCGGGTTTTATGCTTTGCACAAATCGTTGAATAAAAAATATAGGAAAAGCAGCAGAGATTGCAGCTAAATAAAAGGGCAGATTGATGCTATACATTAACAGCCAAGTACCAATAGGCGGCCCAATCGTCCACCCTATGTTGATAAAAGTGTAATTTAAGGAAAATATTTTAGCTTTTAACGAGAGGGTCAGAGTATCTGCAAAGTAAGCTTTCAGTACTGTAGAGAAAACAGAATAGGAGCAATTGATCAAAGAGAAAAATATAATCACTAAGATGGCATTAGTGGAAAGAGGAATTGCAATAAAACCACCAATAAAAGCTGTGACAGCAAGTAGCATACATCTTTTTTTATCGACTCTATCAGCAAGCATGCCAAAAAGCATGCTAAATAACACCCCAACAACCATCGCTAATGACATTGCAATACCAACAATATCAATTGCCATTTGGTATTCTCGAGTGAGATAAATGGCCATGAAGGGGAGCGTTGCGCCTCGTCCAATGGTTAAGAGTAATGACGATGCAAGTAACGCGCTGTTAGATATACTAAATTTCACTGACATAACTCACAACCTAGGATTTTATTATTGTTAATTTTTTGTTTCGACTAAAAGATATTGTAATAAAATACATAAAATTAGCGTGGTGAGAAATGGGTAATAATGCGCTAAATTGAAAACAATATTTTGCGCAGATCAATCCGCCATTATCGATTGAATATATGGCAATATGAAAGCAGCTCAACAGTATTAAACGTTATATGCTGAGAATAAATCACCAAAAATTTTGTAGGGCGCTTAAGCTGTTTATTATTGTTTTTTAAAAAGAAAGATGCATCACTACACCTTTCTTTTTAAGTAAACCGCATTGAACTTATAGAGCAGCTGTATAGACACGGCGGCTGACTTCAAGGGTTATATCTTGGTGCTCACCAAGTGTAACCATATTGTGGGCTTCTAAGCTTTTTATTAGTGGTTCAATAACATCAGATGAAAGTTGGTAATCACTGAAATGCGTACCTACATTCATGCTTTCGAAAAATTCACGAGTTAGTTCAATGGCTTTTATTGACTTTTCCTGATCACTTCCCGTTGTTATTCCCCATACTCGTTCAGCATATTGCGCCAATTTTGCTTGTTTTTGTGGTAGTTTCTCAAGCAACATTGCTGGCAGTACAATTGCTAATGTTTGTGCGTGATCTAAACCATAAAGCACAGTAATTTCATGGCCTAACATGTGGGTAGACCAATCTTGTGGAACGCCTACGCCGATTAAGCCATTTAGCGCTAACGTTGCTGTCCACATTAAACTTGCTCGAATGTCATAATCTTTGGGCGTTTCGAGTGCTTTGGGACCAATTTCGATAAGGATTTTTAATAGACCTTCTGCAAATGCATCTTGCACGTAGGCATTAACTGGGTAAGTTAAGTATTGTTCAATAACATGAACGAAAGCATCAACGACGCCATTGCTGATCTGACGAGGTGGGAGAGTATAAGTTTTAACTGGGTCAAGAATTGAAAATTGAGGGAAAACTTTGTCACTCATAAAAGCAAGTTTAGAGTGCAGCTCTTCGCGTGTAATCACTGAGCCTTTGTTCATTTCTGAACCCGTAGCTGGTAGCGTTAGCACAGTCCCAAAAGGTAATGCAGTTTGAATTGTTGCCCCACGCTTAGTCACGACCTCCCATTTGTCACCAGAGTAGTTAACCGCAGCGGCAACAAATTTGACGCCATCAATAACGGAGCCACCGCCAACAGCCAGTAAAAAATCAAAGCCTTCTTTTTCTATTTTATCAACAGCTTTGATCAGTGTTTCATAACGGGGATTGGCTTCTATCCCACCAAAAAGTGAGAATTGTCGTGAACCTAAAGCCTGTTCGACTTCATCTAGTGTGCCGGTTTTACGTGCGCTTTCACCGCCAAATAAGATAAGTACTTTCGCATTTTTAGGGATTAATTGATCAAGTTCACTAATTTTTCCATCACCAAAAACAATGCGTGTCGGGTTATAGAACTCAAAATTATTCATATATAAGCCTTTGTTGAAATGAAAGAAGCATGGACTAGATGCCCATCGTACTACTGTGGCAGTTAGCTTTAATCTGAATAGTATAGCTTTAAATATTTCTAAAATTTATCAATTTGATGGTTTTTTATTTAAATTTCCTGTTAGGTGGTAAAAGCAAATTAGTTATTTAAATAAATATTTAATAAGTAGTAAAACTTATTCCTAAAGTTTCAAAATAAAAACAGGAGTAAATTATTTTTTGTTAAAGTTAAATTTGCTTAATAAAACAAAAAAAGGATTTAAATGATGGGAAATAATATTTATTTGAATGAATTCAATAGCAATGATTTACGTACTCTAGAGCATATCTTAAGTGATAATTCCTTAGTAGGCGAACAATCAAAAATAACAATAAATATTGATTTTTGGACTAATCCAATGGATTTATTTAATTTATTAAAGGAAATAAATGGTGATGAGGTTGAAAATGAAAATAAATCTCAATATGAAAATAACATTATTATTCAAGTCGGTGAAGATAAAGCAGTCGCGACTTCAATCGCTAAATTAATTAAAAAATACAATAATAAAACCATCGTAATGCAATTTGATTTAAGTAGCCATCAATGGAAGGTTCTTCATGGTGATATTAATATCAAACCCGAAGGGAAAATACGCTGGATTACGGTAGGCCATGGTAAGTATCTAGGAAAAAACCAAGAAACACTTTTTGAAGGTTATGATTCAAAAGCGTTTGTTGATGCTGTTAAGTATTTAAAAAAAAATATATTAAAAAATCATCAGCCGGATAAAATTGTATTGGCAGGGTGTGAATTAGGGCGCGGGGGTCCGAGTGAAAATTTTGCGTTTCGTATGGGAGTTGAATTAGCTAAGCACGGAATATACGTGCCTATTGTTGGTTATAATCGAGAAATTTCCATAACGAAAATAGGTAAGAAGAAAGTTAGTACATCAGGTTTTTCTAGTGAAGTGGTTTCCACAAAGCTACATCGATTAGAAATACGAATAAATCCTGATGACCAACAAGTTTTTATTAATGATAAAATTGCAGCTTTATATTTTGTCGATGAGCTGAGAAATGGCGAATTAGAGATATGGCAGCTTATAAAAGATAGTAAGTCAACTGCGTTAGATATATTTAGAGAGAATGTGAATGATATTGATATTGAGCTAGTAAAAACAGTTGCATACAATGAGAGAGCATATGGCGTTTTCAATTCAAAACTTGTTGGTGACCTGACTAACTTTAAAAAGGAGCTTGTGGCAGAGCTCACTCATTTGGGGATTGTAGAGGCTCCTTTATGGCCAATGATAAATGTGAGTAAAAAAAATAATACAAATACCCAACAAGCTGGAGGTTTAACTATTATTTTTCGGTCAGGCAATGGGTTAACGGGGAAAATATATGCTGAAAAGTTAGCATCTGCAAACCCTAATAATACCGTCGTGTTTCAGATAAACCCCAATACAATGCAGTTTTTTATTGAGTATGGAGATATAGAAAGTCTTGATACATTATCACCTCAGCAATGGGTTATCATTGATAACATTCGTTCTGAAGCTTCCTTCATGCAGAATCTAGCTAACTCAATTGATGTTGCTAAGCAGAGGTATCTACTTAAAAAACCTGAAAATATATCCATTTATTTAACAGATAAAAAAGCATTTTTAGATTTAAAGGATAAGTTTGAGTTTACAAAGCAGCTGGGAATAAGATTAAAAGAAAAGGGAATAAGTTCAAATGTTAATTTAGAAGTGTATTTTGATGATGTACGCAAGGTTATGTTTCTATTGGAAAACATAGCATTAAATAATGTTAAAAAAGAAGATGTTAGTTTAGCTCGCTATACTTATTTAAAGGGTTATTTTACGTTAGAAGATGGCAGCATTGATTATGGGAAAATTAATATTGCAATTTATGACCCAATAGTGAGTAAAAAAATAAATCAATATTTTAGGGAGTCAACTGGACAGGAGGGCTTTGAAAGGTGGAATGCTAATTTTGAAGATGAGCCAAATGTTAGTGTTAAGCAACAAGCAAAAGAGCTAAAAGAAATTTTAAAATTTTTAAGCTTACAACCAGAAAGGATCAATTATTTAAGTAAACCTTCCATTAACAGGTTGTCTGAATTATTTCCTGCAGAGGGAGGATTCAATCACTCCGATGTTCTTAAGCTAATTAACGATCCAGTGAATTTGGAGGATTATAACAGAGATATAGAAAACTTCTTAATGAGTTATGTTGAAATAAAAATGCCATATGGTGGTGGGAAATCACTAGGTGGGGAATTTAAATACATTTCTGATTTGAAAAATAAACAAAATATTAACTTCATAAAATTATTGGAAATAATAAAGGAAAACGAATCAAAAGCGACAGTGAAAAAAGTAGAACCGCCTATTTTTTATGATGATAGTATTAATTTTTTATATATTCTAAGTGATTATGATTCATTGGACGAAGAGGGGAATAGTATAAAAAAACACTTGGAGTCATTAAAAAATTTAATGCGAAAAGATGCTATAAATGAAGTGGCGTTAGACGAGAAGTTTATACTTGACCAATATCGGGCGTTATACGAAAAACAAAGTGTTTTTTTAGAGTCGATGACAGAAAACACTGATAGTCAAACGCATACTGTAATGATAAATAATATAAAAAACGGTCAATTCATTTATTTTCAAGCTGATAATGAAGTTTATACAATAGTAAGTTATACCCGTGATGGGCAATTTTATATTTCACTATCTGATACGGCAGGTGTTGAAATTACAGTTAGTCATACTGATTTAGCCATCGCGAAGGAAAAGTTGTTAGACATATTTACACGATTTATTAACCAAGACGTAGAGTTGGATAATGGAAAATCTATTACTAGAGAAGAAGTAACTGGGGTTGATCGTAAAGTGGGTGATAATCTCTATGGTGAAGTGCAAATTATAAACACTAAAAATGCTCAATTTAAAAGCGCACGAGATACAATAGCTACAGAACTAGACTCCCTATTTAAGCCTGTTGAAATTTCGGTTATCGATGATTTTGAAATTATATTTGGTGAGCAACGCACAACACTAAAAAAGCTTAGAGATATAGGGGCAAATATAAATGGTGCCCCCTTAAATGCAAAGCATACCCAACAAAAAAATTGGCAAGATTATATCAATTTCGATGAGCAAAAGCTCAGTGTTAAGCTCGCAATGGTAAAGAATGAGACAGAATGTATTGAATTAACATCAATATTAGCAAATAGCTTAAGCGAATCAGATTATGAAAATTATATTTCTAATGGGACGACGATACAAAATCAAGCGCTGTTGAGAGAGCAACTTTCGATTATTAATAATGTGAAAATAAATGAATCTGCTATTTCTAAGGAGACAATTCATAAACTACAAAAAACAGGAATGAAGTTACCTATTTACAATAGAGTTGCTAACTCCGTCGGTCAAGGTATTGGGGGAACAGGAATATTTCTCACCATTAATAATGTATATCAACTAATCGATGAGTTAGACAACCCAAATCTGACAGAGCGAGAAAGGGCCGAGTTACAAAGGAACCTTGATTTAGCTTGTGCAAATGCTTTCTTTAATTATGGTGATATGGTGTTACAGCCAATTTTACTTAAGTTAGCTTATAAGCAGGCAGGGTCATTTAATGCATCAGGTAAAATTACAGCACGCATTACATTAATATTTAACTTAATAGGTATGGGATTGGATGTTTACCAAGCCTGTGAAGCATTTCGGCAGCTCGATAACATTACTAACTCAAAGGATCGACAAGATCTTATTGTAAATGGGTCGCTATCAATAGCTAATATCGTTGTTGGTGGTATTACAGTGCTTGGAATATTGATAGGTTCATCTACATTGCCTGTTGTTGGCTTAATTGTTGCAGGCGCTCTACTTATAGGGGGAATGATTTATACGGGGATACGCGCTGTTGAAAAAATAGAAGAAGAGCTGGGAGAGTCACTTCAATGGGATGAAAAAGCAAAAGAAGGGATCCGAGCTGCTCTAGGCTTCAAACCTTCAGATGATATTCTTAACCGATTTAGTCAGAAACAGCATATTGAATTTTATAAGAATGTAGATTGGCAACGTGATCTGGTTCTTTTTAAAAGTGCACTATTACATCAAGAGTTTGAGGAGCATTTACAGCTTATTTCAGTACCCATTCTCGATGTTAATGATAAATACTATATTAAATATTGGGCGAGCAAAAATGTCATCCAGTCTCAAGTTTTTGTCGGAGATAGTTCAGGTTCAATACTCAGTAACATTGATGTTGATGAAGTCGGCCCATGCTATACGATAGAACAGGTAAATTATATTCGAGATAATTTTTTCTATGACGGAGGAAATCACAGATGGGTTAAATCAACATCATCTACAGAAATTAACTATCTAAATTTTAACTGGCGATTTAGTTTGATTGATAAAGAAGCGCCATTTTCGTACAAAGAAATAGGTAAAAATGAAACTGACGATATACTCATATTGAATGAAAATTATGCTAGTGATTTTTTTGACTTATTTTTAATAAATGAAGGTATGCAAAACTATTATGATTCACATAAGGAGGCTAGTATATTTGAACAGCTTAAGTTTTTATCTAATGAAGATTTGCGTTTCTTCCGTAGTAGGAATCAATATTCAAATACATCTCATCCGAGTTTTTCTCCTAATGAGGAGGTGCTAAGTATTGGGACTGAGTATATTAGCTCTCCTGATGAAATATTTAGGGAGCTTAGCAAAAAGAATAAAGAAATAGTTTTTGAGGGAATGCATAATCTCGGTTATAGCTTTGAACCCATAGAAAGAAGTAAAAACATAAGTCTAAACTTTGGACGAGGAAAAGATATTATAATTGGCAAGAAAAACGCAAAGAATGCATTTATTTTTCATGGTGGAATGAAGTTTTTTGCAGGAGGAGATAAAGACGATATTGTTAGTATATATTTTAACAATGAGAAACCTAATAATCCAAAAAACAAGGTGTATTTTGATGGTGGTAAAGGGATAAATGGCATCATTATTAATGACATCCCTGAGTATAGTCAGATTGAAATCGATCTTAAAATAAATAATGGGAGCATTTATACTAATGGGGGAGAGGAAGATGAACTCTATTTGAAAAATGTAAATAACGTAACATTGAATGGGCAATATAATTCTATCTTTTCATTGTGCGGCAATGAAGAGAATAATATTCTTGATGTAAGAGGTGGAGAGTGCTTTGTGAGTGGCGGTGCTGGCTATGATAGAATATATTTTGAATCCGGTATTGTGACAGGAGATGAAGGGGATGATACATACTTCTTAAGACGCTATGGTCAATCAGTAAATAAAACTATTTCAAAAGATGATGAAAACGATATTTTTCTTTCTGCGACAATAATTGAGAATAAAAAAGGTAAAAGTGCAGTTTATTTAGGCTATTCATTAAAGGAAATAAAAAATGTTTTTGTTGTTAATAATGACATAGTTGTGACTCTTAAAATAGAGAATACCCAAGCAGCTCAGGATGTTCAGTTTAATCTAACGCTTAAAAATGCCTATATTGGTACGGTCGAAAGTAGAATTAAACACCATGACTATCAATTAATTACACGTGATGGCTTTGTACTAACTAGTCAACTTAATGATATAAATGATAGTGAGCCAATGGTCTTAGGTCAGGGAATTTATACCGTTAATTATCAACGTAAATTTGATTTATCTGACAGAACACTTAAAGCAACGGTCAATGTCAACACTAATGAAAATATTATTGCAATAGATAATGATAGCTATTTAATAGGTAGTTGGGCAAGTGTAGGCTTTATAGAAAATAGTGCTGGGTTAGTCTATCATGGCAGTGATAAAAATGAAAAAATCGTTTTGTCCAACTTGGATAATAAAGTCATGGTTAGCAAGGGCACTGATATTTACCACGTTATAACAGATGATTTTAGCCCAGGGAAATTGGTTTTTGACTACTCTGAAGTGCAAGGGATTTATGCAAAAAATGGTAGTATAACGATAAAATTTACGTCTATAAATGGTTATGATCTTAAAGTCGATAATAAAGTAATTTATTTGGGAAATAAGTTTGGAGATAGGCTATTAGAAATTGAATTTATCAATTATAATTCGATAAATTTTGATCAAATAAAAATAATCGATGAAAAAAACAAATTATTTAAATTAGGTTATAACGGTGCAAGCATAATCATAGAAAATGGCAATGAAAAAATCCCCACTGAAGACGCTGATTATATTCACTTGCAACCTCATTATAAATTTCCTACAGAGATAGTCGATTCTCTAGTGGGCGATGATGTGATCTTCGATGAGAGTGGGCAAGGTAACATTATTAATGGTGGAGATGGTAATGATAAGATTATCGCCGTTAATGGTGAAAACACCTTATATGGTGGTGATGGGAATGATACTTTGTATGGAGGGGCTAAAAGCGACTTGTTACTTTCAGATTTAGGCAATGATATATTAGATGGAATGGAAGGGGATGATTATTATATCATTGATGGAAATAAAGGTATTGGAGAAACCACGATTTGTGACAGTCAAGGTTTTAGCAATATTTATTTAATGAACTTTCAACAGGACTATGAAATTAGAACGATTAAAAATAATTTATATCATATTTATACATCTAATTCGAATCAGCGTACTGTTAGAATAAGAATCCCTAAAGAAAGAACAATGAGCTCAATGAAGATACACCATCATGAACAACTCCCAAACCATATGCCAAATTATGTTAATGAAAATATGAGCCATCTAGTTCGCTATCTTGCAGAGCAAAAATATTATGCTAAACGAATGAACCCGTTAATCCCTTATCATCCCTTTAATGAGTTTAAATCTAAATTTACCCACAACTTACCAGAAGAAATTTCTTTGACTGAAAGTTCAATACGCATTTCACCACAATCAAATCCATACCATCACGCTATTCATACGAGAGGGGCAGAACAAAAAGTCTGGGATTCAAGTGGACATGGGCGAGTATTTAAAGCAGAAGCCCAAAAGGGGTTGATATCCATTCCTAATGGGAGTTTAGGCAATAATGTTTTATATGCAGCGCAGGGTGATACCAATTTATCCGCTGGTGGTGGTGATGATGTGTTTATCTCAAATGGGGTTAACGGTTTAATGACCGATGAAAGCGGTGAAAATTTATTTGTTATAAATGGTGATCTCCCAGGCTGGAATTCACTCTATAGTTTAGGCGGGGAGAATACGGTTTATTTGGTCAATTTTAAACATAATGTAACCCGAGAATCACCTGACCATATCAGTAATGCCACTCGCTATATTTATGAGTCAGAAAACGGACGAACAGTTAAAATATTTCAATACCCGAATACACAGGCCCCAACAATTATTCATCAACGATGGGATATTGAAGAGAATACAGACAGTGTTTCACAAAAATTAGAGTATTTAGTGAACACATTAGCGTCGTTACGTATGCAAGATGAAACGCAGAGTATTGCTAACAGCAATCATGGTGATATTTCAGTGAAATGGGAGCCCGTAAAATTGGTTAAAGGCTACCTAAATCATATGGGGTAATTTGCAAACCTAGAATCTACATGAACTATTGTATTAACCCCGTAATAAACATTTTACAGTTTTTGAGTACATTGTTTGGTTTAAATCATCTTTATAGACAGTAAGTTGCAGTAAACTTACTGTCTATTTAATGCTAAAATTTCCCATGAATTTCACGCATACATTTTTACGGTCATTGTTTGCCATATAAGGAGGGCTAAGTAATGAAACGTTTTATGAATCTAGAGCTTCCTCCTGAACCCATCATTAATAGCAACTGTGTGAGAAAGCGCCTTAAAAACAGTATTTGTGACAATTGTGCAGCCAGTTGCCCAGTAAATGCTATCTCATTTAGTCACATGGATGCCAAAATTGATAATGAACTTTGTTTCCAGTGTGGCAACTGTCTTTTTTCTTGCCCAGTTGATGCGATAGAAAATATTGCGCCACATGAACGTACCTATCAACAGGGTTACTTAGTGGTCAACCATGATGAACCTGTTGCAACGACGGAAGAGCTTATTGTTTGGCATAAACAATACCAAATTCGAGGGATTCAAATTGCGGAGCCATTGGTCGATAAATGGCTACCCACCTTAGCCGCACTTAATCTTAAATTAAAAACACTGCAAGAGCCTGTTTGGCAACTGCGAATTGAGCAGCCCCCTGTGGTGGATAGTGGGCGCCGTATGATGTTGTTTCGTCAAAAATTAGACCAAAAACCACTGGACAAAGGGCAGGTAAAAACAGGGCTCAATGCACGGAAACAATTTTACCCAGAAGACAGTTGGTTTCAGATAGAACTCGATAGCGAAAGCTGCATTTTGTGTGGGGCATGCGCGAAGGTGTGCGATGAAAATGCGATACAAATTGGTGATAATCAGTTTGTTTTAGATGAAAAACGCTGTACGGGGTGTATGAGTTGCCAAGTAGTGTGTTTTCCAAAATCAATTCACGTTCATGGGCACACGGCCAAACATAGTGAGCCAACCGTATTTCACTACTATGATGCAAAATGCCACACCTGTCATTTACCGTTTTTTTCTTGGGAAGAAGGCGTGCAAACCTGCCCAATATGCTCGCAGCATAAAAAACAAGGGTGGCTATAGAAAAAAGGTGCTATCAAGAGCACCTTTTTCAGTTAGTTGCTGACCGAATTTAAATTTTCAATCACTAATTTTGCAACCTGCGGGTTAATGGCAGGGGGCGTTTCATGTCCCATTCCTTCGATAATGGCTATTTTTGCGTTTGAGATGCTATTTGCAATATCTTGACCTGCCTCCACCGGGAATAACGGGTCAATTGAGCCATGGATAACCAATGTTGGGACATTGATTTGACTCAGATATGGCCGCATATCCCCAGTCACAGCAACTGCAACAATTTGGCGTTTAGTACCTTCCGGTGAATAATTTCGCGAAAGCGCTTGCTGCACATAATCGCGGTAATAGGCTTCATCAAATGGGCAACAACTTGAGCTAATACGACGATAAAACGCAAGTTGTCCAGCCAGATAACCTTCGAAATCTTCATTGGGGTTCGCACCCGAACTCATCAACATTTGCATCACATCAGGGGCACTTTGCGGTAAATTTGGGTTCCCTGTTGAAGACATAATTGGGCACAATGTTAATGTACGTTCAGGGTATTTTGCTGCAAATAATTGGGCAATCATTCCACCCATTGAACGGCCAATAATATGTGTTTTATCAATTGATAAGCTCTCTAATAAACGCACAATATCATCCACCATTTCGAATAACGTATATGCAATATCAAATGGTTGGCCTGTTTGCATTTTTTGAATCAATTCCCCTAGGTTAATTGGTGGAAAATGATCCATATGAGGAGATAAACCTGCATCACGGTTATCAATTCGAACGATATAGAAACCCGCATCAGCGATTTGTTGGCAAAAATCAGTTGTCCAACTAATGTTATGACCGCCTAGACCGGGTACTAATACAACGGCAGGGTTCTCTGGAGTGCCAAATGAATCATAAAAAAGTGAAATAGGTTGCTTGGTTGTCATTTTTTTTCCATTGAATTGAATGTTGTGCTATTTATGCCGCCATAGTGTAGCAAATGCGAGCCCCAAAAATGCACAAAGGTTGCCAAGATAAAACTTTAGCGTCATTGCTGTTATTTTACAGAAAATAACACAGTTTATTATCTAGCCGGTATAAATCGGCTAAATACCAGCACGATAAGTGAAAAAGTTAGCAAAACCAAAGCAATAAGTAAGTTCATATTTAGCGAGTAGGCAGAAACAATAAGGCTGCCCAAGGCTGATCCTAACGCGATTCCGCCATTGAAGAATGCAATATATAGGGCGCTTGTGATCTCAATTTGTGAAATGCTATATCCGATCATCCAATTCATTAATGAAACTGATACCCCGCCGTACGCCACACCCCAAAGTGCGATGACAAAATAGCTCACAAAAACGGTTAATGGCAAATATGCAAAGAAGATTAGACTAATGATAATTAAGCTAATTATCCAAAAAATGGAAAGTTTGATATTTCGGCTTGCGGCCATTCCAAAGATAAAATTACCTAAAATCCCTGCAATGCCATAAATGAGCAGGGCAAAACTGATTTGATTACTGTCTAAACGTTATTTGCCACCAAAAGTGCGCCAATTTTTACAGCTGTTTGATGAACATTGGCAAGGGCGTGCTATTTGGGATCAAAATGAGAACAGTTAAGATGATTTTTCAGCCTATTCTGTAAAGCAATTAAAAATCATTGGGATATGATAGGCATCAAGCAATTCGTTGCTTAAGAATATTTTTTAACAACAGATTTTTAGGTTTTATATGATTTACTTTATTTCAGATACCCATTTTTGCCATTCTAATATTATCAACCTTTGTGATCGCCCGTTCAAAAGTACCAGTCATATGAATGATACGCTAATTCATAACTGGAATGCTTATGTGACAGACCATGATGAAATCTACATCTTGGGGGATTTTTTATACAAAGGTAATGGCGCAGATGCGAATAAAATTTTGCGTCGGTTATCGGGCAAAAAATACCTTATTCGTGGTAACCATGACAAGTTTTTAGATGACCCTGATTTTGACGCATCCCTGTTTGAATGGGTGAGAAGCTATTATGAATTGGATTACCAAAAACAAAAAATTGTTTTATTTCATTATCCTATTTTAGAATGGCAAGGTTTTTTTCGTGATGCGATACACTTATATGGTCATGTACATAACTCAGGTAAAGACCCAGAGCAACGTAAGCGTCTAGATATTTTAGGGCCTCGTGCGATTAATGTTGGCGTTGATGTGAATGATTTTTTCCCGATTAGTATTAAAACCATTTTAAAACGCGCGAATAGTTAACTTACAAACAATAAATAACTTTATTTTTTGGCATACAGGTAAACAGAAGCACGTGATACACCAAGGTGTTGTGCAACGGTTTCCATGGCTTTTTTTACGTCAAGCAAGCCTTCGCTACGTAAAATTTCAATGAGGTTTTTTCTTTCTTCTGCTTTTAATGTCCGCGGTGTTGCTGCAAGTCTTGCGGCATACTGATCGATTCGATGGCGAATAGCTTCAGACCCATTGGGCTCAATATGCTCTTTGATTGGGCTATTTCCAACCTCGATAAATTGCGACAACATACTTTGCATGCCCCGAAATAAAGTCATATCTAAATTTAGGCACAAGGCAGCAACATATTCACCACTGTCATTTTTGATCCCGATGGATGTGCTTTTTACTGGGCGACCATCAGAAAATTGATTGGTATAGTTGGCAACAATGTTCGGGAAATCAGCAGATTCAATGCGAGCCAAGCCTAATTCAGTGGTCGGCTCACCCACTTGACGACCAGACAAATTATTGTGGATCGATAAAATTGAGTGCTCGGGTTTTTTTAAGTCATGAACGACAACCTCACAAAATGGCGCAAAAGTTTCGCTGAGCCCTTTTGCTATTGTGTCGATTTGTGCCAGTAATGTATTTTCATTGGTGTCAGACATAAAACCCCCTTATCTAAAAGCGCTAATCACTTAATTTTAACCTATTTTTTATCTCGCTAATAGATAAAGGGCGGGGAGTTACTGTGAAACTAATTCAGCAAACCGATTAATATCAACATTACCACCACTGACGATAATACCGACACGTTTACCCTGAAACTGCGCTTTTTGCGCAAGTGCTGCTGCGAAAGAGAGGCAACCAGTTGGTTCAACAACCATCTTCATGCGCTCCGCGTAAAATTTCATTCTATCGATAAGCTGTTTATCGGTAACAGTGAAAATATCATCAACATTATTTTTAATAATTTCAAAGGTATATTGTCCCAAATGCTGCGTCTGCGCCCCATCAGCAATAGTTTTAGGGGTATCGATATGAACAATTTTACCTTGACGGAAAGATTGCTGAGCATCATTGCCTGCTAATGGCTCAACACCGTAGACTTTGCAGTTAGGGGATAACTGGCGAGCTGCAAGCGCACAGCCAGAGGTCAAGCCACCACCGCCTAAGCAAACAAATAAGGCATCCAATTCACCCACTTCTTGGAACAGTTCCATGGCAGATGTGCCTTGTCCCGCAATGATATGAGGGTGGTCATAAGGTGGAATGAGGGTTAAACCGTTTTGTTCTGCGAGTTGTTTGCATAGCGCTTCGCGGTCTTGTGTATACCTATCAAAGCGGACAACATTTGCGCCGTAACCTTGAGTTGCAGCAACTTTGACGGCAGGTGCGTCATTTGGCATTAAAATGGTTGCCGGAATATTCAATAGTTGTGCTGCAAGGGCAATCCCTTGAGCATGATTCCCTGAAGAAAAAGCAATGACGCCTGCTTTTTTCTGCTCTGGCGTAAATTGAGCAAGCGCATTGAAAGCACCGCGAAATTTAAATGCACCCATTCGTTGGAAGTTTTCACATTTGAAAAACAACTCACCACCGAATTCTTTGTTGGCCGTTGTTGAGGTGAGTACTGGGGTTTTGTGTGCAAAGCCCGCTATGCGCTTAGCGGCTGCTTCAACATCTTGATAGGTGGGTAAAGTTAAACCAGTCATGTTTATGCCTCTTGAAAATTTTTTGAGTTAGCCTAAAACCGCAGTCGCTTCAATTTCGAGTGCTGCATTAAAATGGAGCTCTGAAACACCTGCAACAGCACGAGCAGGGCGAAAATCACCTATCCATGCTGCATAAATTTGATTAAATTCCTGCCAATCATTCATATCTGCTATATAAACCCGCACTTGAACTAAGCTTGCTTTTGTCAGATTGGCGGCTGACAAACAAGCATCAAGGTTGTTTAACACTAATTCCGCTTGAACCTTAAAGGGGGCATCAGTGATTGCTTGCCCAGAAGCATCAACGGGTAATTGCCCCGAAATAAACACAAACCCATTAGCACTAACACAATGGGAGTAGTGGCCTCGTGGCGGGATCAGCGTAGGGGCATTGATATATTGAATTGATTGGCTCATAGCAACCTCGAACATGATAAACTCACGGATTAGATTTTTAGTCTAATATTATACTATGTGTATAGTCAATCTGTTTTTGAAGAAAAAAACATCAATCTTTTAGTAATAATATGGGAGAAAAAACAGAACAATTTACAGTGAATGTTTTTGTGGATTGTTAGCGTGGGTGTTACTCATAAATATTTTTGCTTTGCAATTCGCCATTCTTTTATTCAGTAAAAGCGAATTTTTCAGTGAAAAAAAATGTAAAAATCAAAATGAATAAAATTAAAAATCGCTCACAATAAAAGGGAGTTATCTTAAATAAAAGTGATTAAGAATAATCAAATTGTGACGATAAAAATAAAATGGTAAGAAGTTGTTATATAAAAACTTTTAGGGATATGACATGGCGAAGTTTACGTTTGATATACTTTCTATTTTTGGGAAAAAAAGCAGCAAAGTGGCTGAACAATATGTTCAAGAAGCCGTTTTACCATTATCCGTCTTGGATGGTTCTTTACCCAAAATGGTGGTTGACTATGTACTGGAAGGAACATCGCCAGAAGTTTTGGTCAAGTTAAGCCAATTAGACACCGAAAAAGCGGTTATTTTATTAGACAAACCAGGCACTGTGGATTGGTGGTGGGGCGGTAATAATTTTAATACGGGCCAATATAATAAAGTGATCCGCCAAGGGATTAATGCTCGCCATAAACTTTACGCCAAAGTCGGTGATGGGGTGAGTGCAGAACAAATTGCGCGTTTTGCCAAAGTCTTAGCTGCTGCATGTCAAGATATTAATATTAAAGTGCTGACCTCTGAATTACCATCGTGGGTCAGTTATTTAGTTGGCGATGCATTTTCCAAAACTTTCGATAATTCTCGTGATGAAAAATTAGAGCACCGTAAGCATTGGAATATGGAATTGCTAGCTGAGATTATTGGTAAAGAAACCGATAAGCCAGCTAATTCAGTTTTATATATTATTTTTGATAGGCAACATTTATCTGACTATCACTATGAAAATTTAAACCGCTTATTTGTTCTCCCCGGTTTTAAAGAATATTTAATTGCGCAGCAAGATTTT
Organism: Providencia sp. UF-183; assembly: GCF_058246155.1. Lineage (NCBI taxonomy): Bacteria > Pseudomonadati > Pseudomonadota > Gammaproteobacteria > Enterobacterales > Morganellaceae > Providencia > Providencia sp. UF-183. The sequence goes on along the minus strand of NZ_JBSICD010000002.1, from coordinate 91,468 downwards.
ATTAAGCAAACATTGATTGGTAATTTGTCTGCCGCTGGGCAGGTGCAGCTCATTAATGCCCTTAAAAAAGATGAGGTGTTATATTCTATTTTTGCCGATTGCTTAGTGACGTTTGCAACCAGCTCATTAAAAACGGTACGCAGTGCAGCAGAGCCTACACTGTCTATTCTGCCGGATGAGTCAGTCAAAATCTATTTAACCAAAGTACTGACTGAAGGGACACCAAAGCAACGTACGCAAGCTGCAGATTTATTTGCGCGAATTGGTAAAGATAGGGACGTTCTCGAAGCCGCGTTGCAAACGGAAACAAACAAAACGGTATTAAAAAGTATCGAAAGCGCCATTTCACGTTTTTCAGTGATGGATACGGCGAGCGAAATTGAAGAAACAGCACTACCAGCGCTTGTTGAGTTAGAAGATACTCCGCTTCCAGAAAGTGCAAAAGATATTTTAATCAGTAACTTCAATGAAATGCTGCAAAAAGCGAAAGAAAATGCAGAAAATGAAATTGAAGAAAATAAAAAGCAAAAGCACACATACAATTGGGCACAGCGCCATTATAAAGAATTCCAAAAGCTGGATGCGAAAACCTGCGCAAAAATTATTGATAAGCTGAATTCAGGTAAAGAGGTTATCACCGATCACGAATACAACGTGGTGAAATTCAAAGAGCGCATTAATAATCTTCCAGAGTTTACGTTATTTCATGCATTACGTCTGATAAGCCATAACCGTACAGGAATGGATCATTTCTCCCATTATTACCTAACCCGTGAAGTGCCACCGCGTATTATTGGCCAAATTGAATTGCGCCAATTAGAACAAGTTTTAACCCATTGCCATTACCAGCAAGCGAACCGCTTAATCGCCGATTTCTGCTTGCGTTCATACAATGACGGTTTAAAACTGTTTAATCAGCCAGAGCAAGTCTGGCCGTTCTTTACGCAATATCCTGATTTTATCGCCGAAGCGTTAGGCTTGATCCCTCAGCAAGCCAAACAGCGTTATTACCAAGAATATGATGCTTCAAGTGGTATTGAAGTATTAGCGATGTTACCAACCATTCCTGCACGCTTTATTCCACGTATTATGGAATTAGCGTTAGGGGAAAATAAAACTCATCGTCTAAGCGCGCAGAAATTACTCGAAACATTGCCGAATATTCATATTAATGCCGCAGAAGGGTTAGATTCAGGTAAGCAAGAAATTCGTGTAACGGCGATTGAGTGGCTAGCGCGCCTAAAACACCCTGACTCTTTAAAACCGCTGTATGCGTTATTGAAAAAAGAGAAACGTGAAATTGTGCGCGCTGCATTATTAACGGCGTTAGAGCAATTCGGCGAAGATATTTCCAGTTATTTATCGCCAAAAGTCCTATTAGCGGAAGCACAAAAAGGGCTTAAAGGGAAAGCTCCTGCGAGTATGTCTTGGTTTAATTTAGACACATTACCAGCACTGACTTGGCAAAATAATAAACCGGTGGATGGGGATATTATTCGCTGGTGGGTTATTTTAGCGGTGAAATTAAAAATGCCTGCAGGGAACGGCCTATTACAGCGTTATATCAGTTTGTTGTCTGTGGATAGCCAGCGCAAGCTTGGCAGCTTTATTCTAAATAGCTTTATTGCCCAAGATACTGCGGGCCCATCACTCGAAATGGCGATGGCAGAAGCAGAACGTGATGCGCCACAGCGTTTAACCAACTACCAAGATTGGGTTAAGCGTTGGCCGGAATATTACAGTCAGTATGAAAACTACACCCTTGAGCAGTGCATCAATGATATTAAAAATGAAGTGCTTCGCCGTTATTTAGGGTCAGCGATTACGGATAAAGGCATGCTAGCGCTGATTTGTGGTATAGAAGGGCATATTGCAGTCACAGCGTTACGAAATTATATGCGTGATCATTATCAGCGACGTGCGCAAATTGAAGCCATGATTGATGCAGTCGCAACTAGCAATGATCCGTTAATTATTCAGTTGTTACTCTCGCTATCACGCCGTTACCGTACCGCATCCGTGCAAGAAAAAGCCCGTGGTTTAGTGGCTCAAATTGCTGAACGTAATGGCTGGAGCGCCGATGAACTTGCTGACCGAACAATTCCGACGGCAGGTATGGATGAAACGGGGATTCTCGCCCTTGAGTATGGCGAGCGTACCTTTACCGCTAAGCTGGATGCTCAGCAAAAACTGGTGTTATTTAACCCTGAAGGCAAAGAAATCAAAGCATTACCCGCTGCACGTAAAACGGATAATGAAGAGCTGATTAAAGAATCGAAAAAACTACTGAGTTCCAGTAAGAAAGAGCTCAAGCAAGTGATTGATCTACAAACTGCACGTTTATATGAAGCGATGTGTGCAGAGCGTTTGTGGACGACTCAAGACTGGCAAGAATATATTCAAGCTCACCCAATTATGCGCGGCTTGATTGAAAGACTGGTCTGGATGGAAGTTGATAATGATAAGGTTATCAATATATTCCGTCCTTCTGATGATGGCAGTTTGCTGAACCTTGAAGATGATGAAATCGAGCTAAGCGCAGGGTCATCAATTAAATTGGCCCATGCTGCGTTGGTTTCTGAAGAAGAAAGAAAAGGCTGGATAGCCCATTTTAAAGATTACAAAGTGAAATTTTTGTTCTCGCAAATGGAGCATAAAATCCCTGAGTTAGACCTTGCACTCACTGAAATTGAAGACCGCAAAGGTTGGCTAACGGATACCTATACGTTACGTGGAGTACTCACCAAAATGGGTTATCAGCGTGGCCAAGCTGAGGATGGTGGTAGCTTTATGCATTACTCCAAACACTATGCTAGCCTAGGTTTCTACGTTTACATTGAGTTCAGCGGCAGCTATGTACCGGAAGAAAATATTCCCGCGGTCTTGTACTCCTTAAGCTTCGAAAGTGGGCAACAAAGCTCATGGAACCGCAGTTATATAGAGCTGAAAGATATCCCGCCAATTTTATTAGCGGAAAGCTATGCGGATTACTTAAAAGTGGCTGACGCGTGTGCAGGATTTGACCCTGAGTGGGAAAAGAAAACACCTTGGTAATTAGGGTTTAATAGGATAACTCGATGAGTAACAAAGACACAATAAAAGGATATGTTCTGCGCGAAAGCGCAGAAATTCGCTTTGCCGATGAACTGGAAAAACTCACGCAAGCCGATAGCCATAACCCGAAACCACAAGGCTGGTTACGTTCACCACGTGCGGTTCGCCAGTTTATTTTAGGTGATGAAGCACTAGGCATTACACCGAAGTTTTTTGGGGACGACGCCTTAGTTGACCGTGCAATAGTGACCCTGTTAGGTAAACAGGGGCTGATGTTAGTCGGTGAACCCGGAACAGCAAAATCAATGCTATCTGAATTATTAGCCGCTGCGATTAGTGGGGATTCGGGCTTAACCATTCAGGGAACTGCGGGAACAACTGAAGACCATATTAAATACTCATGGAACTATGCGTTGTTATTGGCAGAAGGGCCAACGGAAAAAGCGTTAGTTAGCTCGCCACTTTACCAAGGCATGATGGAAGGGAAAATTGTACGTTTTGAAGAGATCACCCGCTGCCCACCAGAAATACAGGATGTGTTGGTTAGCTTGATGTCTGAAAAACAGATGATGATCCCCGAAATGAAAGACAATGCGCGGATCAGCGCCAAGCAAGGTTTTAACTTAATCGGCACCGCCAACTTACGTGACCGTGGCGTTCATGAAATGTCGTCGGCACTAAAACGCCGCTTTAATTTTGAAACCGTTAGGCCGATCCAAGACCCTGCCTTTGAAATTGAGCTAATTAATAAACAGCTAACTAACGAATTAGGTGAGCTGAATGGTTTGGTAACGATCCCCGCAAATGTGATTGAATTATTAGTCACGACATTCCAAGAGTTACGCTCGGGTAACACCAAGGACGGCGGTAATATCAAAACTCCCGATGCAGTGATGTCGACCGCAGAAGCGGTGAATATCGCTTATGCATGTGCATTAGAAGCCCACTATTTAGGCGATGGTACGTTAAGCGCTGGGGCGGTAGCTCGTCAGTTAATTGGTGTTGTACTCAAAGATAATGCGGATGATATCAAGCGGATGCGCTATTACATTGATAATGTCGCACGAGAAAGAGCCAAACAAAGTCCAGAATGGAAAGCGTTTTTTGAAGCTTCTCGTCAGTTCTGGCAATAGACTCAATGACGTGTAGTGCAATGGCGAGGCCTTTGGCTTCGCCCATTTTTATCAATCAGGGAATATCACGGTGAGTTTGCCTTCCATACTTTTACCAGAGCGGCTTGAAAAAGCATTGACTAGCTGGCAACAGCTTGAATCAGAAAATATTTATTTTGCGCCGGTGCGCCACCATAGTCCGGCTTGCGCCTACAGTACACTTTCGTTAATCGAAGAAATTAAGCCTGATTATGTACTGATTGAAGGGCCTGATAGTTTTAATGGATTAATTGCAGGGCTGCTGCATCAAGACACGCTGCCTCCTGTCGCCATTATGGCGCAAACGGAAGTTAAAGCAGGGTCATTGAAGGGTGAAGGTGACACTGTCACGCGATCAGCTTATTTTCCTTTTTGTGAATATTCCCCAGAGTGGCAAGCAATTAAGCAAGGTTCATTGCATAAAGCACAATTACAATTTATTGATTTGCCATGGTCTACGCAGGTTAATATTGATGAGGCGGATGTTGGGCAAAGCCAAAGCTTGCAAAAAGAGCGTTATTTAGCACACAGCTTGTTTATTGCGCAATTAGCCAAAAAGAGTGGTTGCCGTGACCATGATGAGCTTTGGGAGCAACTATTTGAATTACGTACGCTAGAGCAGCTCACTGATTGGTCAACGTTTTTTAAAGACAGTTTCATCTGGTGCGGGTTAGCACGATTAGATTATGAGCCTGAAGTCCTTGAATCTGAAGGCTCAACACAGCGTGAAGCCCATATGCAGGCGCATATTCAAACCATTAAAGCACAACAACCTAACGCCAAAATTGTTGTCGTGACAGGCGGCTTCCATACTCTAGCGTTAATTGAAGGCTTGTCTGAACGCATATCGGCAAAATTTGCATTAACCGCGACAGAGCAAAAACAGTTTATAAAACAACAAAAAACGGCTGAAGACGATAACGCATGGCTGATCCGCTACAGTGACGATAAGCTGGATGCATTAAACGGTTATGCATCAGGTATGCCATCCCCCGCGTTTTACCAAAAGGTATGGGAAACGCTATTGCAGCAACGCCAAGACCATGAAAATGGCCACGTGCGCCCGACTCAAGCATATCGAAATGAATTGGGCGTTGCGTACCTGTCAAAAGTTGCGACTATTTTGCGCGAAAAGCAATTTGATGCGGCCCCGGGCTTTTTATCGGTAAAACTGGCTGCGGAACAAAGTATTCGCTTAGCAGCTTTCCGTGGGCATGCAGGGACAGGGCGCTATGATTTACTGGATGGACTACAAAGTGCATTTATCAAAGGCAGCTTGGATGAGAGCCAAGATGAACTTTGGCATGAAATTAAAACCTGTTTTTCAGGTTTTCGCCTAGGCCAAATCCCCAAAGGCACAACAACGCCGCCGTTGGTGGCACAGACCTATGAGATGGCGAAAGCGTTCCGCTTTAAAATCGATGATACATTAAGCAAAATCAGTCGGTTAGATGTTTACCGTAATAAGCAGCATCGTGTACGCAGCCGCTTTCTACATTTATTGGCTTTTTTAGATATTCATTTTGCCAAACACCTTTCTGGCCCCAATTTTATGTCAGGAAACCAAATGGATGTGCTATTTGAAGAGTGGCAATATGCGTGGACGCCAAATGTGGAAGGTGAGCTGATCGCGTTATCTGAAAAAGGCACCCAGCTTAAAGGGATCGCATTAAACCGTTTATTTGAAATGGAAAAAAACCTTGAGCAACAAGGCGTCAGCCGTTCAAGCCAAAGTGCAGTGACATTGCTAATGCAAGCTGCGCTTATTGGCTTACACCAGCGTATTCCTGCTTTATTTTCATTACTCGACAACTATATTCAACAAGATGCTAAATTCGAATCGTTAGTTGCTTGTGGCCATAAGTTAGTGCATCTATGGCGTGGTCGACAATTCTTTGATATAGAAGAAAACTTTGCGATTGAAGTCCGTCTGGATACCTTATTGCAACAAGTTTTTTATTGCTTTGAACAAATTACGCAGGGGGATGAACAGCAACAAGAAATGCATTTTAATGCGCTGCTTTCATGTCGTGAATTAATCACCTTTATGCCTGAAATTAATAAGGCTCATGATTACTCAAACGATTTTTATCACCAGCTAGCGCGTTGTGAAGGCAAACTAAACCATGTTCCTTTATTAAAAGGGGCGGTGGATGCGCTGCGTTATTTAGGTGCTAAAACCGATGAAAATACCTTAGTCAATGAGATCCAAAAGGCGTTTAGTACGGGAAGTGACCCAGAAATTGCCATTGGCTATTTTATTGGTGTAATGCGAGCAGCCCCTGAGTTAGTTTTACGTATTCCTCTTTTAATCGAACTGTTGAATGATTTGCTTAGTGAATGGGATGAAAGTCGGTTTATTCAAGTATTGCCTGATTTACGTTTTGCATTTAGCCAATTGACACCAAAGCAAAATGCGCAAATGGCACAGCATGTCGCGCAAAACTTATCAATAGAAGCCCAAGATTTAACGCTGCACCAAACTGAGTTTAATGAGAAGCAAATGCTGCAAGCACTGCAATTAGAACAACGGTTACAAAACCAACTTATAGATTTCGGGCTACAAAGCTGGTTCACCCACACGTCGGAGGCGAAATAACCATGAGTAAAAAAGAGACGCCATTGACGCCAGAACAGCTACAACTCGCTAAACGTTGGCGCTTGGTATTAGGCCAATATGCCGATAACGCACTGGGGCAAGCCGCCTTCAGTGCGCAAGAGTTAAAAATTGAACGTTCACTGGATTTTTTGTATCGCCGTGAATATCAACGGCGTGGTTTACGGCAAGAAAGCGGCCGTCATGGTTCGTTGGATGCCTCGCAACTTACCGCGGTTAATTGGTTAAACCAAGCACGAAAATTGTTTCCGAACAGTACGTTTGAGCGCATGCAATCACAGGCGCTTGAGCGCTATGAAATAAGTAGTTTGCTTAAAAACCCTGACGCATTGAATGCCATGGAGCCCACAAAGGCATTAGCAAAAACGTTAATGAGCTTACGGGGAAAAATGAACGAAGATACGCGTGATGCGGTGAAAAATATTATTCGCAAAGTAGTGGATGATATCCTCAGCCAAATGCGTAACCAGTTCCGCCAAGCACTAACAGGGCGCAAAAACCGTTTTCGACGTTCATTAATACCCAATAGCCGTAATTTCGATTGGCGGGCAACCATTGCAGCAAATTTGAAAAACTATGATGTGCAACATCAACGGTTAGTCATTAAAACACCGTATTTCAACTCACGCCAGCAGCAGCATTTACCGTGGGATGTCATTTTGTGTGTTGACCAGAGTGGCTCGATGGCAAGTTCAATTATGTATGCAGCGGTCTGCGCCAGTATTCTAGCGGCATTGCCAACGGTTCGGGTTTCATTAGTGGTTTTTGATACACAAGTGGTTGATTTAAGCCATTTAGCTCATGACCCTGTTGAGGTTTTAATGACGGTGCAATTAGGTGGTGGAACCGATATTGCGAAAGCGATGCAGTATTGCGAGAGCTTAATTCGCAACCCTAAACGAACAGTGATCAGCTTGATCAGTGACTTTGAGGAAGGCGGTGCGTTAAATCATCTGCTTAACTGCACACAGCGCCTGCACAGTCAGCAAGTGAAGCTTTTAGGCTTAGCCGCATTAGACGATGATGCATTACCTGTTTATGATCCTGAAATTGCCCAAAAATTGGCCGATAGGGGCATGCATGTCGCGGCCTTAACACCAGAGCATTTTGCACAGTGGCTGGCGGAGGTGATGCAATGAGTTGGCAAGCAATTTACTACCAATACGACGATGATGCATTAACTGTGTTTGCCAATGTCGGGTTATTGCGCCGGGCACGTAAAGATATAGAAAATCAAAAAGTTAGCCCTATAGATCTTGCTGTGGGGCAATTTGATAGTGATGGACAAACCGTACAGTTAGATGCGCAAGGTGTGCAAAAAGCAGCCTGTAATTGCAGCGCATCAGGTTGTTGTAAGCATATTTTGGCCGCTGTACTTTGGGTTCAAAATAATGCGGCGAATGAAAGCACTCAGGAAATTGGCAGCGAAACTGAGCTTAGTGAACCTGAGCCACTACTGCCTGAATTGCTCGCATTAGAACCGATGTCACTAATTAAACTCGCTTCTAAACCCGATTGTCGCTTAGCTATCCGCTTGTTAGATGAGTGGCAAGGGCGTGAGCTGACTTTTGATGATCAATGCAACCAGTTAAGAGTGACATTAACTGAATATGATGAGCCAATCATTTACCTGAAAGGTAGTGGTTTTCAGGGGATGATTTCCTCGGTACCTGAAAAACAGAAAAAAGCCGTTCACCTTGCAGTGATTGCTAAACTGTTGATACAAAATGGTGCGGTTTGGCAATGGCCTGATGATTTAACCCCTGCACCTGATACTGCACTGTCATTAACTGATGATGACAAAACCGTTATCGCCACTATCGGGCAATTTATCCAAGATTTGTTGCGCCAAGGTTTGTCGCACATTAGCCAAAGTAGCGCCACGCAATTGCATCTGTTGAATATGTCGGCGAAAGCGGAAGGTTTACCTCGGTTAGCTAATTATTTGAAAAGGCTCAGTCAACAAGTGAAATTGCTTGCTGATAAGCACTTTACCATGGATGAAGGGCAAGTTTTGCGGCTAATCGCCGAAATTGCTGCCTATCTACAGCAACTTTCAACGGCAGATGAAGCACAACTTGCCGTGCTTAAAGGTTTACAGCGTCGGCAATATACCGACCAAGCGTCAGTGCTTGATTTAACACCGATTGATGCGAATTGGTGGCAAACGCAAAGTGGTGCAATTGGCGCAACATTTAGTTTTTGGGATAACCAAGAGAAAAAAATTATTCAATGTACGCAAGGGCGCGCAAACCGGCTTGACCCGATGTTTGGTCGACAAAACGTTTGGCAAACGTTATCCATTTGGAAGCAAACGGCTGATAATTTGATGCGAACGCCGTTTAAATTGCATGATCCACGGCTTTCGGATGAAGGTAAATTATCGGCCAGTGGCGACAGTTTTGCTGTAAAAAATAGCCAAAAACTGTTAGCGGATGATGACTACCAAGCGCTTCAAAGGGAATTGGGCTTTACGCATTGGCAAGAGGCTAGTGAGTTCCTTTCGAGTTTATCTAACGAAAATGTTTATCAACCGGTTATTTTGCATATTGCTGATTACGAACAGTTGTATTGGGACGAAGCAGAACAGTGCATTTTGTGGGCGGTAGCCGATAGCGAAAAAAATAGGGCGTTTTTGCGGTTAAACTGGGAAGGGAATGAAAATCATAAAATCGAAGAATTACGTTTTATCACTAAGGAAAAATGGCCTATTGCCGCGGTGAGTGCTCTGGTCAATCAGACAACACAAGGTATTCAATTGGTGCCAAAAACGGTGTGGTTGAAGAAAGAACAAGGTATTGAGCTGTTTTACCTTGATTTTGAATCCATTCCCCGTAAGAAACAGCGTTCAGGTTTTTTCAATAAAATCATGGAATACATGGAGAAAAAACAGCAAAAGCACAATACATTCGTACCGGAAATCACACTTGCAAGTCAGTTAGTTCGTCCAATTTTATCTGTACTGGAAACCCAAGCCTGCACGGGAAGGCAGCAGCTTTCATCGTCTCAACACGCTGAAATTGGCTATGCAATACGTGTTCTGGAAGATTTGGGAACAATATGGTTAGCCAATCAGGTCAAATTGTTAACCGCTTCAGGGGAGATCCCCCCCGAAAACGTATTACGATTAGTGTACCTATGCGATAAATTTGAGCGCTTGCAAATACCGTTACCGTTTCAATTTACATAATAGTACTTAAGATTCAAACGTCCCAAGAAATGTCCGTAATAGTTGGTTGAGCGCCTGTTGCTCTTCCAACGTCAACTTGGCGACTAGCCGTGCTTGGTTTTTTGTATGGGCCTCAATGACTTGGTTAATTAATGTTAGCCCTTCATTAGTCAGTGAAACTAAAAAACCTCGGCCATCATCTGGGTTAGTGTGGCGGGAGACTAACCCCGCTTTTTCCAGTTGATCAATGCGGTTTGTCATGGTTCCCGAGGTTACCATTAGCGTCGCAAGCATATCCCCTGGGCTCAGGGTGTAAGGTTTACCTGAGCGCCGTAAAGTGGCCAGCACATCAAAACTTGACCGATTAAGGCCAAATTCAGCGAAGACTTTTTCCATTTCACGGGTGAGATGATAGGCAATATTGCCTAACCGACCAATTAACCCCATTGGGCTAATATCGAGATCTGGGCGCTCACGCTCCCATTGTTGAGTGATTTTATCGATTCTATCCATAGGCAAATAATGGGCTTTATTTATCTTGACGTCAAGGTAAATAGAATCTATCTTGACCTCAAGATAAATATTGAGAGTCAAACTATGAATCGCTATGTTGTTTTATGTTTCACTGCATTAGCCCCCATTGTGTGGGGAAGTACCTATTTGGTGACGACTGAAATGCTGCCCTCGGGCCTTCCACTAACATTGGCTGTTTTACGTGCACTGCCTGCCGGATTATTGCTGGTACTGCTTTTACGCCAGTTACCCTCAGGGATTTGGTGGTTACGAGTTGCTATCTTAGGGGCGTTGAACTTTTCACTGTTTTGGTGGTTATTGTTTATTGCAGCTTACCGTCTACCCGGTGGTGTTGCCGCAACGGTGGGGGCGGTACAGCCATTAATTGTGTTATTTTTAAGTCGTTGGTTATTGAATAACCGTTTGTCCAGCATTTCAATAATCGCTTCGTTTAGCGGAATTGTTGGTGTGGCGATTTTACTGCTAACACCTACAGCTTCACTCGATTGGGTTGGCGTGATAGCTGGCTTGGCAGGGGCATTTTCAATGGCCGCGGGCACAGTTATGAGTCGCCGTTGGCAACCCCCCGTTAGCGCATTAACTTTTACATCGTGGCAATTAACTGCGGGCGGTTTGATTTTACTCCCATTTGCCTTCATTTTTGAGCCTGCATTGCCGACGTTAACATCCGTGAATATTATCGGGCTCAGCTATTTAACCTTAATTGGTGGGGCATTAACCTACGCATTATGGTTCCGTGGGCTGGCATTATTAGGGCCGAGCTCAGTAGCATCATTAGGTTTTCTTAGCCCTGTCAGTGCGGTGGTCTTAGGGTGGTTTTACCTTAATCAGCAGCTCAGCACCTTGCAATTTATTGGTATGATAGTGATCTTAGGCAGTGTTTGGGTGATTCAACGCGCAGAAGCACGCAAAGCACGGAGAAGTGGCGTTTAATGGCGTATTATGCTCAGTTATTACCGTTAAATTAATGAGATAGTCGAATATGTTATTTTCTGATGATGAAAACACCATTGAGATAGCGCCAGATGCTTTCTTGCTAAAAGGCTTTTTGCTGGGCAATAGTCAGGCGTTATTACAATCATTAAATGACATTACTTCGCTATCGCCATTGAGAAATATGGAAACTCCGGGAGGGTACCGCATGTCAGTTGCGATGAGCAATTGCGGTGATTGGGGCTGGGTGACTGACAAAACAGGGTACCGTTATGCTAATAGTGACCCTGTCACTAATCAACCTTGGCAGCCTATGCCAATAATATTTCGCCAATTAGCTCAAGAAGCGGCAGAAAGAGCGGGTTTTTTGGGGTTTGAACCAGATGCCTGTTTGATTAACCGATATGCTGTGGGGACTAAACTGTCACTTCACCAAGATAAAGACGAAGCGGATTTTTCACAGCCGATTGTTTCGTTTTCATTAGGATTACCCTGCATATTTGATTTTGGCGGGATGACACGTGAAGCGCCTAAAATTGCGCTGGCACTGGAACATGGTGATGTGCTGGTTTGGGGTGGAAAATCCCGTTTAAATTACCATGGTGTTCGAACCATAAAGGCGGGTGAGCACCCATTGCTGGGGCCATACCGCTTTAATCTCACATTTCGCCGTTCACAAAAGTAACGGTTTATAAGCGTTGGTTTTGTTTACAAATTTCGTTGGTAGCTGTTATTTTTGTGTACCTATAAAAATGTATCAGTGAACGATAAAAAAGATCGTTGAATAATAAATTAGTTGTCTCTATAACTATTAGCTAATTATTTACATAACATGGTATTAGTGGGTGAATTAATGTACAGCTTTACAAATGATTATAACGAAATTGCGCATCCTAACGTGATGGAAGCATTGAACAACTTAGCTGGGAAACGTTTTACAGGTTATGGTACAGACGGTCTGTGCAAGCAAGTCGCTGAGCAAGTTAAACACCGTATTGGTCAGCCTAATGCGGATATCCATTTCTTTAACGGCGGAACGATCACCAATTTAACGACGATTTCCCATATTTTACGTCCACACCAAGCGGTGATCTCCGTTGTTGGTGGCCATATTGATGTTCACGAAACAGGGGCGATTGAAGCATCTGGGCATAAAGTTATCACAGTAGAATCTGCCTCAGGGAAACTGACTCCGGCGCATATTCAAAAAGTATTGTCTGAACATCCCGATGAGCATTCAGTTCAACCAAAAGTGGTTTATATCAGTAACTCCACTGAAATTGGTACGGTGTATCGCAAAGCAGAATTAGTCGCTCTGCGTAAAATTTGCGACGAAAACGGTTTGTTCCTATTTATGGATGGCGCACGTCTCGCATCGGGTTTGATGTCCTCCGCCAGTGATTTAACCATTGAAGGTATCGCACAACTCACGGATGTTTTCTATATCGGTGGGACAAAAATTGGGGCATTGACTGGGGAGATTTTAGTGATTTTAAACCCCGCGATAAAATCCGATTTTCGTTATAGCATTAAGCAAAAAGGCGGGTTACAAGCTAAAGGCTGGTTATTAGCTGCGCAGTTTGAAGCACTCTTTAATGACGACCTTTATTTCAAGTTAGGTCAGAAAATCAACGATGCCGCAAGTGAACTTGCCGATTTCTTTAGCGAAAAAGGGTTCGGCTTTTTAGCGCCGGTGGAATCAAACCAAGTATTTGTGATTTTGCCAAACTCACTCAGTGACAAAGTGTTGGCTCACTATGTCGTCAGTAAAGTTTGCCAGCCAACGGCAGATACAACCTGCTTACGTTTTTGTACCTCTTGGTCTACAAGCTCACAAGATATTGAAAAACTGAAACAAACTTTCAATTCATTAATCTAGTTTGTTTTAGATATATTGCCCGCATGAATGTGTGGGCAAATCTTTCCGATTTCTCGTATATCGTTTTCACAAATAAAACGGCATGATCCTTGTGTCTACTCAATTGATCTGGTCGTAAGTATGCCTTGGACGTTTTCCCACCCCGCGGTGGTTTTTCCCATTAAACAGGCCAAATATTTCCGTTGGTTAAGCTTGCCAGCACTTATTTTAGGCAGCTTGAGCCCAGATTTATTTTATTCATTGACGTGGTACCGTGCGGCATCAGTGGCGCATGAATATATTGGATGGTTCTATACTGGGCTTCCATTATGCATATTGGTTTATTGGTTAACGCAAAAAATGGCACCCGCATTGAATAGAATGAGCCCTTTGGCTGTTCATACCATGAATAAACTTACTATTCGACATACGTTAATTATCTTTATTTCGCTGTATATCGGGGCGTTAACCCATATTGTTTGGGACGGTTTTACGCATGAGTCCGGGGCATTTGTGCGGGAAATTTCATTTTTACAAATGAAGCTATTTGCGATGTCTGATAGCCAAGAAATTGCGTTTTATAAACTATTACAACACCTTGGGTCTGCGGGGGGCTTCGCCTATCTTTGCTATAAATACTTTCAATTTCATCGTTTTCAACCAATTGAAATTAAAAATAAAAATAATAAAAAGCTAAAGAGATTGATTATTCTTGGTGGGCCTGCATTCGTATCGACGTTGCCTTTCGCTTATTGGCTAACGCCGAAAATAAATGGTTTTAATTTCAACCGGTTCGTTTATTTAGAGTTAACACTAACGGTGCCTGTATTTTTACTAATTGTATTGATACTTGGATGGCGGCTTTATGTGAAAGATAAGCCGCTCATGGTCAATAGCGATTAGTTTTCCAGTAGTCCATTAAGAATTTTATCTATCGCAAAAATACTTTGTTGTAAGCGTTCTTGGCTATTAGCCTGAGAGATCCAATAGGCGGATTCAGCAAGCCCACCATTGATTAAAAAGGCAAGGGCGCGAGTATTAACATTGCTAATGATTTGCTGGTTCATTAATTCCTGTAGCAGGATATCGACTTGTTCGGTGCATTTAAGATTTGATTTTGCGAGATCTTCAGCCACAACAGATTTGGCATCCCGTAAAATAATCTGCTGATAGTCAGGTTCTAATGCCATCTCTAAATAAGCGTGGCAGCGTAGCCGGAAGTTATTCCATAGGTCAGTGGAATTGGCAGAGATTTTTTGTAACCGCCCATTCATTTCGCTATCAATCTGTTCAACTACAGCAGTGAATAAGCCTTTTTTATCACCAAAATGGTGATAAAGAGCACCGCGCGTTAAATCAACACTTGCCGCGATTTCATCCATGGAGGTGGCTGCAAAGCCCAAACGGCTAAAATGTTCCCGTGCTGTAGTTAATAAAAGTTCGCGCGTTTCTTCCATTTGAGCTTGTGTTCTTCTTGCCATAAAACCTCTTACAAACACTGAGTATAATTATTTACATTCACTGTGTATGATTATATCATTATTATACATACATAGTGTATGTATAAAGAATTTATTACCGGGAGCTTACATGCTAAGTCGCTATCAAGAACTCTTTAAAGCCAAAGGCAGCCAACAATTTGTCATTGCTGGGTTATTAGCCCGTTTAGCGTTACCGATGATGGGCATTGGTATTATTACTATGCTGGCGCAATTAAGGGGGAGTTATACGTTAGCGGGGTTAGTTTCAGCCACGTTTGTGCTTACCTACGCATTGCTGTCACCACAAATTTCCCGATTGGTCGATAAATTGGGTCAGTATCGAGTATTACCCGTGGTCACGCTTATCAGTTTATTGGGTGTTGTGTTGCTCGTTGCGACAACGTGGCTGGCGTTACCTGATGCTGGGTTATTTATTGGTGCGTTTTTAGCCGGCGCGATGCCGAGCATGTCGGCCATGATAAGGGCACGGTGGACGGCATTGTATAAAGGGAAGCCCATTCTACAAACGGCTTATTCACTGGAAACTGTGTTTGATGACGCGACGTTTATTGCAGGGCCTCCGTTATCAGTTGGGTTGACAGTTGCCTTATTTCCGCAAGCAGGCTTATTGGTTGCCGCTGTTTTGTTACTGGTGGGCGTGATGCTTCTTGTGCAACAACGCGGTACGGAACCCCTTGTATTTGCACAAGAAAGTTCAACACCGAAGCAAAAATCGATTTTGTCGATGGCAAGCTTACAATTGCTTATCGCATTGATGATTGCATTGGGGGTTATTGTGGGTTCTGTGGATATTTTAAGTGTCACGCTCGCACAATTACAGCAACAACCCGCTGCGGCAAGCTTAGTTTTATCCGCTTATGCGATAGGCTCTTGTGCGATGGGCTTGGTTTTCGGGGCACTCAATTTAAAAACACCATTACACCGCTTATTATTTATCAGCGGGATAATGACATTTTTATCTATCGTGCCAATGTGGTGGGTAAGCGGCGTTTATTCCCTCGCGGTTGTGGTGTTTATTTCAGGCTTATTCTTTGCACCAACCATGATTATTGCAATGTCATTGGTTGAAAATATTGTTCCACCAAATCGATTAACGGAAGGAATGACTTGGTTATTAGCTGGGTTAAATATAGGTGTGGCTATTGGTGCTATGATGACGGGAAAAATGGTTGATACTTATGGGTTGTATGCTGCTTTTCTTGTGGCGATCATTGGAGGTGTGTTTGTTCTGTTATCTACCGCATTAAGTTATTTACAACTGAATGCGCAGCAAAAGATGGTAGAAACGTGCGAGAATAGATTTTAACAATATGAATATTTCAATAAAATAAGTAAAAACAAGAGGTTAAAAAATGCATAAGCCAATATTTAGGCAAGCAACACAGGGTGATGTCGAGGCGTGCTTCACGATTGAAATTGAATCGTATGAAGGGGATGAGGCAGCGACTAAAGAAAAAATCGCAACGCGAATAGCGCAGTACCCACAAGGTTTTTTATGCATGGAGGTGGCGGGTGAAGTTGTCGGCTTCATTAATGCCGGCTGCGCGTGGGATGTGGTAATGTCCGATGAAGAATTCAAAGAGCTCATCGGCCATGACGCACAAGCGCCAAATGTGGTGATTATGTCGGTTGTGATCCACCCAAATCACCAAGGAAAAGGCTATTCATCGTTATTGATGAAAGAATTCATTGCGTTAATGCAAAAAAATAACAAAGAAACTATTCATCTAATGTGCAAAGAACGCCACGTTGATTTGTATAAACATTTTGGTTACCAATATGTCAAACCCTCTGAGTCAGATCACGGTGGAATGACATGGCATGAAATGGTTATGGTGCTTTAGTTTATCAATTTTCGCCAAGTTTATTTCAGATTAATTGCTAATATTATCAGTAATAAGCTTGGCCGATATAATGTTTAATTAACCCCCGCTAAAATCACATCGGTACTTTTCCTTGCTGTTATCGTGTTATGATATCCCCATAATATACCGCTAAGTTTTGGATAAAATAATGGAAATATGGGTTGATGCGGATGCGTGTCCTAAAGTTATCAAAGAAGTTTTATATCGCGCAGCTGACAGAGAAAATGTGCAAATTACATTTGTTGCCAACCAACGCTTGTCGGTTCCACCATCTCGTTTTTTAAAAACCTTACAAGTTCCCGCGGGCTTTGATGTCGCAGATAATGAAATTGTTCTTCGTGCGCAAAAAGGGGATTTAGTGATCACCGCAGATATTCCTCTTGCCGCTGAGGTGATGGAAAAGGGCGCGTCTGCATTGAATCCTAGAGGTGAACGATACAGTGATGCAACTATTCGTGAGCGTCTGAATATTCGTGATTTCATGGATACGATGCGGGCGAGTGGTGTGCAAACTGGGGGCCCTGCAAGTTTAAACCAACGGGATCGCCAGCAATTTGCAAATGAATTAGATAAATGGTTATTACAACGAAAAAAAGTGTTAAGCCAATAATACGATTTGTCGAATAATAACCCTGATTTTGTGCAGTAAATCTGCATTTTGAAATAGAGTTGATAATAATTTCGTGCCTATAATGGAAAACCCTAAATTTTCAAAGACAAAATTATGGATCCGTTACACAGCATTATTATCACTCTATTTTTATTTGTACTGACGTTTTTTAACCCTGGCGCCAATTTATTTATTGTTGTTCAAACCACGCTTAGTTCAGGGAAAAAGGCGGGGCTGACCTGTGGTTATGGTGTCGTTTTAGGTAATGCCATCTATTCAGGACTTGGGCTATTTGGGCTAGTGACCTTAATGTCAGAGTTTGGTGCGTTGTTTTCGTTAATTAAAGTACTAGGCGGATTATATTTACTGTATTACGCGATTAGCGTTTTTAAAAATAAAACCCAACTCAATTTATCCACGGAAAATATTACGGAACATTTCCCGAAAGGTGTGTATTTTCGTCGAGGTTTAATTTCCGATCTTTCAAACCCGCAAACCGTGTTGTTCTTCATGAGTATTTTCTCAACCACTATTTCCCCCTCAACGCCATTATGGGCAAAACTGGTAATTTGGCTTGGGATCGTATTGGCTTCATTGATCTGGCGAATCATTCTCTGCCAAACATTTTCTCTTTCATCGGTCAGACGGAGCTATTCGCGCATCCACAAAGTGGTGGGGAAAGTGGTCGGGTTGATTTTGGGGACATTGGCGACAAGGCTTATCTACCAAGGCGTTACTGAGCTAGTGATTAAAAAATAAGGGCATTAGACGTCATTTGACTTCGCCTTATTGTTGCGATTACAATGATTGCAATTGCAACAATAAGAGTGAGCGATAATGTTTATCCAATCAATGAAAATGCCAGCTGCAACAGCACAAACCCAAGCTGCCGCTAATTTGTGTTTACAACAAATTAATCAGGTCGCTCACGACAACGCCAACCTGCCAAGCTCTCCGACAAGTTTGCTTCATACAGCGATTAAACATATTGGTGACACTAAGCATAAGGACGCTTCGATTTGGGTTATTAATCAAAATGGCGTTACGGGCCAACAAGAAACAGCGTGGCCAATTTGGTTTAATAGCCAAGAAACCTATGAGAAACCCTTGTTTTACTTTGTGAATACTCCCTTAATTGAGCAGTTAGGCGCACTAGAGACAGAAACAAACCATAAAGGGATTTTCCTCAACTGCATCGATACCAGTGAAAGCTATTTACCAAAAGGGGTTTATCCGTGGTTTCCATTAAAGCTTACGTCGATGGAAAATTGGCTAGCTTATGATATCGCGAATGCGCAAGAAGCCGCAGCGATCGCCCAACAAGCATTAACACATTTGTATATATATGGTGATAAGTCATTGGTGTATATGGCATTACACAGTGTTAATCAAACAACTGAGCCTTTATCTGAAGACGCAGCCATAGCAGCTTTTAAAGGTATGTACCGGTTATCACGTAGTGCACCAAAAATTGATATTCAATTGTGTGGGGCAGGAAAATCACTCGAAAGGGTTAAGCAAGCAGCCCAACTATTGCAAACAGAATGGGGCGTTGAGTCTGAAGTATGGAGTTGCCCAAGTTATACGCGACTCGCGTTTGATGCAAAGCAGCAATACGCTTCTTCCCACCTTAAACACTGTTTAGGGAATACCAAGGTGCCTGTCATTGCGGTAACGGATTACTCTCACCATATCGCTAAGCAAATAAAACCATTCATACCTCAAGAGTTTATGGCGTTAGGTTCTGATTCTATTGATAAAAATGGCATTATTTACCCATCAGTAAATTGGATTGCCTTGTGTGCATTGAAGCAACTTTATGAGGCAAACCAGCTTTCTGTTGCTGTTTATGAAGAGGCAATTGAAAAGCTAACTCATTAGATTGTCGCGGTATCGTGAGTGGTACCGCGATATTTACGTTAATCTTTTGCACTTAATGCGGCGTTATCAAGGGCATTCGCAAAATCATTGATTTCAGTTTCGCTAAATTGACTGAGAAAATGTGTTTTAACCACTTCTCGGTAGATTTCCCACATTTGCTTGCGCAGCAGTTTGCCTTTTTCTGTGATTGTGGCAAAAGATGCTCGTCTGTCATCGTCTGAACGAGAGCGAATGACGAGGTCTTCCTTTTCTAAGCGGTCAATTAAACGTGTTAAGTTATAGCGTTCAATCACCACGACATCCGCTAATTCATGCATTCGCCGCGTTCCGTTTTCGCCGCTTTCCAAGCCCCATAAAACATCATACCACGCATAAATAGGCAATTTTGCTTCGGAAAGTTTAGCTTCGATTTTTCTGATGATGATCCGATGTGCGCGGACAAAGGAAAACCACAAATCCGCTTGTTTAGTTTTCATATGGCCTTTCTTGATTAAAGGGAGTTAGTTGCAATTGCAATTATAAAAGGATAAAGTCTTTTTTACCATTATTGCATATGCAACTATACCGATAGGTATGATGGTAATCGCAACTATAGCAATTGCAATTCAAGGTCAATAATCCGGTTTGAGACGTAAACCTGCCCTGACGGGAAAGTAGATTTGGGAGAAAGTATGAACCACACAACAATAGAAAAAGATGTCGATCCTCAGGAAACCGCGGAATGGCTTGAGTCCTATGAAGGCGTTACCGAAATTGACGGCCGTGAGCGCGCACATTTTTTACTTAACAAAATGGCGCAAGCAGATCAACGAAAATACGGTGATTTTCAAAGCATTGTGACCACACCGTATATCAATAGTATTCCTGTCCATAACCAACCTGAATACCCGGGTAATTTGGCAACGGAAGGGCGCTTAAACGCGTATATTCGTTGGAATGCGATGGCGATGGTGCTCCGCGCGGGGAAACACTCTAATGTGGGGGGACATATTGCAACCTACCAATCCGCGGCAGTACTATACGATATTGGTTTTACACACTTTTTTAGAGGGAGAACGGATGATTTTGCTGGGGACATGGTGTATATCCAAGGGCACTCTGCACCGGGAATTTATGGCCGTGCCTATTTAGAGGGGCGAATTGACGAAGAACAGCTCGATAATTTCCGCCGTGAATCTGTCCGCCGTGGCTTATCATCTTATCCTCACCCGCGCTTAATGCCTGATTTTTGGCAGTACCCGACAGTATCGATGGGGCTTGGGCCATTAACTGCGGCGTATCAAGCGCGTTATATGCGTTACCTTGAGTATCGTAACCTCAAACCTCATCAAGGCCGTAAAGTTTGGGCATTCCTTGGTGATGGGGAAATGGATCAGCCTGAATCACTAGCGGCAATCTCCTTAGGTGGGCGAGAAAAACTGGATAACTTAGTGTTTGTCGTAAACTGTAATCTACAAAGACTCGATGGCCCAGTACGTGGCAATAGTAAAATTATTCAAGAGCTTGAGTCTGTATTTAAAGCAGCTGGTTGGAACGTCATTAAGGTTATTTGGGGAAGTGCTTGGGATAAATTACTGGAAAAAGACACTTCTGGCTTATTGATGCAGCGAATGATGGAGTGTGTAGATGGTGATTACCAAACGTTTAAATCGCAAAGCGGTGCGTATGTGCGTGAACATTTCTTTGGTAAATACCCTGAGCTGCTTGCTCTAGTGGCGGATATGAGTGATGACGACATTTGGAATTTACACCGTGGGGGACACGACCCAGAAAAAGTTTACGCTGCCTATCATCAAGCGGTAAATACCAAAGGTAAGCCATCTGTTATTTTAGCCAAAACAGTAAAAGGTTTCGGGATGGGAGAGGCGGGTGAAGGGCAAAACATTAATCACCAATTGAAAAAGATGAGCCAAGATGCGGTTCGCGCCTTCCGTGACAAACTCAATTTGCCTGTGGCAGATGAGCAATTAGACGAAATTCCGTATCTCAAACCTGAAGTTGATAGCCCAGAAGCCCTGTATATTAAGAGCACGCGTCAAGTGCTGGGAGGCTATATTCCAGCACGTTTTGGCCAAACAAGCCCTGTGGCTATTCCGCCATTAGCCAATTTTGCTAATTTATTCAAAGGCAGTGGGGAGCGTAATATGTCCACCACGATGGCATTTGTGAACATTTTGAATGTGTTACTTAAAGATGCCGAAGTTGGCAAGCTGGTGGTGCCAATTGTACCTGATGAATCAAGAACCTTTGGAATGGAAGGGCTATTCCGTCAAATAGGCATTCACTCCTATTTAGGCCAGCTTTATACCCCACAAGATGCAGGGCAATTAAGCTACTATAAAGAGGCAAAAGATGGGCAAATTCTGCAAGAAGGGATCAACGAATCTGGAGCCATTTCTACATGGATAGCTGCGGGTACGGCATACAGCAACCATGATGTGCCAACGATCCCTTTCTATATTTTCTATTCCATGTTTGGTTTGCAGCGCGTAGGCGACCTAGCTTGGGCTGCGGCCGATGCGCGCACCAAAGGCTTTTTGCTGGGGGCAACGTCTGGACGAACCACCTTAATGGGTGAAGGCTTACAGCATGACGATGGTCACAGCCATGTTTTATCTTCCGTGATCCCAAGTTGTGTCTCTTATGACCCAGCGTATGCTTATGAGTTAGCTGTAATTATTCAAAATGGTATGCAACGCATGTTCGTTGATAATGAAGATATTTACTATTACATCACGCTACTCAATGAGGGCTACCCGCAACCCGCCATGCCAGAAGGGGTCGAGGATGGTATTCTAAAAGGCGCTTATTTATTTAAATCCTACGATAATGCACCTGAAAATTCCCCGCGTGTTCAGTTGATGTCCAGTGGTTCGATTATGCGTGAAACCCTTGCGGCGGCGGAGCTTTTAGCAAATGATTTTGGAGTGAATAGCGACGTTTGGAGTGCAACCAGCTTAAACGAATTACGGCGCGAAGCGATGAAAGTAGAGCGTTGGAATATGTTGCACCCGGAAGATGAGCCTAAAAAACCGTATGTGCAGCAAATGATAGAGCCATACAAAGGGCCATTGGTGGTTGCGACAGACTATATGAAAATCGTAGGTGACCAAATTAAACCCTATGTATCAGATAGAAAATTCATCTCATTAGGTACGGACGGATTTGGGCGTTCAGATACTCGTGAGGCATTACGCGAATTCTTCGAAGTCAACCGTCATTTTATTGTGGTGGCTGCACTGAAATTATTAGCGGATGAAGGCACGATTGCTCGTTCAGAAGTTAACCGTGCGCTACAACTTTATGAGATAAATGTGGATAAACCTGCACCTGATTCGATAAACTAGCCTTATAAATGAATGTGTATAGCGCAGCGGGGGGTAATCCCCGCTGTTGCTATATTCAGACAAACAAGGGCTTAACATGAGCAATATCGCATTGTATCTCGGTTCATTCTGTACATTTATCGCTGCATTACTGCATTTTGCGTGCTTGTTTCTCGGTGCAAAAGGGTACCGTTTTTTAGGTGCAGGGAACTCTATCGTAGAAAAAGCGCAAAAAGGCCATTGGTATCCGCATGTTACAGCCATTGTTGTCGGAACTATCCTGCTTATATGCTCTGCTTATGCGTTGACAACAGCGCTAGGGCAGCCAATTTTACCGTTTCACCAGCCTATTTTGTTCGCTATTGCGACCGTATTTTTACTTCGAGCCGCTTTATTTCCATTGATAAAAGCACGTTTTGTAGGAAACAGTGATTTATTTTGGTATGTCAGCTCGTCCGTGTGTTTTGTGATGGGAATGCTGTATTTAGTTGGTGTGGTTTTTATCTAATCGAGAAAGACAAAAAAGAGGTCTAAGCCTCTTTTTACTAACTCTAGAGTATATTGCCATTTTCTATGGCAACGTGGTATTCCGCCAATGCAGCCGCTTCTTTCGGTTCATGAGTAACTAATAAAATAGTGACGCCATCTTGTTTTAATTGATTCACTTGCGACCAAAGTTGCTCCCTTGTTTGCCAATCTAAGCTGGAAAACGGTTCATCCAATAAGAGCAAAGATGGCGATGAAATCATTGCGCGAGCAAGTGCAACACGTTGTTGTTCACCTCCCGAGATTTCATGGGGGTAACGTTTGGCCAAGTGCGCAATATTCATCTTATCTAACAAAGCGATAATGCGTTGCTTATCTCTGGGTATTTTAGCCGCATACTGGGCTAAACGGAGGTTGTTCATCACGTTCAACCACGGAAATAAATACAAACGCTGGTTGAGATAACGGCAAGGGCGCTGCCAGATGGGCAATTTATTCAATAAATTACCTTGGTAATAAATATCGCCTTGATAACGTTGATAGCCTGCAATGCAATTGAGCAGCGTGGTTTTCCCGCTACCAGAGGGGCCACAAATCGCGGTACAACATCCCTCTTTAAGTGACAGCGTCACGTCTTTTAAAATCCCTGCGTGAATATTCTCAAGGTTTAGCATGGGTTTTCCGCCTTTTTAAACGGTGAAGCGCGAGCAACAACACAACCGCTAATGCCATTAAAATCAGAGCACACCCAAGTGCGAGTGAAAAATCCCCGCTGGCAATATTCAAATAAATTGCCATGGGCAACGTTTCTGTTTTAAAGCGAGTGGCGCCAGCCAACATTAAGGTAGCTCCGAATTCCCCCAAAGCCCGTGAGTAGGCCAATATGCCGCCACTCATTAGTCCTTGCCAGCAAAGGGGGATCTCAACCAAAATTAATGTTTTCGCAGGAGATAGCCCCAAATTTAACCCGGTTCTGACAAAAGCAGGGTCAATGGCGGCAAAAGCCCCTTGTGCAGAACGATACAGCACCGCACTTGCCACATAAGTTTGTGCAATGATCACGCCGAGTGGGGAAAATAACCAACGGCTGAGTTCTGGGAAAATCACGGAAAAAGGCCCTTGGCTACCCAAAAATAGCAATAAGCCAATCCCAATGACTAACGGTGGGGTGACGAGGGGCAAGTCAAATAATGCGTCAACGGCACGTTTGCCGAAAAATTCGCTGCGTGCCATCACCCAAGCCGCAGGAATAGCAATTAAGAATGCGAAAAATAATGACGTCAAGGACGTAGCAAGGGACATTAAAATCGCGAAATGGAACTCAGGCTCTGCAATTAATTGCGAAAGTAGTGACGGCGTGAGTTGAAACAACAGCGCCGTCAATGACCCGACAATCAAGAGTAATAAGAGTAATAGGGGCACAAGTGCCCACTTCATGATTGGGTACATATTGAGAATTATTTTTTAGCAGTAACAGGTAAAAAACCGTAGTCTGTAAAGGCTTTGATACCTTCAGGCGCAGCAAAATACTCAGCAAGTAATTTAGCCTCTTTTGGCGCAGCACTGGTGCTTAGTACCGCAATGGTGGCGATTTCTTCAGGGCTACCTTCTGGGGATGGCAACACAAGCAGTTTATCTTGGTTTTTCATCGCGTCCGCTCGGCCAATAATTGCCGCATCCACTTCGCCATTGAGCAAATACATGGACAGATGTTTAATTGTTGCGGCGCGCACTATCACTTTATCGCGTAATTGGTCGCCATAACCGCTGGCATCAAGTAACAGTTCACCACTACGGCCTAAAGCGATAGCTTTCGGATCGCCCATACCTAGACGCAAATTACTTTTGGCGAGATCTTCAATACTGGCTATTCCTTGGGCTTTATCTTTTCGTACGGCAACGACTGGGATATGGCGCACGATAGGGTATGCATCAGTTGCTAAAGATTTGGCTTGCAGTTTTTCAACATAATCTTCAGATCCTGGGAAAAACAAATCCCCTTGCTGAGTTAACTCAAAGCGCGTCAAAATTTGCCCCGAACCACCATATTCAACAGTGACAGTGTTGCCTGTTTCTTTTTCGAATTTTTCGACCACTTTTTCAATCGGTGGGCGCAATCCTGCTCCTGCGTACATGTGTAGCTGAGCAGCCATCGCTTGGGGTAACGTAAAGCAGATAAATAAAGAAGAGAGTAATAGGCGGCGCATGAGTACCTCGTTATCGTTATATAAAAAAACACATAATGAAGAATCTGGTTAAGTTGCGCAAGGCACAACTGCGTAAGTTTTGATATTCATTAAGCTATTTGAGAATTTAATGATTAGTTGGCTTATCAGTCGAATGAACCTAAAGCCAAATCTGATTTGCTGGAGAGATAATTTGAAAAGGTTTCACACTCCCTATTATCGAGGGAGTGGAAGCTAAAATTAGCGCGCTTCTAACACCTAACTGTAGAAGATTGGCAAGCTAAGAGAAATTTAATTAATGCGGGCGGTTTTACGTTGAACGTAAATCAACCACACAATGGCAAGAACAGCACACACTAACCATGGCAACAACATGATATTTAAGGTTTGCCAACCTAGGTAATTTAATAGCCCGCCAGCAGCTAACGAACACGCAAGGCTAACCATAAAGATACTCATGTCATTGGTTGCTTGTGCTTTAGCCTTTTCTTCTGGCGTGTAAGTTGATGTCAAAAGAGCAGTGCCACTGATATACATAAAATTCCAACCAGTTCCTAATAAAATCAATGCACTAGCGAATGATGCAAAAGAAACGCCAGAGAGTGCAAATAGAATATGCCCAATAAACATGGCAATACCCGCAAACATGATCTTAAGCACACCGAATCGCGTGATAAGGCTACCAGTAATAAAAGAGGGTAAAAACATACTTAATACATGAAGTTGCATTACGGTCGTGGTTGCACCTAATGAATGCTGATGGTTCATCATTGCAATCGGCATTGCAGTCATCGCAAGTACCATTACGCCGTAGCTGGTCATCCCAATAAATACCGCGACCAAATAGGTAGGTTGTAAAACGAGGGTTTTCCATGAGCGAGCTGATATAGGGGTGTGAGCCACCGTTTTTGGCTCAGCCATTGGGATATCCAATTTGCATAAAACGGCGATAGCACCGAGGGAAATTACCGCTAATAATAGAAAGGTGCCTAAATATTGTGCGTCAAAAAAGCTGGCACCAGAACGGGCGAGTAAAGGCCCTAAAAGCGCAGCGACGACGCCACCAGTCATCACTAACGAAATTGCTTTTGGGCGATACAAATTATCGGCAACTTCACTGGCTGCAAATCGATAAAATTGCGCAAAAGCTTGGTAACCACCAATTAAAACTGTTCCAAAGCTAAGAACATATAATGATTGGATAATTATTCCATATGCTGCAATTAACCCACCGATTATCCCTAAGAGTGCACCAATCAAAAAGCCATTACGCCGCCCAATTTTGGCCATCCAAAGTGATGCGGGAAACATCATGGTGGCCGTTCCCAAAAACATACCGGCAATGGGCAATGTGGCTAATGTTGGAGATGAAGCCATCTGAGCTCCAGCAAGGGCTCCGATTGTCATCACCATGACAGAGACAATTTGAAATAATGCTTGGGCACTCGCTAGCAGCCACACTTGTTGGTACATTTTTCTGGGGTGCATAAAATACGGCCTTAGAAATTAATTAGAGGGCAGAACATGTTTGAGCTTTTGAATTACCAAGTCTATGTCTGCTTGGGTTACACCAAGGCCAAGACTAAAGCGGATAGCACCAAGACCATAACTAGGATCAACGTTCATCGCCGAGAGCACAGGTGAAAGGGTGGCTTGACCTTCGTGGCAGGCAGATCCTGTCGACGCAGCAACACCCGATAATTTACCTAGAAGATCAGCGCCTTGTTGGTGTTTAAAACCCACATTTAATGTATTTGGTAAACGGTGAGTTTCATGGCCGTTTAGTAAAACCCGATCACCATAAAGATCAACAAGTTGCTGCCAAAAATTGTCGCGTAATTGTTTTATGTCAGCGTTTTTATTTTGTGTTTGTGCAATTTCGCATGCAAGGCCAAGTGCCGTGGCAAGTAATAGGCTTTCCGTACCAGCACGAAGACCATTTTCGTGCCCAGCACCGTGGTTAATGGGCTCTAACATCGTGCCGCGGCGGACATATAAAGCCCCAATCCCTTTCGGGGCATAGACTTTGTGTCCAGCAATACTTAACAAACCTACATTCAGCTGATTAACATCGATTGCGACTTTTCCAATGGATTGTGCTGCATCAGTGTGAAAGCAAATATTGTTCTGTTTAGCAATCTCACCAATTTCTTCAATGGGTTGGATAGTACCAGTTTCATTGTTGGCGTGCATAATACTAATGAATGTCGTGTTAGACGTGATTGCATTACGCACATCTAGCGGTGACACACGACCCAATTTACCAACAGGAAGATAAGTGACTGTTGCACCTAATTTCTCAAGGAATGCGAGAGGGCTTAAAATTGAAGGATGTTCAGTGACTTGCGTAATGATATGTGGATTAGGATGGCGTGATAACTGCTTAAAAAAATGCCCTTTGAGTGCGAGATTATTTGATTCAGTTCCGCCACTGGTAAAAATAATTTCATCAGTATGTGCCCCTATTAGCGATGCAACTTGTGCTCGGGCATGTTCCAAACGCGATTTTGCATTATCGCTAGCCCAATGCTGGCTAGAAGGGTTGCCATACAGTGAATTCAATAGCGGCTGCATTGAGGCTTGAACTTCAGGGTGAATCGGTGTGCTTGCATTAAAATCAAAATAGAGAGATGGCATAGTTAACCCAATTAAGTAATTAGAATGTTAATAACTTATCACTAGTCATGACCCAAGTAGAGAGATCTTGCATGGTTGCTTTCTGCGCCCCTGCAAAATAAGGCTCATTTTTATAAATACCGCAGCGAGCTTGGCAAGTACCACACACTTTGACATAAGCACCTTGGGTGATTAGGTCTTTTAAATTTTGGCTAAGATCTTGGTCGTAGTCTGTCGGTGGTATGCAGATATCACGGGCGAGATCCACTGAGTCATTCATTAAAAAAATGCGAATTTCACATCCATCGGATAATAACTGTTTTGCTAAACGCAAAGCATTCCATGTGACATCGGTTCCATCATAGGGCTCACGGTTTAATATTATTAAGGCTTTCATGGCATTTTACCTGAATTTGGATTATAGTAACAATTGAAACATTCAATCAATATCGATAATGATTGATCATGAAGTTGACTATGTCAATGAGTTAAACGAAAAATTGCGGTATAGGGGAAAGGGATAAGGTACAATTCAATACAGATGAGCATGGCAGGTGAAAAGAAGTGGGATTTTCGGAGGAAAATATGGCCAATATCGACCCTAAACAGCGTATTTATGCCAATTTGGCAGAAATAGCGCAAAGTATCAGCCATCCAAGCCGATTAGAACTTTTAGAGTACTTAGCACAAGGAAAAAGAAGTGTTGAGGAACTTGCTACCCTTTGTGGCATTGAATTTGCCAACGCTTCCCGTCATTTACAAACATTACGTCGTGCGCGATTAGTTGAAACGGAGCGTAAAGGAAAACATGTTTATTACTCAATTGTGAACCAAGATTCGGTGATAGAACTCCTTAATGCTTTAGGCATTGTTGGTAAGCAAAACAATGCTGAAATTAAGCAAATCATGGCAGACTATTTTGAAGCAAGAGACAAACTAACACCGATTTCGCGTGAGGATTTGCTGGCTCAATTAATGGATGGCAGTGTCACTTTATTAGATGTTCGTCCTGAACACGAATTTAACCAAGGTCATCTACCTGGTGCGTTAAATATTAGCGTGGAGAAGCTTGCAGAGCAGTTGTCACAACTCCCTAAAGGAATGGAAATTGTGGCGTATTGTCGCGGCCCATATTGTTTGTTATCACTTGATGCCATTGAATTACTTACAGCCCAAGGGTTTAAAATTAGGCGGCTTGAGGAAGGTTTTCCTGAATGGAAAGCAGCAGGTTTGCAAATAGAAAATGCTTAAATTTTTAAATGAGAAAAGGCCCACAGTGTGGGCTTTCAACGTCTATTAACGGTGGTTTAGCCACTGTTCAACTTCTTGATATGTACCTTGAAAAACAATTCGCTCTTGTTTCTGGCTTAATTGATAACGATACATTGGGTCATAATATTCATGCAGTAATGGGCAAAGCCAAGAAAAATGTGATTGAGTTTCGCCCGTCGTTTGTTGGTGAATTAATGCAGTATCTAATAACGCCGTTAATTCAGCAGCCCGTTGAGAGCCCAATCGCTTTCGAATTGCAAACAGGCCATGATGCAAATACTCACTGTAAAATTGCCAGCCTCTCTCTTCACCGTATGCAGCAAGAAAATCATGTGTCATTCGGTCAAAATATTCATTTTTAAGGCGTTCAAGACGTAATTCAAAAGGGTCATCAATAACAGCGATAGCCGCTGATTCCATTTGAGAACGTAATGATATAGGCAGGCTATTTGCACCAATTGCTCGCCCTTCATCTTCAAGTACCCAACGCGTATGATTTGAAGACTTTTTGAGCATCTCGACAGCGAGATGATTTTCAAAAGTTGCTTGGGAAAACTGTGCTTGTAATGTACGGCCAAAAGATGAACCTCGGTGGTGGGCAATACCTTCTAAATCAATACCATCAGGCTGGCTATGCACTAATGTTGTTTTGCCATTCCCCGTACACCCTCCAATTAAAATGGTTGGTCTCATCGAAAATTCATTGATGATATCGATGGTTGTTTGTCGAAGGGCTTTATATCCACCATTGATAAGAGGGTACTCAACGCCATTTTCTTTAAGCCATGCTTGCACAATATGAGAACGCATTCCTCCTCGTGCACAACAAATAAAGCCATTCGGATATTGTTGGCAGGCTGCCTGCCACCTGGCGATACGTTCGTCTTTGATATCACCGCTGACTAATTGATGGCCAAGTTCAACCGCTTTATGAGAACCTTGCTGCTTGTAACACGTGCCAACGGCGGCGCGTTCTTCATCATTCATTAGTGGGATATTTATTGCAGAGGGCATGGCTCCTTGCTGAAATTCAATCGGTGCTCGAACATCGATAATAGGGGTGTCAGAAATGAGTATCTGCCGAATGTTTTGAGGTGAGGGGGTTAATTCCATATTATGACAAGTTAGTTCATCTAAGTGATATTGCGCCATACTATACGCTTAATTCTGTCTTTTTGCAGCCAATGAACAATCAAAAAACACGACTGTCGCGATGGGAGATGCAGTTTTTCATATTCGGGTTTAACGAATGATGGTATATTGAATTCAGGTGATTAAACATGAGTAAGGGGCAGTAGAATGAAAATGTTAACTATCCAAGAAATGACCGAAACACAAAAAAATCGTGTTCGAACTCGGTTAGCACAAGAACGGAAAAAATTAGAACGTGAATTAACCAATGCAGAGCAGGCAAAAGTAAGAAAAGAAATTATTACTGAAATTTCTAATGAAGTTGATAAAGAAGCAAAGAAAGCCAGAGCTCAGCAAAAAAAAGATAAATTAGTACCAAGTGATGCAACATACAGTTGGTCATCAACAAATCATAGGCGGGGATATCGTTAAGTTAAATGTACTAATAATATGTTCGATTTAATTTTCATTGTAATTCAGTATAAAAAAATCGCGTATTTCAGGGGGTATGAGATACGCGATTTTTTTATATTATAAGAGTTAATATAATTTATGAGTCCAACCTGGAAACATCGCAGATGATTTTTTCTTTTAATGCTTCGATAAGATAAGATGAAAATGATAATGATGTGTAACCTTCATTTTTGATACTTTCAAATGCATCTATATATATCATTGGAACTTGTATTAATTTTGCTTTTTTTACATCAGACTTGATTTTTTTTCCTTTTTTTGGATTCAGTGTGGATTCATGATTTGATGTAAAAGAAGTACCAGTAAAAGCCAATTTAGAGTATGCCATATTTATAATCTCATATCAGAGCTATTTGCTTGAATGTCATGCTATGCAATAGCGATAATAATTAGTAAAAGTAGTAGTTCGACTAAACTATAGAACATGATTTTATGTGTGAATAATAAATTGCATTTCAAAAGTAATAATTACTTTGAATAAGTGTATTTAGTCGAATATAGAGTAAAATATATTAATATTGCTTATTTGTATATGCTTGCAATGCATGAAATTAAATAAATAATGTAAGAGAATATTTCTTTTGATTTTAATTACATTAGGAATAATCCTAATTAATTTTTTTGGTTATATTTGGCGTGTATTGAATATATATGTATCTAATATAGTCAGTGTATACAATATTAAAATAAAGTTAATGATAATAACGTTAAATTCACAATAAGAAATAATAACAGTAATAAAATTCTATTGACTGATAAATAATTTGAACTAATAATTATTGTGATGAGAGGCAGTTATAAGGAAGTTAATTAGTCAAAAAAGTTATTAGTTTAATTAAAATAGTTTTCGTGTGTAATGTAAAGATTGAAATTAATAAATCAAATTAAATAAGATTAAATTCTTGAGGAATACCTATGTTTAAAGTCTACCAACAGACACAAAGCTTAAAAATGAAACTGCTTAAAAAAATACATAAACATCATGAAGCAAAAAAACAAAGGGGTATGACGTTATTAGAAATTATCATTGTATTGGGTATTATTGGAACCATCGCCGCAGGAGTAGTTATCTTGGCTCAGCGTGCATTTGATAGCCGCGCTATTTCCGACTTAGTCAGTAATACAAATACCGTTCGAATTGTTACCAAAGAAGCATACCAACGTGCTGCAGGCTATCCTGTTAATGTAGGAACAGAATCGGCAAATTATACATTTGATACAATCAAAGACCCTGCAGTAGCAAAATCAATTGTGGCACGTTTAGTACAACTCGGTAAAATTTCAACGGATGAAGCTTACAACAATATTGCGAGTAATTTTGTTGCAATTTCTGGTGCTAAAACGGCTGCAACTCAAACAGATAAAGGTTTACGTGGGTTTGTTATTGAGCTGAATGGTCTTAGTCAAGAGCAGTGCCGTGCGATAATCTCTCAATCAGGTAATTTATGGGATTATGTTGAGGTTGCAATTGCAGGTACAGGCGCGAGTAGTTTAAACGCAACAGCAAGGGATATGTCTGTAAAAGTAGAGGGAAATATTTTGAGATCGCTTGATGCGGATGGTAATAAAAATATTCAGCCTGACGATATTGCAAACGTCTGTGTAGAATCCTCAACCAATGCTGTAGTACTGGGTAGCCGCTAATTAATCAGTAGTAAAAGCAAACTAAAAGTCTCCCTATATTTTTAGGGAGACTTTAGAGAAATAAAGATGAAAAAAAATAAAATAGCAGGTTATTCATTACTCGAGGTGATCGTCGTTTTGGGTATTATTGGCGTTATCATGATCCCATTAAGTCGATTTATTATTAATCGAATCGAGGACAATCATCGGCAGCACATTGCAGATGTTGTTGTAGATGAAATTTATCGTTTTATCGATTTTATAAATAATGATGAGCTAGAGAAAGAAGATAACAATTTTATACGTAACCCTTTATTTCAAAAAGGCCAGAAGAATATCGCTTATAGTAAACGTACAAAAAATTATAAAATTGAAGACGCGATAACGAGCGATAATAAACAGTTTAATTGGGGAATTGGTTCGAATAGTGATAGACATTTATTTATTGATGAATCCTGTAAAGGGAGCATATTAGGTTTATCATTAAAAAAGGAATTTTTAAAATGTTCATTGGATTCATTACTTACTAACAATCCAGAGTTTTCTATAGAAAGAATAGACTTAGTTGGTGATGAATTAACAAAAACTATCGAACGTGTGGATTTTATTCTACTGTATCATCCGGTAGCAGATGAGAAAGGCCTCTATATTGAATCATTTTATAATAACTTCACTGAGGCATTCAAAAATAAATCGCTCTATATAACACAGGCAAGCATTGTTAAACGGAAAAAATCAGCTAACAACACAAGTTGGGAGTTAATTAAAAAAAATGAAAAAAATATTCTGTTTGGTGAGTTAGCATTGGATGCGGAACTATTGAATAATGCAAATTTTGAGTATGGTATTCGTTTTAGTTTTAATGTAAAAGCAGGGAAGTTTTTAAAGGCTGATGGTTCCGTAAATGCAGATAAATTATGTTGGAATACAAAAACAAACCAATATGGCCCATGCCTAAAAGCGAAAGATGAAAATACATTAATCTTGACAAGCGGTGATATGGATAATGAAAAAAAATCTCCAACCTTATGCTGGGATAGGGAAAATAAAACAAAATCAGTCTGCTTAGCATTACGAAAACAAGATCCAAAACTTTCAATTACGGATGCTCAGTTTTTACCTGAAAGTAATTTCATGCTAACGGAAACTGATAATAATGGCAATGAAACTACCGGTACTTTAGTGGCGAATGTCATTATTGAAGATAGTCATTATGAGGGGGGGCAACTTATAAAAGAGTATAGGACAGTACCTGAAGTGAGTTACCACAGTTTTACAGGTAATGATGAGATGATGATTAAGGACGAAAACTATGTGGGTGATGATGAAAAGGAAAATGGCAAAATAATTATCCCATTAAAAACTTGCCCTGTGGTACAGAATACTCGGTTATGGCCAAGACTCACTGTTGCTGTTTCATCAATGATGCCAGTTGTTTATGACAATGGTTTGGATATTGACCTAAGCAAAGAAGCTGGCACGCGTAAGAATAAGATAACCAATGTCGGTTTAGCCGCTGGTATTGTTTTACAGTCAAGAAATTCTTTTATCAACGGTAAAAATGTATGGATTATTAGCGCATCATTGGGTGTGAATAATCCAGCATTAAATGAATCTAAAATGTATATAAATCCGAAGTCTTTATCAGTAATGGCAGTTGAGTGGTGTAGCTCAATCAAAGGGGATTACACAACAGCATATGATTAAAAAGGCAAAAAATGATGAAATATAAATATATTATTCTTCTATGTAGTTTTTCATTAACCAGTTTTGCTGATTCTAATATAGAGCAGCAAGAATGGATTAATTTAAAACCGACCAAAGAGATTAAAGCCGTAGACAGTTTACCTCAAGCCGACACACAGAAACTTGATGAATTGAATTCTACACAAAATATTACTCCTGAAATAGATTACCTTAGTGAGTTAGTTTTAAAGAAAAATGAACTTCTTAGCCAAAGTGTAGATGATTGGGCGAAGTATAATGGTATCGATTTTATATGGAATAGCCCAAAAGACATCGTCGTATTTAATGAAATTAAAATTAATGGTAAAAACAAAATTGAAGTGATGGAGAAGCTAGGAAAGCAATTATCTTATCAAAAGGCCGGTTTTTACCTAAAGTTTTATGAAAAAAATAATGTTCTTGTTATAGATAACTAATAAGTAGAAACAGCAATGAAACTAAATAAAATACTTTTTTTACTACTACCATTATTAGTACAAGGTTGTAGCAGTTTTTTTGAAGAAAAATATGATAAAAAGGAGCTTTTTGATCGCGTGACAGGGTTGAAAGATATTGATGACAGTAAACAAAATACTTTTATGTCACTTGATACCCCATATCTAGGAAAAGAAGTGGATTATGGTCAGAAACAAAAGAAGGTATTAGATAAAGAAATTTCATTAACATCCTATTCACCCATTAACATTTATACAGTAATGGAAATGTTGGGTGAGCAAATGGAAATCACCTATAAAATTGATGCAAGTACACCTGGTGATGTCGAAAATCAAACATCAGGTGACGAAATATTAAAAAATACGGTTTACACTATTAACTTTACAGGTGATCTTAAAGAGTTTATCAGTTATTTATCCAATTTGTATGATGTAAACATTCAGCTTAAAAAGAATAATTTACTGGAAGTTAACTTATATACAAACTACGCGATAAGCCTTGACTATTATGGCAAGGATAATAATTACGAGGCTAGTTTAGATATCTCCAATAATGAAGCTGCATCATCAAGTGGTTTAAAAGGAAAATCAACAACATCTTTTAAATCCTCATTTTGGGAGGATGTAAAGGATATGATGGAGAAATATATTTCCTCGGGTGTTTATAATATTTTTCAAGACTCTTCAATTTTAACCTTTGTTGGGCGACAATCTGAGTATGATCATGTTAGTCAGGTTTTAGAACAGTATAAACAAGCTAATAATCGTCAGTTTGTTGTGAGTTATAAAATATATATTATTGATAAAGGTAAATCAAAAAATCTTGAGGCAGAATTAGGTTTTTCTTACAATAATGGTGGCACACAAATTGGCTTCAACCAACACTTACTATCTAAGTTAACCGGTAAGCTTAATGCGAACTCTAATTTTCATGGCGGAGAGGATGCTAAATTTCGTCTGGCAAGTCAGCTAGATGCAGTATATAAATTAACGGGAAGCAAAATATTACAGAGTGGATCATTTATTACACGCAATAATATGCCCATACCTTTGAATTTAACGAAGACACAACATTATGTTTCAGGGGTGACAAGTACGAAAAATGCAAATATGGATATTACTGAAAGCCAATTAACAACAGATCAAATTGTAACCGGAAGTAGTTTTATTATTACCCCAAGGGCATTATCAGATGGTAAAATTGAAGTCGCAAGTGGATTTACTCGTAAGAATTTGATAAGTATAGAAAAATTTGATGGCGTGCAATTGCCGAATTTCACTACGACGGAAATGTTTAATACTTCGACAATTAAACCTGGGGATTTGCTCATTGTCGGGAAATATGATGAAGACAGTGATTCAGACATGCAACAAGCAGGTATTTTTTCTGGCATTTTAAATGGTGAAGATGCAAATTCCACGGTGATTATGATCGTAGGTATAGATAATTATTTTTCAATTAATGAGTAAGTTATGACATTAAATGAATTATTAAAAGACAAACTAACGATTAATGGTATTTGGGTTGATTCCAACCAAACTGATGAGCATCGCCATCGATTTTGGCTGGAATCAATGAAAAAAAAGTATAAAAAAATACGTTATCAAACACAAAACGGGATGAAGGAAGTTTTATTTCCTAAACACGTTAAAGTACATGAAATTTTAGCTTTATATATTAAAGAACTATATGGTGATGGTTTTTTTTATGCTCCAATATCTGAAAATAATATCATCAACTATTATTTGATCTGTATTAAAAATGATTGTGTTATTTCACCTATTGACACTATCGTTTCAGAAAGAATGTTAACATATTTAATTAGTAAAAAAGAAAACACAGAATATGATTCATTAAATATCACTGTAATAAATGATGATATTTTTAATGCGATCTATGAGGAATACTTAAATCAAGAAAGAAAATACAAGAGTAAGAAAATGAAAATATGCATATCAATATCGATGGGTGTTTTTTTGTTTTCATTATTAACCTTTATTCTATCCATATATTAAGGCTGTTAAAATGAAAGACATTCTTTCTGGGTGGCGTGAACATGGCGTGATGAAAAATAAGCGCATGATTATAATGCTTTCATTAATTGTTTTTTTGATAATGAGTTCGGGATTAATTTATCATTTCTATCAAAAAAAAGTTGAGGCGGATAATTTAGAAAAACAAAGACTACAATTAATTGCGAATGAAAAAAAGAAAATTTCAGATTTTTATATTAAAGAATCAAATGGCTATCAATACCATGATTTATTAAAAATACTTGAGCAAATCATGTTTAGCCGATATGCACTAACAATGAGTGGTTTTTCTGAAGAAAGCTTTCATTGTGATACACAAGATTGTCATTTCTTATACAAACTAAGGCAAGGGGCAGTTTATAATGTACAAGAGAAATTGTTTTTTAATGAAAATTATGAAGGAACAATAAGCCCAGACAGCATTGAGTTTTCAAATTTAAGTATTAAATACAATGCGAATGAATCGATTAATAAAATAATCTCTTCAGGAGAAAATACACCACTGTGTAACGATTATATCAACTATGTTTATGCATTTAACTCCACAAAAAAAAATCAAGATGATCAAATTACTCTAATGGATTTGCCATCATCCTCTGTCACTAATTTAGAGGAGAAATACTCGGATTACATAGATAGTCATAATTTACTATTTGCAAGTTTTGAAATGATTTTTGATGAAAACCCAGCTAAAATTAAAAGCATACTAGATAGGCAATCTTATATTAATTTTTATATTTTTAATTCAATAGAAAAATTTGAAAGCAACAAAATTAAAGTAACAGGAGTTTTTACATGTACAAGGTAATTTTTTCTATATTGATTATTTCTTTAAGTATGAAAACTGTATTTGCTGAAGAGTTGACGCAAGAAGAAAATGAAGCACCAGTTACATCAGAAACAACACCTTTATCAGTTGAACAAAAAAATATTATAGATTTAATGCAAAACAACTTAAAGTTTGAATCTGAAAAGTTAAATATTGAAAATCAAATAACATTAGCGAAACTTAGAAAAGAGCTTAAAGAAGTTAATGAACTTCTAAATGAGCCTTCAATTCAAGAAAAGCCAGTTACTAATGAACCCGAAAATGAAGCTTATGAAAATAAAATTAATGAGTTAATGGATGCACCTATAAAGCCAGCTGAGAGGCCTAAAGTTATTATGATTTCTCATATAGCAGGCGTTAAAAAAATTGGGGTGATGAACCCTGAAAATAAACAAGTTACCTTCATTGCAGAAAATATTCCTTTTAGAATGAATGGGATGCGTTACCGTGTCGTCATGAAAAATCAACAATATAGAGTTGTTGAATGAAATGAATCAACCTGTAGATTTTATTTACTTAAATAACCTTGATAATGGGGTTAAAGCATTGGAGAAATGCCACTTTGATTTGCTTGAAAAGGGCTTGATCACTGTTGACTATAATAATCAAAAATACCTTATTGTTAATAAGCTAGAGATTGACCAACTCGCAAAAGCTTATATGGATTTGAATTATGTAATATCAGTCTATAAAAAGAAAATATCGGGGTTTATGTTAAGCACTGAATCCCAGTACTATCAAATAATTGAAAATGTCACCAGAGCAACGAATAGTAATATCTTGCTTGAATCGAGCAATGTACAAAAGGAGCTTGAAAGCCTTTTACAAATTGCGGTAGATACAGGTGCGAGCGATCTACACATCACCCGTGGAGATGTGATATCAAGAATTGAGTTTAGAGTTAATGGTTCTTTGATTCTTTATTCACAGATGACATCAAATAGTTGCGATGAGCTTGTGTTTGTGTTGTATAACGTTGAGGCAACAACAAAAGAAACAACGTGGAACCGTCAACAACCTCAAAGCGCGAATATCCTTTATGACTTGCAAGGTAAAAAATATCGTTTTAGGTATGCACATTTTCCTATCTTTGGCGAAAGTAGTGATTGTTATCATTGTGTATTAAGGATAATTCCTGCAACGATTGACACTAATCCTAACCCCAAGTTGGAAAACACAGGGCTTTCTGCCGTAGAAATTGAAGATATTAAAGCAATTTTAAGCAACCCTTACGGTGCATATTTTATTGCTGGTACGACGGGTTCAGGTAAATCAACAACACTGAAAACATTGATGGAATGGTTACAGATAAACCGCTTCAACAATAAAGGTTGTTTTTTAACTGTCGAAGATCCTGTCGAATATTATATCTACGGGACAAAGCAAAGCTCAGTATTAGATGTAGATGGTGGCGGTTTTCATTCAGCAATTAAATCTGCATTACGTCGTGACCCTGATGTTCTTATGATAGGCGAAATTCGTGACAAAATTTCTGCTAATGCATTATCTGGTGCAGTTGAGAGTGGTCATTACTGTTTCACCACAGTACATGCAGGAAGCATTGTCACTTTATTACAGCGATTATCTGCGCTAGGTATTGCGGGCGATAAGTTGTGTACACCAGGTTTTATCGCAGGCTTACAATGCCAAAAATTAATGCCTCTTTTATGCACACACTGTAAAAAAACGGAGACAGCGGTATTTGGTCAATTACAAAAAGAAGTTTCGGTTATTAACAATAATGGCTGTAAGCATTGTAAAAATACTGGCATCAGTGGGCGTAAATTAGTGATTGAATATATGCTTCCTTCTTTAGATGAACTTTCTGCGATTGCTAAAAATAACTGGTTAGAAGCTTATATGCATTGGCGAAAAAAACGTTTTGTAGGTAAAGGGATCGGTGAAGGTTTTCAAATAAAAGAAAAAACAATGTTACTCGTGATAGAAAATAAAGTTTGTTATCACTGGTTTAATCATGAATTCGGTGTTATTCCACAAGAAGATTTGGAGGTGATATTTGAAAAAATTCACTAAGTCTCAACGATTGTATTTATACCAATTTTGTGCAGATATGATTAATGCTAATCTTCCTATATACGATTCTATTATAAAATTAAAGAATGAAGGTGGTAGCGTTATTGGTAAAGGTTTTATAAAGAAATTAAGTTTTCTTTTAGATAAAATGACAAATAAAGAATCAATAGCCTCTGTTTTCGATGGTATGGTACCAAGAAATGAATTGAGTTTGATTTATTCGGCAGAGAAAAGTGGTGCGCTAGCAAGTGGTTTTACAAGTATTGTAGATGTCATAAAGTATAAAGATCAGCTAATGGCGAAAGTGATTAAATCAATGACTTTCCCATTCATTATGTTTATTTTATCACTAATTGTCATTACGGGGTATGCACTCAAGGTATTTCCTGCTTTTGAGCGTGTTTTGCCGGTAGAGCGTTGGCCTTTTGTAACGAGTTCACTGTATAACTTTGGTTTGTCACTCTATAATGGGTTGTGGATATATATACTTGTTTTTATTGTCATAATAACAGTTATTACACGCTTCTTAATGGCCAATCTGACAGGGTCAATACGAGACCGATTTGTTGATAAAGCAATTCCATTTTCAACGTTCAAGCAATTAAATGCATCAATTGTGTTAAACAGCTTATCTGGCATGCTTAAAAATAAAATACCAATAAATGATGCACTGACTATATTAAATTTGAATGCAAACCGGTGGTTGAAAAGCCATATTAAAATTATGCAAATAAATATGGCGAAAGGTATGAATTATGGAGATGCTCTTAATACTGGATTGTTAAATGTTCATGAGCTTTTGAATATTAGTTTAT
The DNA here is from genome assembly GCF_058246155.1 of Providencia sp. UF-183. NCBI lineage: Bacteria > Pseudomonadati > Pseudomonadota > Gammaproteobacteria > Enterobacterales > Morganellaceae > Providencia > Providencia sp. UF-183. The sequence continues at coordinate 51,288 of NZ_JBSICD010000002.1, read as the reverse complement.
ATTCTGCATTACCTTCTTTTCATGAGGTATTAACTTCAGTATCTGAAAAATCAAAGGTTAATATTAATGATAAAATGGATAAACTAGCGGCTATTTTAAAATCTTTTTCGACCTTAATTCTTGGCGGATGTGTAATTTGGGTTTTTATAGCGCTATTTTCGCTTTCCGATCAGCTATCAAAAATGTCACAAATGTAATGGAGATAAAAATGAAATTTAATAAATTATATTTAATAACATTATTGTTACCATTGGCTGCAAATGGAATTACGACTAAAGGGACTAAGTATATCGATGGTTCCGGGCCAGTGAACCCTGAGGGCATGGTTTGTGCTAATGCCTCGACACCACTGCCAATAGTGATATCGACACTGCGAGATTTTGGCTTGACTTCAATTTATAAAAACCGCGTAAAAGTAACATTAGAAGTAGTATTTTGGACTGAAAAAGAGCGAGGCATACCATTAAAATTAGCTAATTTTTTTAGTGATAGGCAAATTGATTGGGGGGGAACGCCGGCTTTTGGTGAAGAGGTATCAGGTAGCCGAGTTTCTCAGATTCCGTTGAGCACTCGATATGTACCAGGAATGAGTGTGGCTGATGCAGGGATTGGCAGGCCAACTAATGCTGATCAAAAAAAGAAATTTGAAGCGTATTACAGCCAAGTTGACTATGCAAAATCGCGTAATTTTTACACCATTAAATATAGCCCAACAGAGCAATATGGCGATTACCTCTTAAGGCAGCCAGATGAAATTATTTGGTTACCAACACGCTCAATAAAGAGTTTAAAAATAAAAATTGAGGACAAAAAATCCCCACCAAGGCCTGAGATTTCAAATATCACCGCTTTTGTTGCATTTACTTGGACTGCAAAACCAGGTTATAACCCTAAATCCATAGCACCACCTGTGTTAGAACTTAGCAAGGTTGAAATGTCTGGCTGGGATGCAGAGAATGGCAACAATATTTCAATGGCGGTTGATAACGAATTGCAGGTTGCATATTTATCAAACTTAAGTGCAAGAGTGAGTATGTCATTAGGAGAAACGTATGTTTTAGCTATGAACTGGAGCCGCATTCCGGATATTCGAAATCTTGCAACGAATACTCATTATTCAAAGCAATATAGAGAAGCGAGAAATGCATTTGGTAACACTAAAAATAGCTTTGCTGACCTTTATTATGGAATGGAAAATGGCAAAAAATTTCCACAATATGATATCTATTTAAAAAAGCTTGATTTCATTTATACCAATGCAGATTTGATTAAAGAAAATCTAGGCGATTTTGGTTATAACAATTTCGAACAAACGTATTTCCGAGGAAGTATTAATGCCTACAACAATGTTTATATAGATGAAGTAGAGTACAGAAAGAACGGAAATGTTTTAAAGGTTTGTGATTAGCATGAATGACTGTATTTATTTATTTTATGCTTTACTTACTTTCATCATCGGTTGTTGTATTGGCAGCTTTATTAATGTTGTTATTTATCGATTGCCATTAATTATATTTAATCGAGGGGAGGGGAAGTTACTGACACTAAGCTATCCACCATCTCATTGCCCAAATTGTAAAACTAAAGTTTTTAAACGAGATAATATCCCTGTTATTAGTTGGTTTCTATTAAAAGGGCATTGTAGACATTGCCACAATAAAATTTCAAAGATATACCCATTTTCGGAATTTATTTTTGGCATTGTTTTTTTGAGTGTTTTTTGTTTTTTTTACCCGAATGTCGGGTTAATGACACTTGCTATCTTTCTAGTATTGTTCAGCACTTGTTATGCCATAATTTTTATTGATCTAAAATGGTTTCTTATTCCTGATGAGCTCAATTATTTCTTAATTTGGTTGGGGTTACTCAGTTCAGTGATGAAATGGACATCCGTTCCTCCAATTCAAGCTGTTTTTGGTTGTATCATTATTTGGTTATTGATTAAAAGCATCATAAACTTATTTAAATGGGTTACAGGGAAAGAGGGTATGGGGGATGGCGATGCTAAATTATTTGCAGCATGTATGCCGTTTATCGGTATTGCACAGATCCATTGGTTGATTTTACTTGCCTCACTATTTGGTTTTTTACTGTTTTTTATCATTAAACATATCAGCTATATACCGGATAGAGGACAATATGCAATTTATTATGATATTGATGAGAAATATCACGTGCCTTTTGGCCCAGCTATCTGTATAGCGGCTTTATTATTATATTTTTATAATCAAGTTATTTGGCCTTGGTATTAACAATAGTGATGATGCTAAATATTATTTAATGCACCTATAATTATTTGTATGCTATTCATTTATCAAATTCCTAGTTATTGTTTTTTATTTTAATAGCGAGGTATCATAATGAAAAAATATGAAATTATAGATGAATCAATGGAATATGAAGGTACAATATTATACCGAATAAGGCTGATATTAACCGGTGAATTGGGGGGCTGGATTGAGCACGAAGGTAACTTAAGTCAAGCAGGAGCAGCTTGGGTTTCCGATGATGCTAAAGTATTTCAAGGCGCCTTAGTCACTGGAAATGCAAAAGTTAAAGAAAATGCGACTATTTCAGGTCAGGCGAGTATATTTGAAAATGCCATTGTGACAGGTAATGCGAAAGTGACTGGACAAGCAAATGTATTTGGTTCGGCATTTTTAGACCAGCAGGCGCATATTAGTGGTGCAGCTAAAATAAATGCATTAGCGATCATCAGTGGTTCTGCAAGAATTAACGGCACAACAGAAATTACAGGTCATGCATATGTTTCAAGTCAATCACAAGTTACTGATAGCGTAGTCAAAGATTATGCTAAGGTGGCTAATAATACGGTCATTAATGACTCAACTGTCGCTGGAAGCGCTATTATTTTAGAGAATGCAAAAATTGATGGTGGTGCCTTGGTGACAGATAATGCGATTGTAACTGGAGATGTTCGGTTAAATGGAACGGTTGTCATATCGGGTAATGCAACTGTTCAGCAAGAGGCGATTATACTCGGTCATTCTATTGTGACAGACGATGCAACGGTGAGTGGAAAAGCCATTATCCGGGGTAATTCACATATATATGAAATGGCGTCTATCTTTGAAAATGTTATTACAAGTGGTAATGCAAAAGTGTATGGTCATGCGGTCATTTCAGGGCATGCCATTATTGAAGATGATGCTCAAGTATCAGGCAATGCGGTTGTTTCTGGCTTTACAAAAGTCTCTGGCTCCCAACATATCACATAATTAAAATCGCCCCACAGTAGTTGCGGGGCGAACTATTAGCTCGTGATTATACTAACAGGCAAGCTGTCATTCCCTAAATCAATTTTTCGGTCTGCAATGATATTACCCTGATGAATAATCCTCGCATGTATTGGATGCAAACTACGATCAATATTGACATGAAACTGGTTCATTTCGCTCGACGAAAGGCGGGCAGATAACAAAGGGTAAACTAAGCTTTCACCGTTTGCCAATTCGACTTCTAAATAATTTTTATTAAAGTCTGTTTCACTTTTTTTATCGGCGTAGATCATACCGTATGAACCATTCAGCGCAGGGTAGATATAGCTACTAAGTTGTTCTTCTGGGTCATGTAGGCCGACCAGAGTAATAACTTTCGCTCCTTGTTTTTTTGGTATGGCCATGTCTAGTAAGTCATCTTCATTATGGATAACCCATTGTTTTCCATCAGAGGTATAATTTTTCGTCTCTCCTTTATGGATGATAACCTCCACACCATTAACATGTATAGCGATGCTATAACCTGCGGTTGTTCTAATCGAAATAAAATAATTTGGATAATCTGTTGCAGAAGGAAAATAAACATTAGGCGCATGGCTACCATCAAAGCAAGTTATGCTCACCGCATTGGTACGGTCAAATAACTCAATAAAGGTATTTTCATTAATATCTACACCATTTTGTACATCAATGATGGTGAAATAGTATTTGGGAATATAATGGCTGTATTCCTCCATTTGATTATTTTCTTTGTTCCATCGACGAAATCCCGTGGCTGAATTAGCATCAAACGTTATTTTTTCTTCTAAAAATTTTTGAATATCAGCAAGTGAATATGGGGTATGTAATGTAAATGTATTGTAGGTTTCATACATAGGCCCACCTCCACCCATCGCATCTCGACCAAATGAGTGCTCTTTGAATGGTAATGCAAATGGGCCAACACCTTCATCTTCAACATAGGTTGGTTTATTCCTTCTTTCTTCTTCGAAATTAGGAATAAATACGTCAAGATCGCTATCCCAGCCCCAAGTGGAGTTTCTCTGGCTAGGGATATTATTGACAGTGCCGTAAAAATCACCAGGGTAGTGATTTAAGCCATAATTGTGACCAATTTCATGGCTAAACTCATTACGGATTGTATCATCTAGCGTGGCGAGTCCTGCACCGCCAGAACCGCCATGTATTTGTATTCCATTTTCGTAATTACCAATGGCGGTGTGCACTGTAATTTGTGCGGCAAACATTTGGTTTGCTTTTTCTCGTATGCTATGAAAAATGCCATAGTTGGCATAATTTATGCCGGATGCAATGAGTGACTTAGCGATATTTTCACGCATAATTCCTGTATGCCACCCCCCATCCCCTGGGGCATGATCAACTAATAATCTTCCATCTTGCAGCATCACTTCGCTTAAATAAATAGGATCATAATGTGTGACAATTAGCTTTGAGAGGGGGACCTGGTGGAAATATTGACGATGGAACTCGGGAGTTAATTGAAATTCGAAGTTGTCTCTATATTTTGTTAATAAGCCAATAGCAATTGTATTTAATATAAGTTCATTTGGTGCGCCTAGTGCAATATTGTCAATATAGCCTATTTTATTTTCTTTGATTATTTTTAGTGTAATGCCTGGGTGAATATAGTCACTTGGAATAATTGCTGACCAGCAATTCCCCATGTATTTAATCGGTGAGAGAAATTCCCCATGATTGGTGTTATCATTGATTTGGTACCAAACACCCTCGAAATTTTGCAAGTATAACTTCTCACCACTGTTTAACTGTTTCTTTTGCGAGTTAAAAATAATTGAGTAACTTTCTTCTGAGCGGTTTTCAAAAATAACTTTTTTCCCTGATAATTTAATGTCATTGAATAAATCATATAATTTAGCCTGTCCCCCATCTTTTACTACAATATTAATAAAATCATGTTTTAAGAAGGCTTCATTTAATTTTATTGTATTATTTATATTAACAAATTCTTCCTTATTTTTAATGACCAAGCCTGACTCATAAGGAAGGGATTGTTCAAGGTCAATTTTTGTATAAACAGGTATGCAAGTTTCAGTGAGCAAACTTGGCGAACGAAAAGGGGTGCTGAATATCAAAGTATCCTTTTTGTCGTAAACTTCCAATTTGAGATCATCATCAGGGTTTGTAAATTCTGCTGGTTTGAATAAAACCATCGTTTTTCTATTTACAATTAGGGTTGGTTGTACATCATTTTCGACTGCTTCTTTGGCGGCAATAATGCTATTTTGAGCAAAATAGATTGCCCCCGCGATACCTCCATACAGATGGTTTTCGTGCTTATGGTCATTAAAATAGGTAGCATCAGATAAGGATAAGAATGTATTTTTACTGTAACCTATTGACTTTATATTATTTAATATTGATTTTTTATCCTGTCTCACAATATGTCCTTTTGAATAGAGTGGAGGGGAAAATACTCAGAATTATCGTTGATTAATCTATTAAATGACTTAATCAAAATCTTATTTTATTTATATCTAATGTGTATTTAAATAATATATTTTAATAACATTAGGTTGAAATTTATTTACTGTTCATTGTTTCTTTTAAATTGTTGCCTATTTAATTGTTGTGTATTTTATTTTTTGAAGTTATATTGTCTTGGTAAGTAATATTTAACTTTCATTTTCATGATTCGCTATTTTGGGGCACGTTGTGCCCCATTTTTTTATTTTATAATTATATATATTTTTATAATATTCAAATGATATTCCCCTCCCTGTTATTTATTATTAGTCATCGTCAAAAAAAATAATTTATTAATTTTATTTTGAATTTAAATTGGGGTTAATTAGTAAGTTAATAGATGTTATTACTTATCTAATGATTGTTAACATAATTTATAATTAACTCAATTACTTTAGTCGATGAAACGGTAATAAATAAGGGGTGTTTAATGGCATCATTCGGAAATATTGTAAAGAAAATTAATGAGATGGGTTCTGAATCCTTATCAATAGCGAGTATTATGTTAATGTCACAAGAACAGTTACACGACCAGTTTAGCCATTTTCTAAACATGGATGAAATAGTTAGTTTACATGAGGAAGCACAAAAAAGACACAGTGAAAATAAACTATTAGAGTCAAAATTATTGTCGCGTATCAATCCTCAAACATCCGCTTTGTTATCATTGAATGCAAACTCTATCATTGAAAAATACAGTTATATTAATACATTCCCTGAGCGGTCTAGTAATTTTGTTGCTGAGGGCTCTGTTTCTTCTATATTTTCTCCCGCCGCTTATTTAACGGAGCTTTATCGGGAAGCTCTGCCCATTCATGATAAACAGTCAATATATAGTCTAGCAAATAGGCGTCCTGATATAAGCAATATATTGTTATCCCAAGATAACATGGACATTAAAATTTCCACGCTCACGTATGCAAATGAAATTCTTGTAAATGCAATTTCAAGTATTATGGTTGAACCACCAGATAAAATTGAAGAAAAATTGTCATTCTGTCGGCAAGGCGGGTATCTACCTTATCATCACGCTTACAATACTGTCCGCTTAGGAATACTTCAGCAAGACCCTCATTTAAAAATAATAAAAAGTTTCCCATTTTTCAATCTGCTATTAACCGCTCAAAAATTAACTGCCCTTAGTTTAAATCTTCCACCAGAAGGCTTTGCTATTTTGACTGAAGAAGTCACAGAGATCGAAAAAGAAATTAGTGAGCTTTATGACAATAATTTTGAAGGCATCAATGAGTCCGATTTGTCGTCTATAAATCAATTGTCTCACTATTATCAAGTTTCTACAGATGAGATTGCTGCCTTAATTGAAATGACTAGTCAGAGCTGCGGGTTATCAGAAACGGGGGATAATGGTAACTATACCGCATTGTTTCTTCTTTATTTAAATAAAATGGTCAGGCTGTTCAGGGCGACAGAATTCACTTTGCAAGACATGGCTATCTTGGTTCTTAATACAGATTTACCCATTGATAAATTAACTCACGATATTGTTTATCAAATTGCGGATGCTAAAATATTTGTACAACAAGGTCTTTTAACATTGCCAGAAGCCTTAATTTTAACTCATGGGATGATTGGTGTCAGTTCGACGCCATTACAAGTTAGTCAGTTTGACCTTTTATTTAACACTCCATTACTCGATGGGAAAAGATATGAATTTGATGAACAATTAATTACAGTTCATCCAGATAAGCTATTTCAAGGCGAAACCTTTCATCGGTCAGTATTGAAGCGCAGTTTTAAAGTTGATGATGCAGGTTTATGGTTACTTCATCGAATGGGGAGTAGAGATGGCTCCGATGCGTTTAATAATACAAGGGAAAATCTATCAGACTTATACCGAATAGTATTGCTTGCACGAGTTCATTCATTAACCATTGATGAACTCGAAATTATATTGCAACTGTCTGTTTACCGTGAAGTGCCACTCTATAATCTCGATAATGATCAATTACATGAAATTATACAATATGTATCGAAGATCACGTTATGGCTAGCAGAACAAAATTGGAGTGTTTATCAGTTGTTTATTATGGTCGGCGATACCATAAGTACTGTGTGGACTCCAGCCCTCGATGATTTGCAGCAAACCTTATTAAATGGCATTGGTGCTGTGCCTAATTTACAAGGTGAGGAGCTTATCATATGGATGGCTCCATTTTTTGTCTCAACATTGTCTTTAAATTCTAATTATATTTCAGAATTATGCTTACATTGGGTTAATCAGATAAAACCCAACGGGCAAACAACGGATAAATTCTGGCAATTAATCCAAAAACAATTTCTTACGGATGCTGAACGCATTGATGTTATTGCATTTACACAAACATTGGCACAATTAGCAATTATTATTAATCAAATTCACATAAGCGAAGAAGAATTAGATCTGATTATTAAAAAGCCATCACTGTTGATAGCTGGATTGTCAGAGCTGGGGTTAACGACTGAAATATTAATGCAATTAACACAGTTTCATCAATGGGTTAACGGTTCAGGTGAATTTTCAAATGATGTACTTACTGCACTGAATCATCAACAATTATCTGCTGAAATTTTAGCGAATAGTTTGCAAGATGATGTGGCAAGAGTTGGGCAAGCACTCATGCTCGCTAGACAGATTGGGCTTCCGCATAGTAAGGATACCTCTTTGCGATTGCAAGAACGAACCTATTTAGGGCACTGGGACCAAGTTTCTATAGCAATACAGTTACTCATTGTATCAAAACAGCTTAATATCACACCTGACGGTATAGTTCAGCTTCTCGAATTATCCTACGATCCCAACAAAAATTATTCTACTTGGTCTGTACAAAGCCATCTTATTCAAGGTGCTTTGAAGCAACCTGATAATGAAATTGTCTATCATCAATTAGATGAACAGTGGGGAAATGCATTAAGCACATATTATCGTTTAAAAGCAGCCCCAGTTTCGTTACTTAGTCGTGATGATGTTTATTATTACTTATTAATTGATAACCAAGTTTCAGCGACAGTAACTACATCGAGGATCGCAGAAACGATTGCATCACTACAACTGTATATCTATCGGGCACTCAATGACCTTGAGGCGAAAACGGAAAGCGGTGTAATCGGCCGCCCATTTTTTATCAATTGGGATAAATATAATGCTAGATACAGCACTTGGGCAGGGAGCTCTCAATTACTGTATTACCCAGAAAACTACCTGGATCCAACAATGCGAGTTGGGCAAACGCAGATGATGGATGGCATGCTACAAGATATTAGTCAGAGCAATTTAAATGCAGATACGTTAGAAACAGCCTTTAATTCATACCTGAGCCAATTTGAACAAATCGCAAATTTAAATATTGTCAGTGGTTACCACGATAATATTAATTTCGACAGTGGGCTTACCTATCTTATTGGCCATTCATCAGATTCTAGTGAGTTTTATTGGCGCAGTGTTGACCAAAGCCAATTTAATGAAGATGGAAAATTCCCAGCGAATGCTTGGAGTGAGTGGAAAGTGATTCAAATAGGGGTAAACGTTGTTCAAGACTGGGTCAGGCCGCTTATTTTTAATTCTAGGCTTCATATTGTTTGGGTTGAAAAAGAAAAGCAAACAGATAGCGATAATCAACCGATAGATCGTTATGTATTAAAAATCAGCAAGTTAAACTATAATGGAACATGGGGAGGAATTAACGCTTTTAATATTGATGGTGCAATAAGTACTTTTTCAAAAGACAATTTACACCAAGTTGGTTTCTATTGCTCTTTGTATAGCAACACCGTTGAAGAGCTGGAACAAGACACGATAACTGTTCTTTTTTATGCAAAAAAAGAATCTTACACAGCAGAAATACTGACCACTGCTTCAGGTTTGTTTATTTATCCAAATATGGCAATTAAGCAGATGAGCACCCAAGACTCAAAAAATATAACCACCAGAGTCTATAATGACTTCGATACTTTAAAAAGCCAACGATTGATAAAAAAAACCACACAAAGCAATTACCTATATAACAAATTGGAACTTAACCAAAGTTATAATAAATATGGCTACGATGATTTAACAACGTTGGATGGCGGGGGACTGAGTAATGTCAGTATTGTTGAGGCTGAAATTGGCTCAATTATGCTGACTTTAGACGCTAATTTACGTATCACTTACCGAGGAATTGGGTCTCGCCAACACGAGCAATGTAATATGATGAAAAAATATTACAATCATACCCCAAGTGAATTTGTTATTTTCTATCAGCATACCTTAGCGGGTAAGCCACTTTATAATGTAGTTCATTTTACAAAAGATAATGTAGGGCTCACGCAAAAAATTTTACTTAATAATCCAAGTGCTGCCAGCTATTATAATTATTCAACGGGAACAACAGGGGCTAATTTATCAATCCCACCTAATGAAGAGTACTACCGACTCGATTATTCTTTTAATGTGACAACAACCATTTCTTCCCTCAATGTTTCTGATTCTGCAAATAATAAATCGATAACAAAAGGGTGCTATGAAATTAATACTCAGATAGACCCTCAAAATGTTTATGTGGTTATCACGGCGGGTAAAACCCAAAAACGATTTAAAGCTATAGATTATATAGATAACTTACCAAATTTTAGCCTTGAAGAGATGTTATATCACTTTGATGGTTTGAACATCGAGATCCCAACATCTGAGTTTATTAATAATACACTGACAGTTAACGTTGAGTGCCGTGCCTTATCTATTGAGGGGCGGCCATTAGGTAGCCAGCATTTTAGTTTTAAAGTTCAGCGACAAGGTATTGAGCTCGATGCTATCAGCTTATGTAAAACAGAAAGTTTTTCTCAATATTTACAGCGTGATGTGCACCGAATTCGAATCAATACTTTATTTGCACAGCAATTAATTACAAAAGCGAATAAGGGCATCGATCGGATATTAACAATGGACACACAGTACTTGCCTGAACCACGAATGGGGAATGGTGATTATGTTCGCGTTACAATACCTAAATACGACGCTGAGCTTCATGGAAATTCGCGGGCCGCTAAATTACTTATCGGATCAGATTCTTCTTCTATGACAGTTTTTTGGCAGGGGAAACTGAACGATATCGATACGAATATTGTCCTTTTTGTCCCGCTGAGTAAAAAAGCATCACCATTCAATGATATTATAGATTTCCCTGATAACCCTGGCTTAACTCTACAATTACATTTCCAAAGCCAGAGCGGCATTTCGCCCATTGGTATATTCGCTGTTACTGTAGCAAATAGCCGGCTTTCCCTTACCCGTTATACGCCAAATGATAATCAATCGATTCAGGTTGAATTGCTAAAAAATTATATCGAGCCAATGGATTTTGATGGTGCTAACTCATTGTATTTTTGGGAAATGTTCTATTATTTACCTGCCATGGTTTGCTCGAGATTGTTGCAAGAAAACCAATTTGACCAATCGCTTGTCTGGCTCAAATATATTTGGAGCCCAATGGGGTACCAGACATGGCAAGGGAACAAAGCGCCTTATCACTGGAATTGCCGACCACTTGAAGAAAGTATTTCTTGGAGTGCATCAACGGTTGATACCACTGACCCTGATGCAATTGCACAGAATGATCCGATGCATTATAAAATCACGACATTTATGAAAATGCTTGATTTGCTGATTGCGCGTGGGGATACCGCTTATCGGCAATTGGAAAGAGATACGTTGAATGAAGCCAAAATGTGGTATACCAATGCGCTCAGTTTACTTGGGGACAAGCCTTATGTACCGCATAAAGGTGATGAATGGGAGGATATTAATTTAGGTGCAGCCGCAGAACAACAACGTATTAAAAATTATCATGATGATCTTATTCAAATTCAGCAGCATGGCGTATCACATCGGTTACCAGCAAGCGTTGGTCGGGAGACAACATGTTTCTATCCACAGGTTAATACTAAGCTTGACGGTTATTGGAAGCTATTAGAACTACGGCTCTATAACTTGCGACATAATCTTTCAATTGACGGGCAGCCTTTGTACCTACCGCTATACGCAGCGCCAATTTCTCCTGATGTATTAAAAAGTGCAAATATAGCTTCATCACATGGCGGTGGAACATTGCCGAAAGTGCAATTACCCCTACAACGTTTTTCAGTCACATTAAATAACGCTCGTGGATTAGTCAGCCAATTGATTCAATTTGGCGGCATGTTACAGGGGATCATTGAACGACAGGATAGTGAAGCGCTTGCTCAGATGTTGCAATTACAAGCACGTGATCTTTCTCAAGTATCGATTGCATTACAAGAATCGACCATAGCTGAAATTGAAGCTGATGAAAAAGTCCTAAAGGCTAACCGACAAGGGGCACAACAACGTTTCAATAGTTATACCGAGCTTTATGATGAGAATGTGAATGAGGGTGAGCAATTGGCGATGGATCTCTTTTTATCATCATCCATCACAGTGGTTGGTTGCGAAGCATTACGTATGGCGGCGGCGATGATGAATATGATCCCCAATATTTATGGTTTAGCAATAGGGGGTGGGGAAAGTGGCGCTATTTTCAATGCACTAGCTATTGGCACCGAAATGAGCTCACATGCTATGCGAATCTCAGCGGAACGCCTAAGTTACAATGAAACTTATCGGCGACGACGTCAAGAGTGGGGGATCCATAAAGATAATGCAGAGAACGAATTGCGGCAAATAGATGCGCAGCTCGATATGCTAGGGATCCGACATAAATCGGCAATATTACAAAAGCATTATTTAGAAATGCAAAGGGGGCATACACAAGCTCAACTTGAATTTATACAGCGCAAGTTTAGCAATAAAGCGATGTATAATTGGTTACGTGGTTGTTTATCTTCAATTTATTACCAATTTTATGACCTAACATTGTCTCGTTGCTTAATGGCTCAAGAGGCTTTTCGTTGGGAAAGTAACCAAAGAGACGCTTCATTTATCAAACCTGGCGCATGGAACAGCAATTATGCGGGGTTACTTGCAGGCGAAAACCTTGCCTTGAATTTGACCCAAATGGACGAAGCATACATCAAACAAGAAAGCCGCCCGATGGACGTGACTCGCACAATTTCACTGGCTCAATGGTATTCTTCACAACCCGATGGTAACGGTTTTACCTTAGCCGATGAAGTAAAAAACCTCCTGATGAAGGGGGACGGATGGGTGGGAACTCAAGAAAATGGATTAACACTTGAGCGTAATGGTATTTTAATGAGCAAATTTAAACTCGCTGATTTTAATATAAAAAATGACTACCCGGATAACCTAGGAAATATTCGTCGAATCAAACAAATTAGTGTTTCTCTTCCTATGTTAATGGGGGCTTATCAAGATGTTCAAGCTGTTTTGAACTACAGTAGTAGCCTTATCGTACCAAGAGGGTGCAATACCATCGCGCTTTCTCATGGTACGAATGACAGTGGCCAATTCCAACTTAATTTTGACGATCCCCAATTCCTGCCTTTTGAAGGCATTCCTATTGATGATAGCGGGATTTTCACCCTCAGTTTTCCAAATGCAGTAGGAAAGCAAAAACTAATACTTTTGAGTTTAAGTAACATTATTTTGCATATTCATTACGGCATACGTCATTAATCTCATGGAAGCACAGGCAGGAAGCTGCCTGTCAGGAAAATACTATGGAAAAACAATCTGGTGTTAATATCGCGCCATTATCACTCCCCAAAGGGGGGGGAAGTAGTCAAGGTATGGGGGAGAACATTGGCAATGCGGGACCAAGCGGTATGTCATCAATGTCAATTCCACTTCCTTTATCTTCAGGGAGAACATATTCACCCTCTCTATCACTATCCTACAATAGCGGCGCAGGAAATGGTGCCTTTGGATTAGGTTGGCAAGTCGGACTGTTAGCGATAAGCCTTAGAACACAACATGGTGTTCCCCGTTATGCAGGCAAGGACCAATTTTTGTCTCCAGCAGGCGAACTATTAGTCATAGCGCTCAACTCGTTGGGTACTGCCGATGTTCAACGGCGTACAGAATTACAAGGTGTGACTCTGTCATCGACACATTTAGTGAGCACGTATCAACCAAGAGTTATTGAAGATAATAGCCGCTTAGAATATTGGCAACCGAGCCGTGAAGGCGACGAAAAGCCATTTTGGGTTATTTATACCCCCGATGGAAATATTCATTTTTTAGGTAAGACGAAACAGGCGCGTATTTATTCCTCTGAAAATACGGGGCATATTGCACAATGGCTTATTGAGGAGACGATTACCCCAACAGGTGAACATATTTATTATCAATATAAAGCAGAAGACCTCACTAACTGTGATGAACAAGAGCAAGCACGAGCTCCCGCAACTATCGGTGCACAACGTTACTTATGGCAAGTTTCTTATGGCAACATTCAAGTCGATAAAAAACCGTTCATTCTAAGCGATACTCCTATTCAACAACATGGTTGGTTATTTCATGCCATCTTTGATTATGGCGAACGCAGTATCATTGATACGGATAAGCCTGATTATCACGAACAACCACTCTGGTTGTGCCGACCTGATTGCTTTTCACGGTTTGAATATGGCTTTGAAATACGGACACGTCGCCTTTGCCACCAAGTTTTTATGTTTCATCGGGTTGATTTATTATCGGGGGCAACAGCCTCTGAACAACCCCCTGAATTAGTTGCTAGAGTGGTGTTTGAATATGATTTACAACCGACGCTAACTACGCTGGTGGCTGTCAAACAAATTGGGCATGAAATCGACGGGACAATTATTACTAGGGCGCCATTAGAGTTTGATTATCAACATCATGAGCCCCCTAAAGCGGATAAATGGACAGAGTTTACAGCGTTACGTTATTTCAATTCACAGCAGCCCTATCAATTGGTTGATCTACTCGGTGAGGGGATCTCAGGCATTTTATATCAAACGTTTGAAGCCTGGTGGTATCGTTCACCTGAACGGGATGCCATCACAGGGGGAAGCGCAGTCAGTTTCGCAGAACCTACTGAATTAATGCAAACACCGTCGTTAAAACAAAATGCAGTTTTGATGGATTTTACGGGGGATGGCCAACTGGACTGGGTGATTGCTCAACCTGGTCTTGAGGGTTATTACAGCCAAAAACCAGATGGTCATTGGATTCAATTTATTCCAATATCTGCATTTCCGACAGAATATTTTTACGCTAGTTCACAACTTATTGATTTAACAGGTGATGGAATTACTGACCTGGTTCTAATTGGCCCGAAAAGTGTGCGTATTTATCCCAATACACGCGGAGGGTTTGCGGCAGGTGAACTCACAATACAATCCACTGGGGTTATTTTACCCATTGCCAATGCAGAAACATTAGTCGGGTTTAGCGATCTTTTAGGATCGGGACAGCAGCATCTGATAGCCATTAATGCGCAAGGAGTGACTTGTTGGGCTAACTTAGGTTATGGGACGTTTAGCTCTCCATGCAAGCTCGACGGTTTTAATATGCCAAAAACCGAATTTAACCCTGATTTTATTTACCTTGTTGATACTGATGGCTCTGGCTATGTGGATTTAATTTATGTGCAACCGACTCAACTTTTAGTTTATTGCAATGAAGGCGGTAATCGCTTTAGTGAACCTTATACGCTTCCTCTGCCAAATGGCGTGCAATTTGATAATACGTGCATGTTGCAGGCCGCTGACGTCACAGGCATGGGAGTTGTCAGCTTAATCTTAACCGTTCCTCATCAAGCTCCTTACCATTGGAAATTGGATTTTGCCTCGGAAAAAGCGTGGCTATTAAATACGGTCAACAACAATATGGGGGCTGAAACTACTCTGAAATATCGAAGTTCGGCACAATTTTGGCTGGATGAAAAAGTCAAGTTGCAGCAAATGAACTTACCTGCAACATCACATCTTCCATTTCCTATCCATCTCTTATGGCAGACGCAAAGTGTGGATGAAATCACGCAAAACAGTCTGATCAGTAGTGTTCGTTATGAGCAAGGGGTTTGGGACAGTATTGAGCGTGAGTTTCGTGGATTTGGTTACTTGGAAAGTCTTGATACCGATGAACGAGCTCAAGGTAATGCGCCTGAGCGTACAGCACCAATACTAACAAAAAATTGGTTTCTAACGGGAAAACAAGCCGTTGACCAACAACAATACGCACATTTCTGGAAAGGGGATCCCCACGCATTTGGCCATTTATATCCTCGCTATACGCAATGGATTGATGATAAAGATATATTGCTGGATGTTTACCCTGATGGGAGTGAATATTGGCTATCCAGAAGTTTGAAAGGGATGCCACTTCGTACCGAAGTATTTGGTTTAGATGGCAGCGAAAAACAAGATATCCCTTACAATATTGCTGAATTTCGCTGCCAATCTCGCTTACTGCCTAGCACATCTGCTCAATATGTCACTCAAATTTCGCAAATAGAAGAAAGAACCTATACCTACGAACGAATTGTCTCTGACCCTCAATGCGCCCAGTCGATTGTTGTGGAGCAAGACTTATTTGGTGCATCCCTTAAAGATATCTCAATTGCCTATCCTCGTAGGCCAAAACCGAAAAGTGACCCTTATCCGACGACACTCCCCACAACAACGGTGGGGAGCAGCTATGATGAGCAACAAACTATTTTACGCTTAATCATAAAACAATCACGATGGCATCAATTAATCTCCTCAGATATCTATGTTTTAGGCATTATGGATTGCCAACGTAGCGATGCATTTGAGTTTAATGCCATCGAAGTACCAAAAGAAGGCATTACGCTCGAAACGTTAATAGCTGACAATGGTCTACTTGGAAAACATCATTCCTCAGCATACTTAGGACAACAACGAATTGCTTATACCGATGGTAAACAAGAATTTGTTGAGCCTGTTTTTCCTGTTCTTGTCGCTTATACCGAAACTGCGGTATTAGATGAGCAAGCATTAAAAGCATTTGATGGACATATTGGAAAAGAGGAACTTATTCAATATTTACATAAGGGAGGCTATGTACAAACACCACAACTATTAGGTAATTCCACTGAATTAGTTTGGTGTGCCCGTCAAGGATATACCGATTATGGAGATGCAAAGCAATTTTGGCAGCCATTGGCTACCCGAACCACGTTGTTGACAGGCAAGACACATTATCGTTGGAGCCAACATTACTGTGTTATCACTGCGACAGAAGATGCTGCGGGTATGACAACATACGCGCAGTATGATTATCGGTTTATGACGCCAATTCAGATTCAAGATATCAATAATAATCAGAGTCATGTTGCATTGGATGCCTTAGGACGAGTCACTTCTACACGTTTTTGGGGAACAGAAAATGGCTTACCTTGCGGTTACAGTCCTCCTTCAGATAAACCGTTTAAGGCACCATTAACTGTTGAGGGCATGTTGAGTTTACCGAAAGGCACTCCAGTTTCTCAGGCAATAGTTTACAAAGATGATAGCTGGATGTATCAGGTTGATAAAACGCATGATTTACCCTATGGGATTAGAGTATCAAGTGCAAAAAAAATAGGCGCTTTGGCATTACGTCGGTTGCGAAAATATTGTGCTTTAAAGCAAAATGCGTTTGACTCATTGACGGCAGGCTCTCGTATCCCTCCACATTTTTGTACGATTACGACTGACCGTTATGATAATGACCCTGAACAGCAGCTGCGACAACAAGTCGCTTTTTTTGATGGGTTTGGTCGTGAACTGCAAACTGCCGTACGCCATGAAGCCGGAAATGCTTACGTGCGTAATGACTTAGCTGGTCTAGATTGTGACTCTCAGGGGAGATTAATTGAGCGTTTTACGTCAACTCGTTGGGCAGTAACAGGAAAAACGGAATACAACAACAAAGGCCTTGCTGTCAGGACTTATCAACCTTATTTCCTCAATGACTGGCGTTATGTCAGCGACACGAGTAGCCGTAGTGATCTGTATGCCGATACAGTCTATTACGACCCTTTGGGAAGATCCAGCCAAGTGCTAACAGCTAAAAGCTATTTACGACGTACTCAAATATTCCCATGGTTTACGGTTGAAGAAGATGAAAATGACACGTTAGAAGGCTAAACGGGGGAGCGATGAAAACAAGCGTAAACCTGTCCTTTCATGCAGGTACACCAACAATACAAGTCGTGGATAATAGGGGCTTGGCCATTCGCCATCTACAGTATTATCGGGAACCTGAGCGGCCAACTGAGCTTGACGAACGGGTCACATTACAGCAGTTAAATGTACAAGGGTATTTAGTCAGTTTAGCTGACCCTCGATTTGCATCGAGCAAAATAAACAACGTGGCTTGTCTCTATAATTTAACGGGGGAAACACTGCGCACTCATGGGGTAGATGTGGGTACTGGTGTTGCGCTAAACGATATTGAAGGGCGTTTAGCGTTCAGTATCGATGCAAATGAAACACGTCGAACATGCCAATATGAAGAGAGCTCGATGTTAGGTCGTCCCGTCAGCATCATGGAACAAACGAAGAATAAAGCTCCTTGTATCAGTGAATACTTTGTTTATGCAGGTTTCTCTGCCGCTGAACAGCAAACCAATTTAGCAGGGCATTGTGTTCGTCATTATGATACCGCTGGGGTATTGGTTTTAAATCAGGTTTCTCTGCAAGGGAAGTCACTTTTAACCACGCGCCAGTTTATTCAGCAAATTGAAGAAAAAGAAACTCTGGTAAATTGGCCGAATAACGAACAAAAAGAAAAGCTTGAAACAGAAGAGTACCGTCATCAAATAAAGGTTGATGCGATGGGGAACCCATTGCAATCTATTGATGGGAAAGGTCATCAACAGCGCTATGCATACAATATTACGGGGCAACTTAAACAACATTGGCTAACTATCAATAACCAAAAAGAGCAATCGGTAATTAAATCGGTTGAGTACTTGGCAACCAACCAAAAACAGCATGAAGAGCATGGTAATGGGGTATTCACATATTATGAATATGAGCCACAAACACAGCGTTTATTACGTGTCAAAACACAACGCCCTAAAGCCCATCCACTAGGCTTCAAACTTTTCCAAGATGTCCATTATACATATGACCCTGTAGGGAATAGGGTAAGTATACGTAATGAAGCAGAACTAACGCGTTTTTGGCGTAATCAGAAAATTACTCCAGAACAATGTTATCAATATGACTCGCTATATCAACTGGTTAGTGCAACAGGTCGAGAAATGGCGAATATTGGGCAACAAGGCCATCAAATACCTGATTATATTCCTTTTGATAATGCAACTTATACCCAATATATGCGGCGTTATGAATATGACCGAGGGGGGAATTTAACTAAGATCTATCATCGTTCTCCTGCTACAAATCAAAGTTACGTAATGCATATGACGGTAAGCCAAAGCAGTAACCGTGCCGTTATCGCAGCATTAGTTACAGAACCAAACCAAGTCGATGATTTTTTTACCTTAAGTGGCCAGCAAAAACAGCTTTTGAAAGGGCAACATCTCCATTGGACACCTCGCCAAGAATTGCAACATGTTTCCAGTTTAAGTTTGAATGAACACTATCGCTATGACAGTGCAAGCCAACGTGTTTTCAAAATGAGCCAACAAGAGCATTCTTGCATCCAAACTAGGTATTTAACTGATTTGGATGTAAAAAACACACAAAGAAATGGTATCACAAAAGAATGCTTACAGGTCGTTAGTGCGGGTAGTGAAGGCTATACACAAGTGCAAGTTCTACACTGGGAAGGTAATGTTCCTAATGGCATAAAGAACAATTTATGGCGTTATCAATTTGATTTTTTAGCCGGTAATGGGGGATTAGAGTTAGATGAAGAGGGGCATATTATCAGCCAAGAAGAGTTTTATCCCTATGGTGGTACAGCTGTTTGGCTGGCGCGTAATCAAATAGAGGCTGACTACAAAACACGGCGTTATTCGGGGAAAGAGCGTGATGCAACAGGGTTATATTATTACGGCTACCGTTATTACCAATCTTGGGCGGGACGTTGGTTAAGCGCTGACCCTGCGGGAACAGCTGATGGGCTTAATTTTTATCGCATGTCTCGCAATAATCCAATTAATTATCATGATCCAGATGGTTTATTTCCTTTCCATTTACTTAACCCGCTGCATTGGGTTAGATCGCTAAGTCAAAAAATAGATGAATATAATACTGTGACGAATGTTGACTATTGTTACCTTTTTATGGGAAGAGGCCGTCTTTGGAGAAACCATTTTAATGGTAAATCAAGTTTTGATAAAAGGACTGGGGAAAATATTGCCGCTTTGCGCGAAAGCATAGGCAGTTCGTTGAATGAGCAAGAAACAGGTTTTGTTGAGCGGTTTAAGGCTCTCGATTTTTCATTACTACATGCTTCAAACACAGATTTTAGGGCAAATGGCGAAGTCCATTTTAAATCCCGCGTTAAATTAAGAACAACAAATACAATTGAATATGAACACCCTAATACCAGTTATGATGATGATAGTAATTTACAAACCAGAGAGTTCGTTTTTTTCTCCCTAGGTGTTGAGGGAGTTGAAGGAAAAAATGCGAGCCGATTTGGCAATAAGCTTTATATCACCCCCTTAAATCACGTAGAAAATGCGCGGTATATGCCATATGCACACATGGCACTTAATGACACACTGCGTTTTACCACGCGGCAATCCTCGTCACGCTTAGAAAGCGTATTTGGTCCTGCTGACGCAAAAATTCTGATAAGACAAACCATTGCTTCAGAGGCGATGGATACGGTTTTTGACATCAAAGATTTTAAAGAGGCCATCGCGTTTGCAATGGTTAATACTGCAAGACTGCTATCTCAAGAGGGTTACAACCGTGTGATGAATATTCACGATAACCTTGAATTTGACTTATTCATATCTCTACTATTTCGGCCTCAAATCCTTGTTCCAAGAGAACTAAAATCAAAGAATACCACTATGCGTGAGATCCGGTATCGACCTGAATTAATGGGAGTATGAGATGTTAAGAACGTTATTTAAAGAACGAGGAGGGATATGGCTTTTTTACTGTCAACAAACACACCAACAATAAGCGTGAGCGATAACCGAGGATTAAACACACGGACGCTTGATTATTATCGCCATCCTAATGCTAGGGATATTACCGACGAACAAATTTCATGCCAGTGGTTTGATATAAAAGGAAGTTTGCGCAAATATGCAGATCCGCGTTTACAGACTCATGGTCAAGCTAATTTCTACTATCAATATGATTTATTGGGAACATTACTTTATTCTCATGGAGTTGATAATGGCGAGGAACGGAGCCTCAATGATATTGAAGGGCGCTTGTTAGTGAGTATCGATGCTAATAATATTTATCGTACTTGCGATTATGAAGAAAACCACACGTTAGGGCGTGTAATCTGCCGCTATGAACGTGACGCCGTCACTATTGTAAATGATTATTTTATTTATGCAGGTCATTCACCAATAGAGCAGGCTAACAACTTAGCAGGCCACTGCATTTTTCACTACGATACAGCAGGGTTATTGCAGTTGAACCAAGTTTCACTCACGGGTGTACCACTTTCAACTACGAGACGTTTTATTCAAGATGCTGAAAATGCTGAAGTAATAGTAAATTGGCAACAGAAAGAAAGGGATAGTGCGCTTTCTAATGAGTTTTTTATTCATCAAAAAACATTGGATGCAACAGGTGCCTTGTTATCGACCATTGATGCTAAAGGCCATCAACAACGCTTAGCTTATAACATTGCGGGCCAATGCAAAGGTATTTGGCTAACCTTGTACGAAGATACTGAGCAAGTCATTGTAAAGGCAATTTATTATTGTGCAGGGGGGCAAATATGGCGTGAAGAATTGGGTAATGGCTGCGTATCTTGGTATGAATATGAACCTCAAACTCAGCGTTTAATTCGCTCCCGAACCGAGCGGCCAGTGACGCATCCTTTGGGTTTTAAGCGCCTGCAAGATTTGCACTACCAATACGACCCCGTAGGAAATGTATTGTGTATTCGCAATACATCAGGATTGACACGTTTTTGGCGTAATCAAAGAACTGAGCCTGAACAGCGATTTACCTACGATTCATTATATCAACTAGCTAGCGCCTCTGGGCGTGAAATGGCTTGCAATATGGTCGAAAGTTCAAAAACACCAGTCTGTTTTTCTTTCGAAAATACCACGGTAACTCAGTACTATCGGACATATTCTTATGATAGAGGGGGAAATTTAACTCAGATCAGCCATAGAACACCTGCGACCAATCAAGGTTATAAAATTTCGATGACAGTGAGTGCAGCGAGTAATCGTGCTGTCAGCGATACATTAACAGCAGACATTCACCAAGTAGATTCATTTTTCACATCAAGTGGACAGCAAACCCAGTTATCGCAAGGGCAATCTCTTTTTTGGACGTCTCGTCAGGAATTACAACACGTATATTGGGGGAATACGCATGAATACTATCGTTATGATGCAAATCAGAAACGTGTTGTAAAAATTCATAAGCAGCAGTCCTTTACTGACCAAATTTATTACTTAGCAGCGCTAGAGCTGAGGTACAAACAGAAATGTAATGCCTTAGAAGAATTAAATGTCATTGTTATTAATGATGATGTAGCAAAGACATCAATTCGAGCTTTGCATTGGAGGCAAGGTAAGCCGAAGAAAATAGTCAATAACTCAATTGTTTATAGCGTTAATGCGCTAGTAGGGAGTGAGAACATTGAGTTAAATGAAAACAGCGAATTGCTAAGTTATGAAGAGTATTACCCTTATGGGGGAACAGCTATTTGGGCTGCACGTAGTGCCCAAGAGGCGGATAACAAAACTCATCGCTATTCTGGTAAAGAGCGAGATGCAACGGGGCTCTACTATTATGGATATCGCTATTATCAGCCTTGGTGTGGGCGCTGGTTAAGTGCCGATCCAGGAGGCACAATCGATGGTTTGAATTTGTTCCGCATGGCAAGAAATAATCCATTAAAATATCAAGACAATAATGGGCTAAACCCCTTTAGCCAAATCGTCGAATATTACCATCGCCGTATTGATGAAAAAGCTAAAATAAGAGCCAATGAAAGCTACAAACTCATGGCGACAGGCTCTGATTGGGCCTCAGGTAACGATAACTTCACACCTTTTTATGATCTCGATTCTTTCAATGCAATGACGCAGGATAATATGCTGAACTTGCGTTTATCTACGGGGGAACTCAGGGGTAATGCATTAGAGTTTGTTGAAAATTTCACTGCATTAAATTTTGATTTAATTCATTTCACTGACAAGCAATTTTTAGAACGTGGCAACCATGCCGTTTTTCGTTCTCGGGATGAGTTGCTAGATAGAATGTTGGTTCGCTCTGATCAACTTAATACAACAGACTTTGATTTTACGGGCTTAAAAACCAAAGATTTTGTGTTCTTTTCGTTAGGTGTTGAGGGGGTGACAGGGAAAATAAACAGTCGCTTTGGTGATTTAAAATATGTGACTCCGCTAAATTCAGTAAGTAGCTATAAGTATTTAAAATATGGGCACATGGCAATAAATGATACGGCACTGTTTAATCGAAGGATGACATCCAGAGATAGGCTTGTCGAAAAATTTCAAGGTGATATTTGCACGGCGGTGAGATTAACACATGAAAAAATAGCGGCAAAACCTAGCGATACGCTTTATTCCTACAGTGATTTTAAAGAAGCATTAGCGTTACGAATAGTCAAATCAACACGGTTACTGACAAAAAGAGCACAGCAAAGCGTGTTTTTAACAGCTTCAGATGCAGAATTTGATAATTTAATTTCCCTTTTTTATCGCCCACAAATACTTGTACCTAAAAAATTACATTCGAAGAATACGCGAATAGTACAAGGACACAGAATGAATACTCAATAAGGAATTGGATATAAAGGAGAATGGTATGAGTTTGTCTTTGTTTTCATCAACACCTTTAGTGGTAGTGAGGGACAATCGAGGGAACACAGTTCGGAAAATTCACTATTACAGGCATTCTAAGTTTGTAGAACAGACAGATGAACGCATTGAGTGTTATCAATTTAACGCACAGGGTTTCTTAGCTGCGACCGCCGACCCTCGACAATTTCTAAGGAAACATTTTAATTTTAATTATCGATATAACCTCTCCGGGCTTTCGCTACAAATTCAAGGAATAGATAATGGAATATTCAGCGTTCTGCATGATGCTGCAGGGCGTTTGCTACTCAGTATTGATGCCAATCATTTATGGCGTACCTATGTGTATGAAGCTCCTGAGTCTTTAGGTCGGTTAACCAATATTAGGGAAAAAACAGCTGAGCAAGAGGAGTGCATCTGTGATTATCTTGAATATGCAGGGAACTCACTTCACGAGCAAAATGCTAATTTATCTGGTCAATGTGTTCGTCACTATGATACCGCAGGGTTATTGCAAATAGACCAAGTCTCGCTCACTGGGGAAGCCATTCATGTTACCAGGAAAGTAATTCAATCAATTGATAATATAGACTTTTATGTTAACTGGGATATTAATGACCGAGATGGAATGCTAAATCCTGAGCCTTTTTGCACAAAATTAAAAAACGATGCGACAGGGGCAAATATTCTAAGTATTAACGCAAAAGGGCACCAACAACGTTCACGCTATAATATCGCAGGGCAGTTGCAATCTTGCGGGTTAACAATAAAAGGGGAAACTGAACAATGCATTATCAACGTAATTGAGTACTCAGCGGCTGGGCAAAAAATATGTGAGATATTAGGAAATGGCGTTGTAAGATATTATGAATATGAACCACAAAGTCAGAGACTTATTCGACTTCGCACTGAACGAACAAACAATCACAAGTTGGGCTTTAAGTGTTTTCAGGATTTACGTTACCAGTATGATCCCGTTGGAAATGTATTATGTATCCGTAATGATGCAGAGCAAACACGCTTTTGGCGCAACCAAAAAATAGAGCCTGAACAACATTTTACATATGATACGCTGTATCAGTTGGTGAGTGTGACTGGCCGTGAAATGGCGAATGTTGGTCAGCAAATAAATGCCCTTCCTCAAAGCTTTGCTTTCGATAATTCAATTTATACCTATTATTCCCGAACATACCGATATGATAGATCAGGTAATTTAACTGAAACTCATCATCACACTCCAGCAACACACAGCGGCTATTCAATAAAACTCACTGTAAGTGATAGAAGTAACCGAGCAATAGATTTTTTACTGGCAACAGAAGCGAAAGATGTGGATGCATTTTTCACGAGCAGTGGGCAGCAAAAGCAATTAATGAACGGCCAAACGCTCGCTTGGACAGTGCGCCAAGAATTACTGAGTGTGAAGGGGGAAAATTTCTGTGAACAATATCGCTATGGTAGTGACCACCAAAGAATTTTTAAATTAACGCGACATAATCAACACATGTCGATGGTCATTTATTTGCCTAATCTCGAGCTAAGAAATATTGGCAATCATGAGAAACTCCAGGTTATTTACTCAGGTCAAATTAATGGTGTGCAGATTCAGGCTTTGCATTGGGAGCAAGGTAAACCGAGAGAAATAGACAATAATTCAATACGTTATTCACTTGATTCATTTAATGGTGATAGCGGATTAGAGCTAGATAGCCAAGGTAATTTAATTAGCCTAGAAGAGTACTACCCTTATGGGGGGACAGCAGTATGGCTTGTACGCCGTGAAATCGAAGCAGATTACAAAACGATGCGCTATTCAGGGAAAGAGCGTGATGTAACAGGGTTATATTACTACGGTCATCGTTATTATCAGCCTTGGTGTGGTCGTTGGCTAAGTGCAGATCCTGCCGGGGCAATAGATGGTTTAAATCTATTTAGAATGGCAAAAAATAACCCATTAAAATACCAAGATAATGATGGGCTTAACCCCGTTGACCGTGTTGTAGAATATTACCAAAAATTCAATAACTATAGGGCAAAAGTCCGAGCCGATGACAGCTATCTGATGATGTCTTTAGGCGAGAGATGGCTTGATACTGGAAGCCAGAAACCCGTTTTTGATAACTTAGAGGCTTTTTTTACACAAACACAGAAAAATATGGCGCAACTTAGCGTTAATGTTGGCAGTTTGAGTGATGAGGAGAGTGATTTCGTTGACAAATTTATTGAGTTAGATTTCACCTTATTGCATTTCTCAGGTCAGGAATTCCTTAAGCCTCCTAATCGTGCAACTTTTCGTTCTAGAAACGAGCTCCTTAAGAAAGGGGTCTTATCTGCGTGTGAAACCAATACGACTCCAACAGATATTAAGCAACTAAACACGGTTGATTTCGCATTTTTCTCATTAGGGATCAGGGGCGTGAGTGGGAAATCACAAAGTGAATTCGGGGATAACCTTTACATCACCCCAGTAGATGACATCACAAGCTATAAATATATGAATTATAGTCATATGGCGATCAACGATACCTTGGACTTTTATCGCAGAGAGACAGATATAAAACGTTTAAAAGCCCGCTTTCCTAATGACATTGCAGGGGCTAATGCACTAAAAAGTGAAACCATCGCAGAAAGTGCCATTGAAACGTTGTATTCATATCAAGATTTCAGAAAAGCGCTTGCTTTAAGGATCGTAGACTCCACCCGTTTACTCTCTTCTGAATCCCAGCTAAGTGTTTACGAAACGTCAACTAATGATGATTTTGACCAATTAATTTCGTTATTTTATCGTCCTCAAATGCTCGTTCCGAAGAAATTAAAATCTAAAGCGACGACGATGTCTAACGTTCGGCTTCATTAATCGCATCAAATTAAAACATTTTTTAAAGGAGGAAAAATGGATGAATTTTCAATGGAGAAAACACCGTCAATAACCATCACTGACAACCGCGGGCTCAATATTCGTAAAATTGAATATTATCGCCACCCGAATACTCCCGAAATAACAGAAGAAAGACTTACCTTTCAATTAGTTGATATTCGAGGTTTTTTAGTTGAGTTGAGCGATCCACGTTTGCATGATGAAGCATCATTCAATTTTCGTTTTAAAGCTGATTTGTCTGGGGTTGTATTGATGAGTGAGGGCGTGGATAACGGTCGTTCCGCGACGATTAACGACATAGAGAACCGGCTATTAGTAAGTGTTGATGCTAATGGTGTTACCCAAACTTACGATTACGAAGATAGCGACGCCATCGGTCGGCCATTGCGTTTAAAAGAAAAATTGGCGGATGGAAAGTGTCGTGTGACTGCGTGTTTTGAGTACGCGAATCATTCTATTCATTCTCAAGATGCTAACTTATGTGGTCAATGTATTTTACATTACGATACAGTGGGGTTATTGCAATTAGAGCAAGTATCGCTATTGGGGAAACCGATTTCTCAAACACGGCGTTTAATTCAACATATTGAAGATGTCGAATATGAGGTTGATTGGCAAACGGATGAACGAGAGGAACGACTCGATACGACCCCATTTTCCTGTTATTGCATCACAGATGCAACAGGGGCAAGTTTAGTGACCAAAGACGCAAAGGGCCACCAACATCGGCAATCTTATGATATCGCAGGGCAATTAAAAGCATACAGATTAAAAGTAAAAGACGAGCTAGAGCAATGTGTTTTAAAGGAGGCTCAGTATTCTCCTTTTGGCTTAAAAATCAGTGAAGTCCTCGGTAATGGCATTATTACAAACTACGAATATGACCAAAAGACCCAACGCCTAGTGAGTATGAAAACTCAACGACCAGCAGAACATTTACTGGGGTTTAAATTAATTCAGCACTTAATTTACCAGTATGACCCCGTGGGCAATGTTATTTGTATCCATGATAAAGCAAGCCAAACGCGCTTTTGGTACAATCAAAAAATAGAGTCAAAACAATATTTTAGATATGACTCATTATATCAATTAGTCAGTGCGTCTGGGCGAGAAATGGCAAACCAAACTCGCCAAACCTCATTGCCTTCTCGTGGTGTTACGTTTGATAATGCAACCTATACTCGATATTTCCGCGTTTATAGTTATGATAACAGCGGTAATTTAACCAAAATCTCTCATCGCTCACCAGCAACAAATCAAAGTTATTCAACGCAAATAGTTGTTAGCAATCAGAGCAATCGTGCAGTATTAAAAGAACTGATTTCAGGCTCTGAAAAAGTCGATGAGTTATTTACCTTTGCAGGACAACAGCAAACTCTCTTTCAGGGCCAACACCTTGATTGGACGTCTCACCAAGAACTTCGCTCCGTTAAAAGCGCCGATGTTATTGAACATTATCGTTATGATCATCAATATCAACGAACAGTAAAAGTGACTGAAAGTTCGGGACAAAAAACGCGCGTAATATATTTACCAAACTTAGAGCTAAAAAATCGCAATGATGATGAAAAATTAGAAGTGATTACGGTTAATGATTTGGTTGGGGTAACGTTGCAAGTTCTACACTGGGAATCCGGTATACCAAAAGGGATTGCCAATAATGCCATGTGTTACTCATTGAGTTCATTGACAGGAAACCAAGGAATTGAGCTTGATAACGACGGAAACATCATTAGCCAAGAAGAGTATTATCCTTATGGTGGAACGGCAATTTGGCTGGTAAATAATGCCTCTTTAGCGGGTTATAAAACGCGGCATTATGGCGGCAAGGAACTTGATATTACAGGGTTATATTATTATGGACGCCGTTATTATCAGCCCTGGGTTGGTCGCTGGTTAAGTGCAGACCCCCTTGGCGCTGCTGACGGGTGTAATTTATACCGAATGGCGCGTAATAACCCTGTGACGTATTATGATGAACAAGGGCAATACCCTAAAATTGCGCATTATATTTGGCTCGGTAACAAAGAGCTTCCCGCAGATGGCATCAGTAACATCGCTAGTTTTAAACATAATAACCCGCAATATAAGATTAATTTGTGGAGCGACAACCCGACTAAATTGAAAAATAACCTTATTGAACGCGGTTATAGCCAAGCAATATTCAATATTATCCATGTTCAAAAGCCCGCTCCCTTTGATTACCAATATCAAGCGGCGATTAACCGAGAATCAACGAATACCGCTTATGCAAATTATGCGGCGGCATCGGACATGATCAGGATCGGTGTCCTCAAGCGGTTTGGTGGGTTATATATGGATATTGATGTGATGGTCGATGGCCCAATTGGCGAAATTAGACCGTATTTAGACAACCAGGATGAACTTCCCGACCTCTTAATTCATCGGGGAAGAGA
This sequence comes from Providencia sp. UF-183, assembly GCF_058246155.1. NCBI lineage: Bacteria > Pseudomonadati > Pseudomonadota > Gammaproteobacteria > Enterobacterales > Morganellaceae > Providencia > Providencia sp. UF-183. Next base: position 22,406 of record NZ_JBSICD010000002.1, on the reverse strand, counting down.
TCACGGAGGGAAAACCGCGTTGGGCAATGCGGTTATTGCTGCCAAAAGGAATGCATTTAGTCTACATAGCGTAATGCGTTATATTCGTCATCTTTATTCACACAATGAAGTAGAGCCTTTTATTGGCGTAACCCCTCAAAATAGGTTCGATACTTTAACGGCTAAGAAAAACTATTATTATCCTAATTTTTCATGGAAATATCTTATGTGGCAAGGGAAACGTGCCATTCCACATATACGCCGCAATGTTACAGTTGATGGTACAGGTCCGGGTATGTTTGTCAGTTGGATACGTTCAAGTGCGCCATTTGATAAGGCATTGAGAGCCCGAAAACTGATTTATCAATCAGGTTTTTTTGGTCAGAGAGCCTCACTAATGAGTTGGCGGTTTGGGCTTAATGCAAATGGTCAAACATGGTATAAGCCACGTAAAGCTCGGCGGGCTTCTATCTGAAAATTTATTCCCCAATCTCTCAACGAGATTGGGGATTTTTTTATTTAGGGAGCTTTAATCGAATAATTTCAGAGAAAAACTCGGCGCCAGTAAGTAAGATATCATCATTAAAATTATACAAAGCATTATGCAGGGGTATATGACCAACACCTTCTTCCTCGTCCCCATTTCCAATAAAGACGAAGCAACCCGGAATTTTTTGTAAGAATGCACCAAAATCCTCAGAGGTCATCATGGCTTGTACATTGCTATTCACATTTTGCGCGCCGACTGTATTATTAGCAGCTTCAATCGCAACATCGACGCATTCAGCCCAGTTAACGGTTGGCGCAAATTCATGGGTGTATTCAAACTCACATTCAGCATCATTCATGGCGCAAATATGTTCGCAAATTGAACGCATACGAGTTTCAATTAATTTTTGCGCTTGTGGGTCATAACTGCGAGTATCTCCCTTGATTTCAACATGGGTAGGGATAGCATTACGAATACCATCGGTATGAATTTCTGTGCAAGAAATCACAATAGGAATGCTTGGGTCAATATTGCGTGATACGATAGTTTGTAAGCACAGAATAATTTCGGCGGCGATGACCAGTGGATCTTTCCCCATGTGAGGGCGAGAGGCGTGGCTACCAAAGCCTTTGATGCGAATAACAAAGTTATCTTCACTTCCCATTATACCACCAACACGGGTCGCTATTTGGCCTTTTCGAATGCCTGGCATATTGTGCATGCCGTATATTTCTTTGATATTAAAACGTTCAATCACGCCGTCATCAATCATGGCTTTAGCTCCCCAGCCGGGTTCTTCCGCGGGTTGGAAAACAAAACAGACAGTTCCATTAAAATCTTTTCGTTCTGCTAAAAGTTGTGCTGTGCCTAACATGACGGAAGTGTGCCCATCATGGCCGCACGCATGCATTCTATTCGGGGTTTGCGAGGCATAAGATAGGCCAGTTTTTTCCGTTAATTGGATGCAGTCCATATCCGCCCGCAACCCAATCACGTCCGTGCCATCACCGCATTTTAATAGGGCGACCAAGCCTGTTTTTCCGATATTTCGATGAACCTCTAACCCCATTTGAGTTAATTGTTCAGCAACAAAATCAGCAGTATGAGTTTCTTCAAATGCACTTTCTGGGTGCTGATGTAAATGATGACGCCATTTGATCATTTGCTGTTTTAATTGATTTTTATCCATTTTACTTGTCCTCTGAATGGGGGAGTTGGGCTCTTTGTAAAACAACATTGAGAAGAATATTGGCCCCACGAGCTAAATCTTCAGGTTCACTAAATTCATTGATGTTATGGCTTATTCCACCTGCACAAGGGACAAAAATCATGCCAGATGGGCAAATGCTAGCCATAAATTGGGCATCATGCCCCGCACCACTAGGCATTTTTCGGTAACTGAGGCTTTGCTGTTTCACTTCATGCTCAATTGCGTCAATAATCGTATTTGAGAAAATAACAGGATCAAAACGTGCTAATGTACGACTGCTAAGTAGAACGCCTTCTTCCGCGGCAATTTTCTGCGCGTAGTCTTGCATCATTTTTTCTGCTTTCTTGAGTTGATTATTGTCAGTGTTACGCAGATCGATAGTGAGGGTTGCTTGATTAGGGATCACATTGATCAGGTTTGGTTTAAAAGAGATAAAACCTGCCGTTGCGACTTGATTATCACCCAATGTTTGGGTGATTTCTCTCGCAAATGCGCCCATTTTAAATGCAACTAGACCTGCATCATGGCGCATCGACATTGGCGTCGTACCTGCATGGTTTGAAACACCTTCGATAGTGTATTCTGTCCATGAAATACCTTGAACACCTGTAACAATACCAATATTAATATTTTCTTTATCTAAAATCGGGCCTTGTTCGATATGCAGTTCAAAATAGCTGTCGACAGGGAAGCTACCAATTTTGGCTTCGCCTTTATAACCCATATCAAGTAAAGCTTGTTCAACGCAGATACCATCAAGATCTTTTGCTGCTAGAGCATCTTCCAGTGGATATTGCTCAGCAAAAACAACACTTCCCATCATATCGGGTTGGAAACGTACACCTTCTTCATTTGTAAAAAAAGTCACAGCAATAGGGCGGTATGGCTGAATATTGGCGTCTTTTAGTGTATTAATCACCTCAAGCCCAGCTAAAACTCCATAGTTACCATCGTATAACCCACCAGTACCAACCGTATCAATATGAGATCCCATCATGACAGGGGGCAAATCATAGCGACCCGGATAAATACCTGTTACGTTGCCAATCTCATCTATTCGGGTTTTTAGACCCAAAGATTGCATTTTCGCAACCACGAAATCCCGACCGAGTTTATCTTGTGGTGTTCCTGCTATACGGCAGCATCCCCCTTCGGGTAATGCCCCTAGTGTTCCCAGTTCAAAAATAGCGCTCATCAGGCGGTCTGGGTTGATGTAGAGTTTATCTTTCATTTTAATTCCTTGTTTTTAATCCTTATTTATTCTGCTTATTTGGTTTTAATTCGTGTTTTAACATCGCTTGCGTAATCCCACATCGGATCGCTGATACCCTTGTTTTTTTGCTGTATGTAGTCTCGTAGGACAAAAATGACATATTTTGAGAGGAGCAAGAGCGCAGGTACGTTGAAAATAATCAGCATGGCGGCGGCAAAATCCACTAATTCCCAAATAGTTGAAACAGGGATCATGCCGCAGAACACCACTAACGCACAGCACAGTAAGCGATAGAACTGCGTGACCATTTTATTATCAATAATCCAACGCAGGTTCACTTCCCCATAGTAGATATCGGCAATCACGGATTTAAAACCAAATAGTACCATCGCGACAAATACCACATGTTTACCCCAATCACCGACGCCCAAGGTGAAAGCGTGTTGGGTAAGTTCAACACCGGTGTGTCCACTGCCAAGCGCTCCAGTTAACAAAATGGTAAAAGCGGTACAGCTACAGACGATAATTGTTGTAAAGAAGGTGCCGAACATTGCGGTAAAACCTTGTGTCACAGGGTGGTTTACCGTTGCAGTGGCGTGCATACTCGGTGTTGTCCCATTCCCCGCATCATTAGAGAACAAACCGCGAGCAACGCCATATCGAAAGGCCATATAGATGGTATAACCTGCTGCACCGCCTGCTGCAGAGTCAAAATTGAATGCAGATTTGATGATGAGCGAGAGAATGGCTGGTAGCTCAGTGACATTCAGAGCAATGATAAACAGTGATAAAAGGATATAACCAATAGATAAAAATGGGACAAAAAACGAAGCAAAATCACTGATCCGTTTTACACCACCAAAGATAATAATGGAGACTAACAGCACTAAGATTAAGCCGACTAAAGCAGGGTGGATATCAATAACACCTGTTGTGGCCAAAATAACCGAGTTGCCTTGCACCATGGTGTAGAAAAAACCCATACCGATGATCATACTGATCGAGAAGGCAATGGCTAATGGCTTACAGTTTAGGCCTTTTGAAATATAGTAGGCGGGTCCTCCTCGATAGGTTCCATCTCCATTACTTTCGCGAAATAATATAGCTAAAATTGCCTCGCTAAAGCTGATCCCCATACCTAAGATAGCGGTAACCCACATCCAAAAAATTGCGCCAGGTCCACCCGATGCTAATGCTGTAGCAACACCGACTAAACTTCCTGTACCCACTTGGCTGCTTAAGGCTGCACAAAGTGCGCCAAAACCAGAGACACCTTTTTCGTTGGTAGATTTCTTATTATTTTTAAAAACATTAAATAACTGAGTAAAGTAACGGATTTGAGGAAAGGAAAATCGAAAAGCAAAAAAAATGCCTGTGCCTAATAGCAAACCGGCAACGAGCCATCCCCAGAAGATATTATTTATTGATTGTAAAAATTCCATGGTGAGCCTCTTACAGTGTTTATTACCTGAATTGCTGTTACCTCGACGCGTTGCGTCAATGATGTAGGGTCATTGATAACAGCAATACGGTCTGTTTTTTAATTATTCATTTCTGCCTAGCCAAACGATGTCTTCGTAAATATCGGGCGAAGTATCTCCTTCTGTGCTGATAAGTAATATGCGTGAGTGGTCATCAAGCTTGAGCTGTTGGCACAAAGTATGATGAGTTGGGTTTTTGGTGAGTTCGTACAAAAGGCCGAGGCCAATGGCACCGGATTCCCCTGAAATAAAAGGTGCATCGGTATCTGGACGAGGCGCAGCCGCAATGCGAACGCCGTTTGCGGCAAGGCTGTCATGTGCTGAGATGAAAATATCACTATAGTCACGTAACACAGGCCAGCTAATGGTATTGGGCACGCCACATGCTAAGCCTGCCATTACGGTATCCATGGCACCACCGACACTATGTGGCAAGCTGTCGTTAGCGATGGCAGATTGGTATAAACAATTCGCTTTATGGGGCTCGACAACGATTAAAACTGGCGGGTTGTCTTTCATTAACTCAACAAAATAACCCATGATGGCAGCGGCAAATGAACCTACACCCGCTTGTAAAATAAGGTGTGTTGGCGGTTGTTTTAATTGTTCAACAGCTTCCAAGGCGAGAGTCATATAACCCTGCATGATCCAAGTTGGGATTTCTTCATATCCATCCCAAGCGGTATCTTGCAGTAGGATCCAGTTGTTTTTAACTGCCATTTGGCTGGCGAGTTGCACAGTGTCGTCATAGTTTAATTCGGTAATTGTGCATTGAGCGCCGTGATTGCGGATGTTCTGTGCGCGGATTTCTGATGAACCCTTTGGCATGTAAACAACGGCTTTCATTCCTAGCTGCTCGGTGGCCCATGCAACGCCACGACCATGGTTGCCATCTGTTGCAGTTACAAAGGTAACATCACCAATTTGTGCTTTTATTGCAGGTGATGACAGCATTTCAAAGCTTAATGTATTGATATCTCGGTTTAATTTTTTCGCTAAAAATTTACCAATCGCATAAGAGCCGCCAAGTCCTTTAAAGGCATTTAAGCCAAATCGCTTTGATTCATCTTTAACATGGATAGCACCGAGCCCAAGAGCGCGGCTTAAGTGGTGTAATTCCCTAAGTGGTGTTGGTTGGTAATCGTGAAACTTACTGTGGAAATGCCTAACTTCATCTCCGACAAGTTGATTTAAAAATGACAAATCCGCGGCTTGTTGGCGTGGTTTTTTTTGTAAATTAAATTGATAGGCAATTTTCTCTAACATAAAAAATCCTTGTTAATTAACACAATATAATCGCTACATGGCAATAATCATGACCATCCCAATTAATGATGAATTAATCATATTGATAACTAACGCTAATAATTGACTTATTTTTGCAGGAAAAATGCAAAAATAACGTTAATATCGAAAAAATACGCAACAATGTTGCATTTTTTTCTGCTAATTAAAGGATGTAACAATGAAGTTAGATGCATTTGATAAGAAAATTTTGGCTATATTACAAAGAGATAATAGAGTTTCACAGCGGGAATTATCGTCTGAAATTAGTTTGTCAGCCTCTGCGATTAATCGGCGTATTGCGGCAATGGAAAAAGCAGGGGTTATCAAAAATAGTGTGACCGTGGTGGATGCCCACAAAGTTGGCAGGCCTATTACGATTATTACTCAGGTTAGTTTGATCAATGAGCGTTTAGACTTGCTAGAAAAGCTCAAAAAGAACTTTACGAACTGCCCTCAAGTTCAACAAGTTTACTATGTCACAGGGGATTTTGATTTCTTATTGATTATTAATGTCGCGGATATGGAAGAGTATGAACGTCTAACGCATGCGCTTTTTTTCAATTCTGAAAATATACAGAGCTTTAGAACGATTGTGTCTATGCAAAATGCAAAACAAGAGCTGACGGTTATACTGAATTGACCCTATAAGTAAAAATCACTAACCCTCTGTTTATCGGAGTGTTCTACTAGAAAATTTAGCTTATTCACCGTAATTTGGCGCAATTCAATATCGACCAAAGATGCTTTTACGATGAAAAAATGTATTTTATTGCTGATTATGTTTACCAGCTTTAGCTACGCAAAGTCCAATTATCACGGTAATTCCTCCCGTCATGATACACAAGTTGTGCATATTTGTGCACTGTCGCCATTTTCTGAATTTTATGCAGAAGCCGCTTTTTCTGAGCAAAATGCACGGCAAAAAGTCTCTCGCCGCTGTGAGTTAGGCCAAGGAAACGGCAGTATTTTTTGTAAAGCCAAAGATGCGAAATGCAGCACCAGTAAAATATCGTTCAATGGCGATTACATCGAAGAGAGTATGGTTGTCTACACAAAAACATGGCAAAAAGGGGAGTATCTAGAAATTGATGAAAATATTCCTAACCTATCCCGCTATAATTTTGCTGATAAAATCGCCTCTTTCAGTATTCCAGATGGTTGGACAGTGCGTTTTTATGAAGGATTTAACTATACAGGTAAATACCACACGGAATCAGGTGGTACACATAACGCGTTAGGTTATGGCGAGAAAATTCGCTCCATCAAAATTATCCGTCGTTAATTATTCTCGTGAATAAGGCCAGGAAAACCTGACCTTATTCGTGACTTAATGCTCTAATGTCACAGCATGAACATGGGGAAGTTGTTTCAACGTGCAATAAAGCTCAGGAAGGGTAATCCGCTGGCGTACGTTGAGCCGTAAATTCACTTCTACACGTTCTTTTTTAATATCGCGAATATTCAAATTATCGATAATATTTCGTTTGCTTCTCATATACTCCATTAAAATAGGAACACCTTGTTCATCATTAAATAATAGGCGTACATTTAATTTTCCAATACGTTTAGATTTTGATTGGTAGAGTAAGACTTGTGGGCTGAGCCAAATGGCAACAAAAAATAGCCCCGTGACGGCTAACGCATGAAGATAAAAACCGTTTCCTGATGCAATACCGATACCGGCAGAAGCCCAAACAATGGCTGCAGTGGTTAATCCAGAAATTGCGTCATCACTGCGATGCATAATGACACCCGCACCAAGAAAACCAATACCGCTGATGATTTGTGCGGCTAAGCGCATTGGGTCACTGCGAATATTGTCTGAAATTCCTGCATAGTATTCCGCTGATTGAATCGACACGATGGTTAACAAGCAACTGGCAACGGAAATAATGACACAGGTTGTAAACCCGACAGGTTTTCCTTTCGCTTCCCGCTCTAATCCAAGAAGGCCGCCCAGTACAAAGGCGACCGTTAACTTGATGAAGACGGGAGTGAAGTTGCTCAACATGGGATAAATCGAGGTCAAGCTGTTCATATAACTTCATTAACTCCTTTACTGGCCTTCTGAGTGATTCAGGCCATCCTTTTTACTTGAATTTGTGGTCGCTTTGTCTTTTTTTGATACATCATCTTTAAAGAAGAAGATAAAGAAGATAAAGACAATACCAGCAATCGCGGTTGGGTAATGCCAATAGTTCACCCATTGTGGCAATGATGCTGTACCTGTTTCAGTGACAGTGTTGTTGAAGATAAAGCCACAAACAGTTGATGCAAGTAGTAACCCTGCACCATTGGAGACAATAAAGCGGATACCTTGTGCTTGAGCTCGAATTTCAGGTTTCGCTTTTTTATCGACATAAATGTCGCCTGCGGTGAAGAAGAAGTCCCAACAGAGTCCTTGAAGCAACAGACCGATAATTAGAAATGTTGTACCTGAGTCGACAGCTGCGTATGAAAACAGAACGGTACGGATGATCCAAGACACAATGCCTAATGCTAATGTGATTTTGAAACCGAATTTAAGTAACACAAAGGAGAGCAAGAACATAAATACGATTTCACAAGCGACACCAATTTGCATCATCGAGGCCGCATTATCAAACCCTAATGCTTTGATAAACACAGGAATATAAGCAGAGTAAGCCGTTTTAGGGATCATTAAGACAAAAATACTGAACATCAAGATGGCAAAATAGCGGTCTTTGAACAGCGATAGTGCATCAAGGCAAAGAATATCCCTCGGTGCGAACGGTTTATCTTTTGCTTTTGGAGGGGTATCAGGTAGGGTCAAGCAGTAGAGAGCAAGTACAATACCGCTACAAGCCGCAATATACCAAGTCATGGTGCTGCCTGAGAAACCCATCTCACCCATGATAAACCCGACAACCATAAAGCCGAAGTTGCCGAATACACGGATCACTGGGAACATTTTGACGCCGTTAATATGGGAGAAGGTGATGCTATTGGATAAGGCTGTAGTTGGGTAAAAGAGTAACCCGACGGTAAAAATTAAAAACAGAGTCATGCCCACATTTTGCGCTTCCACAAATTGTGGCACAGTAAATAATACAGCTGCATTGATAATATGCAGTACCGCCATCACTTTTTGTGATGAGAAGAAGCGGTCTGCGATCATACCAATAAACAGTGGTGATAAAATGGTCGCTAAACCAAGTAGAGCGTATGCGTTTCCGATAATATTCGCCATACCGTAGGAGCTTAAAACCAGCCCCATGGTCATATTCCATGCCCCTTGCATAAAATACTGGATAAACATCATGACCAACAGTCGAGAGGTAATATTGATATTCATACTGCCTCCTATGGGCAAGTTACGGTAAGCCCATCAGAGGCAACAAGAATATTATATTCAGCACAAACTGTTTCTAAATCAGTATGTAACAAGCGAGCACTGTGGGAAATATGTGAAACAAGTACCTGTGTTTTGTCGTGAATACAACCTTGGTTAGTGAGTTTTTCTTTTGCTGCAAAGACCGTTTCTAAACTCATGTGGTTATCGGTGCGATCATTGCCATTTAACCCATAAGTACATTCAAGGACGACAATATCCAACGGTTTATTGATGAGCCAGTTCCACGTTAATTCAGGGAACCAGCCGGAGTCATGCCCATAAAAAATAACCTGGCCATTTTTCTCAATATGGTAAACAAAGCAATATTCCCATTTAGCATGGTTCGCCAGTAGCGGGGTGATTTTATAGCCATTATGTTCAATGGTTTCATAGGGCACTAAGCAGTGAAAACCAAAACGTTCTTTTGTATAGCCTGGTAAAACGCTAACAGAGCCATTGATCGCTCGGTCATTACCAAAAATATGCAGAGGGTGGCAGATTTCATAACCGTAGCCTTCCATTCTGCTATACAGATCGCCCACATTGAAGTGGTCGGGGTGAGTGTGAGTAAATAATAGCATTTCAATTTCAGTCGCATCACGACCATCGCGTAATAATTGGTAACTAAATGTGGGAGACATATCAACCAACATGAGGTCATCTATTATCGCGGAGGATTGTGTCCGTATGTCTTTTCCGCCTAAACGACGAGCTTCCAAACAATGTTCACAACGGCAAAATGGGTTTGGGATCCCTTCTGAAGCGGCGGTCCCTAAAAAATGGATTTTCATATTTCATTCCTTATTTTTCTTATTTCTGTTTAAATTTTTACCAATTGATACGTATCAATATATGATTGAATGGAAAAATAGAAAGCGGATATCGTTCATTCAGTGATCACTGTCAAAATAAATCGATGTTTAAAGCCAAATAAAGGTATTCGGGAGATAAGATTTTCGGTGTATTTAATAAAAACTATGTTGTTAAACGTGTCTTATTATTGATACGAAGCAATCAATATTTGTGTTATGCATATAAAAATCGGGTATGATGAATAAAACGTGGTGGAGAAGGGTTTTTATATGGCAACAATGAAAGATATCGCCAGAATTGCGGGGGTTTCTTATGGCACCGTTTCAAATGTGCTTAACGGTCGCGGTAATGTCAGTGTCGAAAAAATGGAAGCCGTCCTGAATGCAGCGAAAGAAGCGGGTTACAGTGTTAATACGCAAGCGCAAATGTTACGTTCCAATTCGAGCAATAAAATTGCCATTGTTCTACCTCAATTAGTTTCTGAAAAATACACTACATTTTTCAATGCACTGCGCCAGTCTATTGAAGATAGTACAGATTACCATTTTGATATTTACCTTACGGATGATCTTGAAGTCAAAGAACGCAAAGTTATCCAGCAAATTGCCTCTGGTGGTTATCGTTATGTGATTGCAATCAGTTGCTTAAACAATGCCACCACCTATTTTGATGCATTACAAATCCCAGAAGATGATGTGGTATTTGTGTATCGAAAACCGAAAGGGGCAAAGAATTTTTTTAGCCTCGATTATCGCCAAGCGGCAGAGGCGGTTTGTAGTCAAATTGATTTTAATGATGTTCAGGCTATTGGCATTTATGCCGATGGCTCTAATCGCTTAGACAGTGAAGAGTTTGTTGAAGCATTCCGAAAAGAAATACTACAAAAGAAAACAGCAGTTGAAATCGTAACCTATCACTCGTCTGATTCAGAATCGTATAACACGGCATTTGAGTTTTTCTCATTACACCTTCGTCCTGACATTATCATCACGCAAGATATTGAAAAAATGCGGTTTATCAGCCAAGCCAGTCATTTTGGTAGTACACAAGCCTGCCCACCATTATATACCTTATGCAGTAATACGCCGCCGATGCTCAACGGGCTATTTTGTTATCCCGTTAACTATGCGCAACTTGGCCAAGATGTTATTAACCATCTGTTTGAAAAAGAAAAATCTATATCGCCATCAAATATTCGCGTGCCTAATACTGGAAAACGTATTTATACTGGCTCGTTGCCTGATGAAAGCATTTGCATGTCAAACATGAGTTTAAATTTACTCACATTACCCAGCCCATCGACCAGTGCATTACAAAAGCTATTACCAAACTTTTATCGCCAAACAGGGATCTCCGTTAATCTTGCCGTTAGGCCGTTTAGCGAGATTTTTAATATTTTGTCAGAGATATCAAATTACCCTTACTATGATTTATTACGTGTTGATGTTGCCTTTTTTCCTTGGTTTGCCAATCAAACATTAATGCCGCTAGAGCAAATCGGTGACGGCGTCACCGATTTGCTGGCAAAATTCACCCAAAGCAAACAACAACGCTTCAGCTTAGTGAATGGCAAAGCCTACTCATTACCTTTTGATGCCAGCGTGCAGCTCTTGTTTTATCGTAAAGATTTATTCGATGACCCAGTCATTCGCCGCATGTATTTTGAGCATACGGGCAAGGAATTACGCCCACCGCAAACATTTGAAGAATATGACCGTATAGGCCGCTTTTTCCATTGCTATAAAGAAAGTGGCAATGTGATGCGCCCCTTTGGCACCTCGGCAACGACGGGAAGTGCGGGAATTATCTCGTCGGAATATTTACTGCGCTACTATGCTGCGGGGGGGAAAATTATTACGCCCAACGCACCCCCTCAATTAAATGAAGACATTGCCCTTACTGTGCTCAATGACTATATACGTCAATTACCTTACTCTGAGAGAATAAACAGTGAGTGGTGGAGCGATTCCATCAGCCATTTTGAAAATGGTAACTTGGCGATGAACATTGCCTACATGAACCTCTTTAATGATGTTGCACACAGTGCCATTTCATCCTGTATTGGTTTCGCGCCTGTACCAGGTGGGGTTCCACAAGTGGGGGGTGGGGCATTAGGGGTTTCAAAATACAGTCAGAAGCCGCACTTAGCGGAGCAATTCTTACGCTGGCTGTATTCGGATGTGATAATGGACCATATCGTTATGCTTGGAGGGAACAGTGTTCAGCGCGATTTTGTCTATACGCAAGAGATCACTCACCGCTATCCATGGTTACCGATGGCATATGATGAAATTAATGTTGGTATACGTGAGTCTACGTTTGAAAATGGCGAGGCATTTAACTTGAGAAAAGCAGAAATGGTCATTGGTCGAGGGGTGATTAATGCGGTGGATGGCATTATGTCACCGGCAGATGCCATCTCGTATATTAATCAATCATTAAAAGAACTCAATTAGCAAAAGCAATAAGCCGCAGAAATACCAAGGCAATCTGCGGTTGTGATTATCGCTGTTTATAATGCACAGCACTGACGTCACGCAATCTTTGCGCGGCTTGCTCTGGTGTTAAGTCTCGTTGTGTTTCCGCCAACATTTCATAGCCCACCATAAATTTACGCACAGAGGCTGATCGTAATAAGGGAGGGTAAAAATGTGCGTGTAATTGCCAATGTTCAACATTGCGACCATCTGTAAAGAAAGGCGCAAAATGCCATCCCATTGAATAAGGGAATGGTGTTTGAAACAGGTTGTCGTACCTTGAAGTAAGTTGCTTCAATGCTAGGGCCAAATCAGTCTGTTGTCGTGGTGCTAAATCCGTCATTCGAGTGATGTGGGCTTTAGGCAGTAATAACGTTTCAAATGGCCATGCCGCCCAGTAAGGGACAACCGCAAGCCAATGTTCTGTTTCCACAACAGTACGGTTGTTATCTTGCTTTTCATACTCAATATAATCGAGCAACAAGTTACGTTTATGTTTTTGGTAATAATGACGTAGGTTATCGTCCTTACGCTGTATTTCATTGGGCAAAAAGTCACTTGCCCAAATTTGTCCATGGGGATGAGGTTGGGAACAGCCCATAATTTCCCCTTTGTTTTCAAATACCTGCACCCAAATATAATCGTCTTTTAATTCATTTAATTGGCTTATCCAAGTCTGCACAACATGCTCAATTTGTTTAACGGGAAGCTCGGGGAGTGTTTTGCTGTGGTCAGGAGAGAAGCAAATAACTCGGCTTAAACCTTGTGTAGCTTGGGCTCTAATTAAATCAGTATTGTTTGTCGGTTGTTGGACTGCGTATGGCAATAGGGCTGAAAAATCATTTTGAAAAACAAATGTCTGTTGATACTTAGGGTTAGTATCTCCCGAAATGCGTTGGTTTGTCGGGCACAAAAAACAATGCTCATCATAGGACGGAAGAGCTTGTTCTCGCGGCGGCACATCTTGCCCACTCCAAGGCCGTTTCGCACGATGGGGAGACACAAGTACCCATTGATTAGTTAATGGGTTATAGCGACGATGAGGGGTGTTTGCAGGGTCAAAAGGTAAATTGTCCATATGATTTAGTCCTTTTTATTTATGAATCTATTGAGTGGTAGCCATTAGGGTTATTTGTCTGCCAGCGCCAAGCATCATTGGCCATATCTTGAACACTGCGTATTGCTTGCCACTGTAACTTTCTTTGTGCTTTTTCTGGTGTTGACCAATATTCAGCGATATCGCCTGCGCGACGAGGTTTAAATTCAAACGCAATAGGGTGCCCGCATGCAATTTCAAATGCTTTAAGCATTTCCAGCACACTGGTACCTTTTCCCGTCCCTAAATTAAAGACATGTAGCCCTGCTTGGTGAGAAACCGCTTTTAGTGCCGCAAGGTGCCCATCCGCTAAATCCATCACGTGGATATAATCGCGAACACCCGTTCCATCGATTGTTGGGTAGTCATTACCAAAGATAGACAGAATTTTTCTTTTACCAACAGCGACTTGGGCGATAAATGGCATTAAGTTATTGGGGAGCCCAAGTGGGTCTTCACCCATTGTGCCGGAAGGATGGGCGCCCACTGGGTTAAAGTAACGTAGTAAGGTTGCAGACCAGCGGCTATCCGATGCCGATAAATCAGTGAGTATGCGCTCGACCATATACTTACTCGTGCCATAAGGGCTGGATGTTGCGCCTGTGGGAAAGGTTTCATCAATAGGAACTTGAGCAGGTTCACCGTATACCGTTGCGGAAGAACTAAAAAGAATGCTAAAAACGCCCGCATTTTTCATTGCATCTAGTAGTACGATCGTTCCATTGACATTGCTTTCATAGTATTTAATCGGCTGTGCAACAGACTCTGCTACAGATTTTAAGCCTGCAAAATGGATCACGGATTGGATATTGTGGCTATTAAAAATACACTTTAATAAACGCTCATCGCGAATATCACCTTGATAAAAAACAGGGCGAATTCCTGTTAGTCCCTCAATGCGGTTAAGTACTGCAATGTTGGCATTAATTAAGCTATCAACAATCACGGGGCGATAGCCGGCAAGACTAAGTTGCACACATGTATGGCTGCCGATATAGCCCATACCACCTGTTACAAGTATTTCTGGCTTGTCCATTTGCATCCTCAATTTTCAAATTAAACTTAGGTGATATTATAATTTGAACGTATCAATTACTATGATCGTGATCTCTTTTTAAGTTTTAAGTCAAAGCGAAGCATGTCGTAATAAAAAACCGTTCTGCAAAGTAAAAGGGGATTTAACCTACAGGTGGATCTGATAGATGGTTTGGGATTAGTACTGGAAAATGAAATGTGTTGCACTTTCACCATTAATAAACGGGTTTTATTTCCGCCTATTAATGGTGACGTCTTAAGGTAAAACTAACTGCCAATCCTGCTCAGCCATTATTTTTCCATTGATTTGTAACTGTATTTGCTGCATTCCTGCATAATATTGTCTTGTAGTGATGGGTTTAACAGCATGCTTTTTCTCTAGGGTGAGGGTTTCATGGGCACCTAATGTCATAGTGCGCAATTTAAATACTTTGGGGGCGGTTTTTCCGTTTGCTTTCATAAAGCTAATAATATAATCGATCACCAAATTTTGTGGTTTATCACTGTATGAACGCAGAGAAAGTTTGAGTGTTAAATATTCGCCTAGTTTAATATTAGGCGTGACATTAAATTGCTCAATAGAGACATTTGCCTCATATTCAACGCCGATAAGTGCTAAGGCGTTGGGATCCCCTTGCTTAATTAATGTTCTTAGCGCTTGCTTAATAATCCACGTGATGTATTGCTGTTCTTGCGGCGTATTTGCCTGTTGTTTCCATTTTGCGAGTAATTGTGTCACGTAATCAGGGTGGTCTTTCGAAATATCATTAAGGTGATTTGCCACGCTTTTACGGACATATAGCTCACCATCAAATTTAAGTGCCTCCAAAATAGGGCGAGTAGCGCTAGGATCTTGAATGAACGCTTGTAATTGCTCCCCCCAAGGGAGGCGAGGCCGCGTGCCCTCTGATGCCCAGCGTCGTACATGCACATTATCATCATTAGCACACTTGGCGAGAAAGTGCATGGTTTCATCAGGGTATTGTTTGATAAAAGGACGAATAGCCCATTCAGAGGTAAAAAGGGTGGTGAGTAATCTTAAGGCATCTAATGAAATTTCATAATGTGCTAGACCTTGTACTTGAATAAACTCCGCAAAGGGCCAAAGAGTAAATCCTTGTAGTTGGTTTTGTTTTAGCACTGAAATAATAATTTTAAGTGCGCTAGGGTAATTAGACGGCAGCGCTGTAATTAAAACATCTCGAATTGCATGGACACGCGCCTTCATTTCGAGTTGGGATATTTTAGGGGCTAAATCATACAATGCTTTTGCATTAAATTCGGGGTATTCAAGGCAAAGGAGTTCAGCAAGCTGTTGCAGTAGTGTCTCGTTAAAAAGGTGTTTAAATGCTTTATCATTTTGCTCGTCAGTTGCGCTTGTCATATCCATTCCCACGTCGCTATTGTAAGGGGGTATATTGCCTGAAATTGAGTTGGCAGAATATGCCATTTTTGTGCGAAGAATGAAAAAAACTTGTACTAGACCAATCAGTCCAGTACAGTAGCATGATGAACAAACACACTGAACACGATACACGTGAACATCTTTTAGCAACCGGTGAGCGCCTTTGCTCACATCTTGGTTTTACTGGGATGGGGTTAAGCGAATTGCTGAAAACAGCGGAAGTGCCTAAAGGGTCGTTCTACCATTATTTTCGCTCTAAAGAAGCGTTTGGTGTTGCCATGCTTGAACGTTACTATGCAGACTACTTGCAACGGCTGACCACTCACTTTACTCAAGGGCCGGGAAATTATGGTGACCGTTTTTTCGCGTATTATGGTGAAATGTTTCAGCAGGTATGCCAGCTCAGCCAAACTAACGGTTGTCTCACGGTAAAGTTGTCTGCTGAAGTGTGTGATTTATCAGAAGATATGAATAAAGCGATGGATGATGGTGTTCGACAAATTATTGGTTTGCTTGCGGATACTTTAGAAAAAGGTCGTCAAGAAAAGTCGCTTTATTTTACGGGGGATCCTTTATCGAAGGCTCAAGTTTTCTATGCACTTTGGTTAGGTGCAAATTTACAATCAAAAATTACACGCAGCACAGTTCCATTGGAAAAAGCCTTGGAACATGTAAAAAATATACTGTGTACGCCAAATAATTAATTGGCGTTTTTATTTACTCAGTTAATAGTCGACTGGTCTAATACGGAGCCATTATGTCGCAACAAAAATTATTCACACCGCTCAAAGTCGGTGCTTTTACAGCAAAAAATAGAGTATTCATGGCACCACTGACGCGTTTGCGTAGCATCGAGCCGGGTGACATTCCCACTGCATTAATGGGGGAGTATTATCGTCAGCGTGCGAGTGCGGGGTTGATTATCTCAGAAGCAACACAAATTTCAGCGCAAGCAAAAGGTTATGCGGGGGCTCCAGGATTGCATAGCGCAGAGCAAATCACGGCATGGAAAGAGATCACAGCACAAGTACATGAAGCGGGTGGGCATATTGCTGTTCAATTGTGGCATACCGGGCGAATTTCTCATGAAACATTACAGCCAGAGGGGCAGGCTCCTGTTGCGCCTTCAGCGTTAAACGCCAATACACGGACATCACTGCGTGGCGATGATGGGCAAGCAATTCGCGTGGATACCACTACACCAAGAGCATTGGGACAACAAGAGATCCCAAAAATCGTTGATGATTTTCGTCAAGCTGTAGAAAACGCACGCCAAGCAGGGTTTGATATGGTGGAATTGCATGGTGCTCACGGGTATTTGTTGCACCAATTCTTATCACCAGAGGCGAATCATCGTGATGACCAATATGGTGGTAGCATTGAAAACCGCGCCCGTTTTCTGCTAGAAGTGATTGATGCAGTCTGTGAACAATGGGCACCAGAGCGAATTGGTATTCGTTTATCGCCAATTGGCAGTTTCCAAAATACGGGGAATGGCCCTGATGAAGAAGCGGATGCGTTGTATGTTATTGACGCGTTAAACCAACGTGGTATCGGTTATTTACATCTCTCTGAGCCTGATTGGGCTGGTGGAGAGCCTTATACCGAAGCATTTCGCCAGAAAGTTCGCCAATGTTTTGACGGTGTGATTATTGGTGCGGGTGCTTATACCCCTGAAAAAGCGGAAGACTTAATCGAAAAGGGATTGATTGATGCAGTGGCTTTTGGCCGTGACTTTATTGCTAACCCTGATTTAGTCGCTCGTTTACAACAAGATGCACCACTGAATCCTCAGCGACCAGAATCATTTTATGGTGGCGGCGCAGAAGGTTACACAGATTATCCTTTTATGAAGTAGAAATATAATAAAAATAGGCACAATCAATCGAAAACCATGAAGACTGATTGTGCCTATTTTGTAATGTATACATTACAATTCTCTATTTTTTTCTATCTTATGTAATCTAAACGTTACCAATCTAACCGAAGTGTGCTCCAAACACTCTCCCTCAGCGCAGTGGGAACACCATGATGTTCCGCCAGTTCTCGCCATGTTGAAACTACCGTAATTGTCTCATCAATAATCTTTTGCGCTTTATTACGGCGAAGGTGGGTAATTTGTTCGGTAATTGATAACAAATCATCATGGGTAAAATTATCACGCTTACCGGCTAAGGATAATTGGTGTGACTGTACCCATTCTGAGTCTTTTTTATAACTCCATGCGAGGTCATAAGCGGGCGCTAGTTGCCACTCATATTCGTCATTTACCATAAAGGACCAATTTTTGGTGTGGTCATCATGGTTACGGGCGATAATATTAAATACCATTCGGCGATAAATTTGCTCCTGTTCTTTATTCGACAAACCCAATTGCCGCGCCGTTAACAGCAATTCTTCGTAACTGAATGCGCCAGGTTTTCGAAAATCAGCATGTGCTAAACCGCACAAACTTAACACGTGATATTTTAAGTTACCCACACGATCAAACCGTTTGGTCATAAAATGGGCGCGACCACTTTGCGATTCCCGCAATAACTCACATTCGGACATTTCAATACCCACTTGCGTGGCCATTAGGTAATAAACATACTCCATGACCCCAAACCCTTTTGGGTCACCAAAGGTTTCTTTATTGGTTTGGTGTTCGACCACGCCATCAAATTTAAGTAAGTAATGTTCAAAACCTTCAGGGACGGTAACTTGGCCTGAACGTATTTCTGTTCGATCTTTATTGACTGCGACTACGGCTTTAGCGCGTGCGCCACCTGCGGAGGTACCGATTTGCAATAGTTTAGACATTGAAGATTCTTCGCTATCGGTTAAGTGTAAATCATCTCGTGCATCCAACACTTTTTGAGCGATATTCACCAATTCTTCAATCAAGATAGGGGCATCTTCTTCCGCGTTTGGATAATTTGTCGGTTGATATTCAAGTGCGCCCATGCCTCGAGTTCCGGTATAGAGCAAGCGGTCTAAGGCTAAAAATTGCGATTTATCTTTACCTTGGCGTGCAAGCCACGCATTGATTAAGGCGTTTCCAAAATCATCAGGTAATGAATCTGCAAATACAGCAGGTAAGCCACGATAGGTATCAACCGGCAAACTGCGAAATGTATAAGTTTGTGAACTTAATGGTAAGTGAAGCGGGGAGAGGCTAAAACCCTCTTTTTGCCACTCCTTGGTGTATTCGAACGTCGCAAATCCACTATCATCTGTGTAGGCCAAATAGCCAGTCGGGATATTATCAAAAAAGACGGTGCAAGATTTGGCTATCATATTGAACCTTTATTTTTTCGGTTAGCTAACATTTCTTTGACAGAGAGTTTAGTCTGTATTTGGTTACGTCTAACATTTTGTTGTTTAACGATTTCAGAAGGACGCAAAGACGGCGGGGGCACTAAGGTATCGAACCCTTCCAGTAAATTGAGTTCGCGTAATACACTAATAAAAGTGCCAAGGCTGCAAGTGCCTTTTTGTATTCGCGCATAAGTCGGTCGGCTAATCCCTAAATTTTCAACGAGTTCTTCCTGTGATATGCCTCTTGATTGTCTATAATATTCAAGGCGGTTATAAAGTTCTTGTGTGATTGCAAAGTCAGACATTGCCATTGAAATTTTCATATTAGCCTCGACTGTAATGTATATATTACAAATTAGCGTTTATTTGGCTATTTTGCAATGTATACGTTACAATTTACTCCTTGTCTATTAGCTTTAAAGAATCGAAAAAATGCCAAAAAGAAAACAAATTATTCCTAAATCAATGGAAAAATTAGCCCAGCGAGCAGGTTATGCCCCTGCTGTGCTCGTTGGCGATACGCTATATTGTGCAGGGCAAGTGGGGCGTACCGCAGATTTACAGGTGATTGACGATCCTGAGGCCCAATTTCAAGCCTGTTGGGAAAATTTACGTCTAGTTCTCAATGAGGCAGGCTTTACTTTCCACGATATCGTTGAAATGACAACATTTCATGTGGAGATGAAAAAGCATATGGATGTTTTTCGCCGCGTCAAAGATGCTGTTTTTCCTCGAGGTGAGTGTGCTTGGACCTGTATTGGTGTCTCTGAATTGGCCCACCCAGGATTGCTTGTGGAAATTAAATGTATTGCTGTAAAAACAGTTAATGAATAAGACAATTCGCTCTTTTCTTTTGCTGAAAAAACCTCGTACAGTAAAGGTCTATTTATTCTCATTGAGTTGCTTATGAAACGCATTCTTTCATTAATGACAGCGGGCTTTCTCTCATTATGCAGTATGACAAGTGCGCTTGCGGGTGACCCCGGTCCGTACCGTTTAGTGTTTCTCGATATATCCCAAGCCCCGTATAACGATGGGCAAAAATTATTGATTGAGCTGCGGGAAATGATCGCACTTCCTGACGAGCAAAATCGGCAATGTTTTATTTGTGACAATAATGATGATAGCTATTCTGTTGAAGTGCTCTATGTCTATTCTGCACCCGTGGGGCTATTAACGGAAGACCTCCGCAAAGCCGTGGAGGGCGATAAGCAAGCAAAAAACCGCATGCAAACAGTTTTAACTGAGTTTCATGATAAGCAAGGTGAGGGTGTCGATGGCTTACTGTTATATGAGCATGTGGCGGGTAAAGTGAATATCTATACGATGGATAAAAAAATTGGGTCTAAACTGGAGGTTGAAAGTAAAGCAGTGAAAAATCATTTACTGCATTCCAGCTTAGACAATTTGTTAGAGAAAGCGGCAAATAAAATAGATAGGCCTGTTTGATTAACAACGCCCCTGATGCTAAGGGGTTTCAAATTGCGTTAAGGCGGTTGAAAACTTCTCAATCAGCCGCTTAAAATCGCCAATCTCATCATCACTCCATTGATTAAACATTTGTTGATAAAACTGGTAGCGGGTTTGGTCAATTTTAGCGGTCATCTCTTTTCCCTGAGGGCTTATCAGAGCGTTATGAATGCGCTTATCTTGGCTATCTTGCTGGCGGATGACTAGTTGTAATGCCACTAATTTTCCCACTTGGCGGCTGACCGTGGTGTAATCCCGCCCAACCATATTGGCTAACTCAACAATGCCTACAGGCCCAAACCTGTCTATACCTATCAGCAAAGGGAACAATGCTTTATCTAAATTAATGCCTGCGGCTTTAATGAGGATATCATCGCGATTAGGATCATTAAATTGGAAAACAATCCGCAACAACGCGCTATGGAGTTCATCTATTTGCCGTAAATTAGGTGTATTTTGCATATTATTTCTTGGTGTTTAATTTATCTTCATTTAATATGTGCATTATACACCTATGTGAAAGGAATAAAAATGAAAGCAGCTATCGTGAAAAATAAAGGGGAGACCCCCGTTTATGATGATGTTGATGCGCCTATCGAACAAGAAGGGCACTTTCTCATTAATGTGGAAGCAAGTGCATTAAGTCAGTTGGCGAGAGTGCGTGCAGCAGGAACCCATTATAGCTCCCCTAAACACTACCCATTTATTGCAGGAATTGATGGTGTTGGTCGGCTCGAAAATGGTCAGCGCGTCTATTTTTTATTACCTGAAGCGCCATGGGGCGGCATGTCAGAACAAACGTTAGTGCCAATAACTCATTGTATTCGTGTACCTGAAAATTTCGACGCGGCACTGGCTGCGGCAATTGCCAACCCAGGTTTTTCATCTTGGGCAGCACTGACTCGCCAAGCGAAAATTCAAGTAGGGGATACTGTTTTAATTAATGGTGCAACGGGAACATCAGGCACGCTTGCCGTCCCCATTGCGAAACACCTTGGGGCATCAAAGGTGATCGTCACAGGGCGTAATCTTGAAAAACTTGAACAGTTACGCCAACAAGGTGCTGATGAAGCCATCCCACTGAATAAACTTGCAGAAGAATTACCGCGCTTATTTAATGAAGGCATTGATATTGTTCTTGATTATTTATGGGGGGAAAGTGCAACGGCCATCCTTAATGGCGCGATAAATGTGGAAAGTGACCCAATTCGTTTTGTGCAAATTGGGTCAATCAGTGGCGATGCAATCCAATTAAGCAGCAAAGTATTACGCTCTTCGAGCCTGACATTGATCGGCAGTGGATTAGGCAGTGTTTCCCTTGAGGATTTAGTGACTTGTGTTGGGGAGCTATTATTCGCTACCGCAGAGAAAGGGTTTAACTTGCCTTACCAAACAGTTCCATTAAGCCAGTTAGCCCATGTATGGCACGATGGCGGCAGCGATATACGCACTGTGTTTTTGGTTTCTTAATCAGTGGGGCATTAGGCCCCATTTTCGTTGCTTATCAGCTTAGTAGATTCAATTATTATCGCTATCCTACAGTGTCACACTTCAAATATTTACCTTAAGCTGCGCAATTTGTTGCATTTCATTTAGTGACACACATCATATGTTAATCATTTGTGACTTTTAAGTTATCGACAATTACTTTATATATAAACTATATCTAAACGGTAAAGTTAATAGATAAAGTATAGGAGTTGTTGATGACGAAATATTTTACTAAGCCCCACAAGATCCATTTCTCTGAGTGTGATCCCGCGGGGATCGTGTTCTACCCGCAATATTTCGTGAT